>JBGSNT010000047.1:0-1551 GCA_041739575.1 Nodosilinea sp. | reverse complement strand
CGGGCTAGCTTCAACAAATTGCTCGAATAGCGCGTTGATCATGGGACGCTAACTCCATCGATTCCAACAGGCCAGGGGTAACGTCTTTAGCGTATCCAATCGACCGCGCTAGTACTAATGCTCACCTTAACAGGGGTAGTATTTAGAGTTAACTGCCTCCTTAGGGCTTAACGAGTTCTCTGTCAGCAGTAGCGAGTCAGACCGGAAGAAAGCTGCGGCCCCTAGATCGCGGGGAACGCCCAACGGAAACGCTGTATCACCAAGCTTTTGCCGGACAATGAAGAGGGGTATTCTCTGCTACCTCGCTCCATCAGCCATCGGAAAGGTTTCGCCTAGAGCTGGTCGAATGGTTGCGGTAGTGAAATCTCCTCTCAACCCTATTGAGTTGGTGAAACCTCATGGTTAGCCCCATCATTCCGCCGAGGCAACACCGCCACTACCTTACCCACTGGCTACTCAACGAAGACCGCGACGAGGCTGACGAACACAAGTTCAAGCACCTCTGGTGGCAGGTGATGTGCCTCACCGGAGTGGACTATTTCTCTACCCTGGGCTATCAACCGGGGATTGCCGCGCTGGCGGCAGGGGCCTTATCTCCTTTGGCCACCCTGATTTTAATCCTAGTGACGTTGTTTGCAGCTCTGCCCATCTATCGCCAGGTGGCGAAGCTCAGCCCCCATGGGGAAGGCTCGATCGCCATGCTGGAGCGGCTGTTGCCCTGGTGGCAGGGCAAGTTATTTGTGCTGATGCTGCTGGGCTTTGCCGCCACCGACTTCATCATCACCATTACCCTATCCGCCGCCGATGCCACGGCTCACCTGGTCGAGAATCCGCTATTTTCTGGAGTGTTGCGGGGTCAGACCGTGCCGCTGACGCTGATCTTGATTGCGCTGTTAGGGGCGGTGTTTCTGAAGGGGTTTCAGGAAGCGATCGGGTTGGCGGTGGCGCTAGTGGCGATTTACCTAGCCTTAAATCTGGTGGTGATTGGGGTAGGAAGCTATCAGGTCATCCAACAGCCGACACTACTGGGTAATGGGCAAACAGCGCTGACGACGACCCAGGGCAGCCCCTGGAGGATGATCGGCCTATCGATTCTGCTATTTCCCAAACTGGCCCTGGGGCTGTCGGGGTTTGAAACTGGAGTAGCGGTGATGCCGTTGGTGCAGGGCAGTCCCGACGATACTGAAAAGCGACCTACGGGCCGCATTCGCAATACCCATCGGCTGCTGACGACGGCAGCTCTAATCATGAGTTTCTTTCTGCTGACCAGCAGCGTAATCACCACGGTATTAATTCCGGCGGCAGAATTCCAGGCGGGTGGGCAGGCGAACGGGCGAGCCCTGGCCTATTTGGCTCACCAGTATTTGGGCAGCGGCTTTGGTACCCTGTACGACCTGAGCACGATCGCGATTCTCTGGTTTGCCGGAGCCTCGGCCATGGCTGGCCTGCTGAATCTGGTGCCCCGCTATCTGCCCCGCTACGGCATGGCTCCCGAGTGGGCGGGGGCGGTGCGGCCCCTGGTGTTGGTGTTTACGGCGATCGCCTTTGCCG
>JBGSNT010000045.1:0-2664 GCA_041739575.1 Nodosilinea sp. | reverse complement strand
TACCGCCACCGTTCTAGAAGTGCCAGCCCCCATGGGCAACGACTGCGCCATTAACTTTGAGTTTGGCCTGGTCAAGCAGGGCTGTGCGTGGAACTTTCCCAAAACGGCCGCCTACTCGATTGGGGTGGGCACCTTCCTCGGGCCAGGCAGCGGCGACCACCGCAAAGCCCTAGAAAAGTACAGTCAGTCCTTTGGGGTCAGCCTCGACCAGGGCACGGTCTACAGCCACCCCCTCAAACTGTGGGACGGCAACCATCCCCTCCACACCCACCGGGCCGTGCTGGTGGGGGAAGCCGCCGCCATTGTCGATCCCCTCAGCGCGGAGGGAATTCGCCCCGGCATGATCAGCGGGGTGCGGGCCGCCGAAGCCATCCATGGGGCTATCGGCGGCGATGCCGAGGCGCTGGCCAACTACACCGCCACCATGCACGCCACCTGGGGCGAAGACATGCCCTGGGCGAAGCGTATTGCGGGGCTCTTTTTTCGGGTGCCGGGGATCGGCTACCGGGTGGGCATTAAGCGGCCTACGGCAACCCAGCGCCTGGGGCAGATCTTGGCGGGCGAGGTGCGCTACGCCGATATCGCCAGTCGGGTAATGAAGCGGATGAGTGGTGGGTTGCTGTAGGGCCGAGCCTGGGCGTGGGGAATTCAGGCGTCGGGAGCTAGAATGCTGCAATCTTCTGGCTTTTGGTTTCTGATGGCTTTCTAGAAAATTGGTCTCGCTTGAAGTTGATGCCCCCATGACCAGTGCTTCAAGGCCGGGGTTATGGTTGATGGATGTGATCGCGCCATTGCCCAGAATCGTCTTTTTGTCGATGGGGACAGGCGTGAGATGGCCGGACGGTGCTCTACTATCTCTCCGGAGAGGAAGCTACGTTTATGGTGCGGAAGGACTATAACAAGCTGGTGCGCGATCGCCCTAGGGCCGGTCTTTGACCATCGCATTCCCGAACTCTTGGCAGGTCAACAGGTCAAGTTTGGCGTTGAGGTGATGACCCAGGCTGAGTATTGCCGAGCATTGCGGCAAAAGTTGATCGAGGAAGCGCGGGAAGCCGCCGAGGCTGGGGAGACTGACCTGGTCACCGAACTGGCTGATCTCTGCGAGGTCATAGACACCATGCTGGATGCCTATGGCATTTAGCGGAACCAGGTTTTGGCCTGTCAGAGGCAGCGTCGCCTTGAGCGGGGGGCCTTGAGCCAAAAGCTGCGGCTGCTGATCGATAGCTGGTTTGCAGGCCGCTCGTCTGAGATTGAGCAGCTATCATTAATCGATGAGTTTGAGTCGGTGAAAAGCCAGCTTTTGCGGGAGGGGAGCGCGACCTACAACGTGGAAGACCTGAAGGATGAGGAAAATATCGTCGTCAGGAATGGGGCGTTTCGCAAGATTGTGGTGTCGCTCTATGACCAGCGCTATGCAAGAACCACCACTGGGCGTTTGACCACGGCTGGTTTGAGGTGGATGATGACTACCAAATTGTGATTCCGCAGGAGCGGTTTATGGAGGATCCAGCGGTGGAGAGTCGAGAGATGGTAGCGTTTCGGGGAGAGGCGATTGGGCTACCGGGAGAGGGGGAGTTTAGGCCAAGTTTGGAGGGGTTGAGGTGGCATCGAAAGAAGTGGAGGATAGGATAAAAACAGTTGCTGAGTGATAGATACTGCCAGCCTACTTTTGCTCAATAAATTCTCCTAAGATGTTGCCATGGTTGCAAATTCTACCCTAACGCCAAAACTGCTGAAGCAGATGACGGCGGCTATTGTGCAGGCGGTGGCCCCAGAGAAGATTGTGCTATTTGGCTCTAGGGCAAGGGGTAATGCCAGGCCGCACTCGGATGTAGATTTGCTGATTGTGACGGCGGAGGGGTTTGGGCCACACCGCAGCCGACTTAAGGAAATAACCCGCATTTCAAAGTCAGTAGGCAAGTTTGGCATGCCGACAGATATTTTGCTCTATAGCCAGCGGGAGGTGGAAGACTGGAAGGGCAGCCGCAACCACATCACTACTAGGGCATTACAGGAGGGAAGGGTGATCTATGAACGATGTGGATCAAGCCAGAATATTGCTGAAAGCCGCATTGAGGGATCTACGAGCCCTTGAAGGGATGAGGGATGCAGAGGTTTTTGCCGATGAGATCTTTGGGTTCCATGTGCAGCAAGCGACGGAGAAATGTCTCAAGGCTTGGATCGCTGCGATCGGGGAGATTTATCCGTTCATTCACGATTTAGGGAGTTTGCTGCGATCGCTGGAGGAGAGGGGCTACAACATGGACTCTTTTGAGGCATTGCAGCAGTACAGCGCGTTTGCTACACAGATCAGATATGAGTCACTGCTAGAGACTGATCAGCCCATTGACCGGGAAGGGGCAATCGCACTCGTCAGCAATTTATATGCTGCTGCGGTTGATCAGGTGAGTTTGGCGGGGGAATAGGGCGATCGCCGCTCGCCAGTATTTGGGTGTGGATCAACTTTGCCATGTAGCGGCTAAGTGTGAAGAGTTTGAAGCGATACAACAAATACGGATTGACTCTGGCCGGGTGCTTACAATGGATCAGCGCTAAGGGGCGGATGTGCAGGTGGCAGGATGGGCCACATATTCAGTCGTTTGCGGAGTTTCGGGATGATCGCTTTGTGAATGGGCTGGCGCTATGCAAGAACCACCACTGGGC
>JBGSNT010000033.1:0-3979 GCA_041739575.1 Nodosilinea sp. | reverse complement strand
TTGATGTAGCGATCGCGCTGGCGCTTCTTAGGGGTTTGCTCGATCAGGGTTTTGAGGGCGCTGCCCAGGCTCTTGTAGGCGTTGGGCAGGGTGTAGCCAAACCGGGTGGCAATGGCGATCGCCCGTTCGTCGGCGTTAATGCTCTCTTGCAGGGTCTTTTGGTTGTTGTTGCGCTTGTAGAGCCGCCAGCCCGAAAAGCCGCACAGGCCCATAGCCAGCATGAGCAGCAGGCCGTCCTGAACCCACAGTTCGCCTACGGCCCCGCCAAGGCCGATCGCTAGGGCCGCCATCTCCCAACCGTCGCGGGGGATGGTGTCGTTTTGAATGCGGCCCACCTCGTGCCAAAACAGCAGGTTGCGCTGGTCGAGGGCCAGTTGCTCCCACTTGATCAGGTCCACCTGAACTTCGACCTGGTCTTTGCCCAGCTCTTCGCAGGTGATCAGCGGTGGCGTGACATCAATAGCTGACTCCACCGTCACCCAGCTTTGCAGCTCGGGGGGCAGTAGGCTTCTCAGACGGCGAAGCTCACCCATATCGGCGCGGGCAGTGGCGGTGGCGTACGAGGTCATGGAGGTTACAGGGGTGGAAACTGCAAATTAGATTTATTTATAGATCCTACCTTAAACCCCATTAGTCAAGGGGCGGTTATCCGCTTTCGGGATTGGCGGGGTGGTGAGGGGGGATCGGAGACGGCTGAGGCTGCCGCTGGGAGGGACGGGGCCATCGCCCTGGGCATGGTCGTTGGGCTGGCTCCCCGCTGGGGGGATCAGGGTAGGGCAGTCAGTTCGTGGGGGGTAGCGGCGCCGATCGCAGCCGCCGGGGGCTGGCCCAGCTCTAGGTGGGCGATCGCACCATCCAGCAGATCGTACCCCGCCTCTACCGTATCAATTTGGTAGAGCTGCTGGCGCAGGGGCGCGGCTCCCTCAAACCCCTTGACGTACCAGGCCATGTGCTTGCGGGCTTGGTGGATGCCCTTTTTGCCCTTGTACTGCCACAGCAGCCCCAGGTGCTCACGAGCGCAGCGCAGCAGGGCCACGGGGGTGGGCGGGGGGAGAACGATCCCGGTTTTGAGGAACTGGTCAATTTCGCCCACCAGGAACGGGTAGCCCAGGGTGCCCCGCGAACACATAACCCCGTCGGCCCGGGTTTCCTCCAGGCAGCGGAGGGCCGACTCCACCGAGACAATATCGCCGTTGGCAATCACCGGAATCGAGAGGGCCGCTTTTACCCTGGCGATCCAATCCCAGCGAGCGGGACCGTGGTAGCCCTGGCTGCGGGTGCGCCCATGGAGGGTGAGCATTTGCGCCCCGGCGGCTTCCATGCGGCGGGCAAACTCGACGGCGTTAAGGTTATCGTCATCCCAGCCGATGCGGGTTTTAACCGTGACCGGCACCGCTACCGCCGCCGCCACGGTGCGGACGATCGCCTCGGCCACCTCGGGCTGGCGCAGCAGCGACGAGCCGCCGCCTTTTTTGGTGATTTTGTTCACCGGGCAGCCCATGTTGATGTCGATGGTTTTGGCCCCTTCCGCCACGGCCCGCCGGGCGGCCTCGGCCATAAAGTCAGGCCGACAGTCAAACAGCTGAATACTGATCGGCTGCTCGGCGCTGTCAATGTCGATAATCTTTTCGAGCTGCTGGGCGTGGCAGACCCCGGTGGCCTGGACCATCTCGGTGTAGAGCATCGAGGTGGGGGCGTAGCGGCGCACCAGCTGGCGAAAGGCGCGATCGGTGACGCCCGAGAGGGGGGACTGCATAACCCGGCTCTGGAGAGTGACGGAGCCGATCACCAGGGGCGATCGCAGCCGCTGCCAAAGTTCAGGAGAAAGGGTAGCCATGGGTAATGCTGAGGAAGTTTTGAGGATAGCCCCCGGCTCGATTCTATCGCCTCAGGGGGGCAGGGCCAGTGGGGGGCAACTCCCAGGATTAGCTGGCCCTAGCGGGGTAAGGGGGAGGTGAGAATAGCCAGGGGAGCAGAACCAAAATCGTCTAGGGACTCGCTTCCAAATTAAGGCACCAGCTAGGGTGGATGCTTCCCTGTAGATTCCCGCCTGCGCGGGAATGACGCCGGCACCCTATTTGTTGGTTGATCCCTTACCTCTCAACCCCACCATCGGTCTGCTGCAGACGCACCATGAAGAATCCGTCCATGGCGTGGCGGTGGGGCCAGAGGCGTATCCATCCCTGGGGGGCTACTTCTAGCCCACCGCCGAAGCCCGGGGCCGGGGGCTGGATCTGCCAGGTGGGATGGGACTGGCAAAAGGCGGCGATGACGGCTTCGTTTTCGCTGGGGTGGAGGGTGCAGGTGGCGTAGACCAGGGTGCCGCCGGGCTTGACGCAGCGGGCGGCTTCGGCCAGCAGGGCGCTCTGCAATGGGGCGAGGGCGGCGATGCTGGCGGGAGTTTGTCGCCAGCGGGCATCGGCATGGCGGTGCAGGGTGCCCAGTCCAGAACAGGGGGCATCTACCAGCACCCGGTCGAACTGATGGTGAAACGGGGCCAAGTCGGTGCTGTCGCCTGCGTGGGTGCGCAGGTTGGTGAGCCCCAGGCGGGTGGCGTTGACGGTGAGTTTTTTCAGCCGCGAGGGGGCGCGATCGCAGGCCCATACCGTCCCATCTTCTCCCACTATCTCCGCCATCTGCGTCGCCTTGCCCCCGGGGGCAGCGCACACGTCCAGCACCGTTTCCCCCGGCTGGGGGTCGAGCAGCTGGCCCACCAGCTGGGCGCTGGCATCCTGGACGCTCCACCAGCCTGCGGCGTATCCGGGCAGGTCGGTCAGCGCCCCCTGGTGATGGACCAAGCGCAGCCCGTAGGGAACTCCAGGAATATCGTCTAAGGCAATGTTGGCGGCGTCAAAGGCCGTCTTGACGGCGGCGATCGTAGCCTGCTGGCGGTTTACCCGCAGATCGATGGCGGGCACCTGGTTAAACCACTGGCAAAGCCGACTGGTTTCGTCGTAGCCGAGTTGGTCTAGCCACAGGGCCACCAGCCAGTCGGGGTAGCTGTGGAGTATCCCCAAAGCGGCTGCGGGCTGATCAGGTAAGACTAGGGGATCGGTGCCGTCCTCGGCCTGGCGGATGTACTGGCGTAGCAGACCATTGACAACCCCAGAGAGGCGACCGAGGCGGTTGGCCTTGGCCAGGTCAACGGTGGTATTCACGGCGGCCGACGCGGGGACGGCGGTTAAATATCGCAGTTGATAGAGCCCCAGGTGCAGCACCAGCCGCAGCACCGGGGGCTGTTTAGCCGCCGGGCGAGCACCCAACTGGTCAATCAGGGCATCTAAGGTGCGCTGGCGACGGACGGTGCCGTAGACCAGCTCGGTGGCAAAGGCGCGTTCCGCAGAGCGTTCCCCGAGGGAATCGCTTTCGCCCAGTTCAGCCTGGGCCAAGGTGCGATGCAGGGCCACATCGGCGTAGGCCCCCGCCTGCACCTGAAGCAGCACATTCAAGGCCAACTGCCGTGCCCCAGCGGGTGCGGCAGTCAGAGGGGTAATGATCTTAGCCAAGCTATAACCTAGGGATCAGCCTTGTAAGCGAGTAACACAGGGATGACCTACGCCAGGGTGACTAGCACTGGGGCAAGCCACCACTACAGCACAGCGGTGCCACCTGCTGGCAGCTTATTTTTTTGCCATGCCCTTAGCAGAGCGCTTAGAGAGCTGTGGATCGCGCTTAGAGGTCTGCTGGTCGTTCTTGCGGCGGCGGCGATCGCGCCAGTCGGCGGCGGTCAGATAGACTACGCCGCCGGTCACGACCACCATGAGCACCAGCGCTAAGGTGGCCAAAATGCTAAAGGCTTGGGTTTGTAGAGTGGCTTCCATAGCGATGTAGGTATCGTGTTTAGAACCCGTTGCGGCCCCAGATCACCATCGAAAGCGAAAAGGTGAAGACCACCAGCAGCGAAACCCAACCAAACGACAAAATATCCATAGGTGCTTTCTAAGGCTTAAACAACACAGCTACTTTTATCATAATGCCA
>JBGSNT010000013.1:0-5599 GCA_041739575.1 Nodosilinea sp. | reverse complement strand
AGCTAGGGGTGCGCGGTAATTAGGAGACCCGGCAGACATCACAGCTAGCACATAGAATTGAGAGACAACGATAGTTGAAACCACAATGCTAAGAACGCTTTGGGCTACGGTTCATCAAGGAAAAATTGAGCTGCTAGAGTTTACAGAACTGCCGGAAGGGACAAAGCTTTTGGTGACGCTGCTGCCCGATGATGAGGCTGATTTTTGGGCACAGGCCAGTCAACCATCCCCATATGCCGTGTGGGATAATGCTGAGGATGATGGGTATGCCGAAGTTTGGCCGCAGACCACAAAAAAGATACGGAACTGATCAGCGACAGCGCGTAGTCTAGGGTGAGGTGATGATGCAGACTGAACGGCGATGGCAAATGAAGAACAGGTCGCTTTGCTAAAGCAAGGGAGTGAGGTCTGGAATGCATGGAGAAAGGAAAATCCCGAGATTGAGATAGACCTCAGAACCGCCGACCTCAGTCAGGCCGACCTGAGGTTCGCTGACCTTAGATCTGCTAAACTCAGCAACGCCCGACTCCGCTCTGCAAAACTTAGCGCTGCAAAACTCTGCTCTGCTGACCTCAGCTTCGCCAACCTTAGTTTTGCTGACCTTAGTTTTGCTGACCTTAGCTCTGCCCACATCAACTGTGCCAACCTTAGCTATGCCAGTCTCAACTGCGCCGACCTCAGCTACGCTAACCTCGATGAATCTCAGGTTCTCTATACCGATTTCACTCAGGCAATACTCACAGGAGCTTGCATAGCCGACTGGCAAATTGGCAGCTCAACCATCCTCGAAGGCGTCAAATGTGACTACATTTTTTGCACTTATGACGATATGGAGTATGAATTCTTAGGTCGTCTTCCTGTAAATCCTGAGAGCACATTTGCTACAGGTGAATTCACTCAACTATTTCAAGTCATTGCTAGTGCCTTGGAAACTATTCCTATCACCTTCACCGAGGGCATTGACTGGCAAGCATTCTTCCAATCCTTCCAAGACCTGCGAGCCAACCGCCCCGACGAAGATATTTCGATTCAAGGTATGGAACGTAAGGGTAATGCCTTTGTTGTGCGGTTAGAGGTTAAAGCAGAGGCCGATAAAGCCGCCATTGAGACAGAGGTTAAGCAGCGCTATGCCCATCAACTCGCCGCCTTCGAAGCGCAGTATGAGGAAAGGCTACGATTGCAGGGGACACATCTGGAAGACGCACGACGGACAATTGAATTAGAGCGTCAGAGAAATACAGAAATTCTAGGAGTGATCGGCATCGTGGCACAAAACCAAGGCTCAAAGTACGATATGCGGGGGGCTCAGTTTGCGGGAGGATTTGCCGAAACCGTCCAAGGCAATCAGAACGGTGGAATTATTAATAACTACGGTCAAAATGCTGATGATATTGTTCGTCTGCTAACGTCCCTCCGACAATTGGCTCAAACTTTTCCAGAGACCCAAAAAGAAGATGTTCTGATGAAGCTGGATGACCTCGAAGGCGACCTCAGCAAGCCAGAAAAGCAAGAGCCAAAGCGCATCGGCAAGCGGCTGCAACGGCTAATCGCGGCAGGGACAGCCGCTGCAACCCTGGCGGGGGGAGCCGCTACATTGTCTGGCAACGTCAACGAATTTACCGACAACGTATTTGAGCTTGGCGAGAAAATTGGCCTGTCCAGAGAGGCAATCCAATTTGATCCCTAGTGTCATCGGTCGAAATTCTGAGCGGCTGTCTCAGCAATCCATGGGCTCCCACCTCAAAGAATCAAGAGCTAGGATAGGAGAGTGTCCTTCTAAATGCCCATGACCCTAACCCTCGACCTACCTCCAGACATGGAGCACTACATTATGCAAGAAGCCCAGCAGCAGGGGCTTTCGGTTGAGGCTATGACCTTGCAGCTTTTAGCAAAATCTATCGCCTTCAAGCAGAAACAAGCCAAGGCTGCGGATATCCTCGAATCTTGGATTGACGATGAGGATATCGAAGACCAGCAAACCACTGGGCAATATCTGCTCCAGGTCTTAGACGCAGATCGACTATCTGAGCGCCAGCTATTTCCCCAAGAGCTTAAAGGGATTACTTGGTAGCCAAACATTTCACCTATAAATTCATGATGGTGCTTTGCTAAAGCTGATAGGCCGCTTACGGTCTCTGCTCTTTCACCCATTCCCTCACCGATCGCCGCAGGGCCAGTCGACCCGCCGATCGCTGCGATGCAATCAGCTGGGGCAGGGCGCGAATATCCAGCGTGGGAAACACTCGGCTTTGGTCTGACACCCCGTAGCTGTTGCCTTCCAGCAGATAAATCGTCAGCACACCGCTGTCGTAGCACCAGATTTCGGGCACGCCCAGCTTGGCATAGATCACAAAGCGATCGAGGGATTTGCTGGTCAGGTCCACTTCGAGGGCTAGATCGGGGGGCGGGTCGCGGTCTAGATCAAACTCTAGCTTGCCCCGCACCAGCGCTTCGTTTTGGAAGTAGAAGCAATTGTCGGGTTCAATGCCCGCCTGCTTTGCTCTACTCCGCCAGGTGGTGGAGCCGTAACTGGCAAATTCTACGCTGAGTTCTTCGGCTACGTCTTTGATCGCATCGCCAATGGTCTCTTTGAAATACTCGTGCTCTGGCAGGGGGGCCATAATTTCCAAGAATCCCTCGTCGTAGGCGATGCGGGTGCTTCGGTGGTTGCCCAGCTCCGCTAGGATGGCTTCAAACTCGGCCCAGCTCACGTCGCGCAGCAGCAGGCTCTTGCCCAGGGGCACATCAATTTGGCGTAGCTCAAGGGTGACCATGGGTGCTTTCCTCAAGAGAGCAGAACAAGAAGCTCGGCATTGCTATCGTCCACTACGGCTAGCCTAATCTATTCCGGCTGCTACGACCGGATACAGGGGTTCTTGGCCATTCAAGCGCCAGAGGCTGATGCAGAGGGCGGTGGCGATCGCCAGCCAGACCAGCGACGGCAAAATAATCCAGCCCGCCAGCGGCACCGTTTGGAAATAGCTGACCGTAACCACCGCCACCGAGAGCAACGGCCCCACCATCACCATCGGCACGGCGGCCCCCAATCGCCCCTCCACCGTGAAAATCGTATTCCAGGTGTCGCCCAGGCTGAGGTGAACTACATAGAGCATCAGCGGCAGGCACAGAAAGGTTTGCCCCATCGCCGACCACACCAAATAGGCCGACACCACCCGCAGCACCGCAATGCTCATCCACACGATCGGGAAAGCCAGGGGCGGCGGTGCCCAGCCGGGCCGCTGGAGCGACTTGTAGCGTCCGCTATTGCGGGTATTGTCGAGCAGGGAAAACAGGCGCGATCGCAGCGTCACAAAGGCAAAGAACGCGCAGGCGATCGCCGTCACCGCCCCCTGGGGCAACTCGCCCAGGTTGAAGTATCCGAAGATCGCATCCATGGCCCAGAGCAGCCCGCTCATCGCCGCAATCTGCGCCAGGGTTGCCCCCAGATAGGTCAGCGTGGCAGCCTTATCCCACCGGGGATTGGCTAAATCGGTCTGGATGGTGGTGTCGCGGGTGCCTTCTTTGACCCCCATCACGGTATTAACGCCGCTTTTCACAAAGTTGTTATTGCTCATGGGGCTGAAAATAAGGGTTTAAGACAAGGGATAGGCCGTTTGAGACGTGTCTCGGCCTGCCTATGATCCTAAGCCGTTGAGGGCTGAACCGGGCAAAAAACTGGATTGGCTCAGACGGGCGATCGCTCTGGGGCCGTCGCTCTGGGGCGATCGGCCACAGACACCCCCATAGGCACTCGCCGCGCTCAGCCCAGGTAGCCTACAATGCCCAGGAAAAGAATCATTCACCATTCGATAAGGCTGGTTAAACCAGCGGGAGGGCTGCATTTCTCAACGGCTTTGGCGATCGCGGGCAAGGGTGATGATCCTGGTGATTATCACCCTGCTGCCTGCGACTAGGCTTCAGGCTCAGGATGAGGCTGCCCTCGAGGAACTTCCTGCGATACCGGCTTTATCTAGCCCGACAAAAACTTTGCCAAAAAGCCCAGAAGACGGGCTGTTTTTTGCCGATGTGCTGGTGCGCGGGCAGCCTGTATTTCAGGTCGGTAGTTTGGCGGGGCTGAGCGCCAGCGATCGCGCCCAAATCATCAGCCGCCGCATTGGTGGCTTGCTCAGCCAGGCTCAGCCGCTGGATGATGTCACCGTGCAGGTCGACCAAGACCGTCAGATCGCCCTGCTGACGGTAAATAACCGGGTGCTGATGACCGTCACCCAGCAGGACGCCACGGATTTTGACACCACCGTCGGAGACCTAGCCCAGCATTGGGCTGACCGCTTAAACCCGGTGCTGGCCCAGCCTAATTTGGCCGTTGATGTGCTGCAACGGCTCGATGGCACCGCCCGACAACTCGTGGACGACACCATTGTGTTGTTGCCGTCGCTGCTGGGGGCGCTGCTGCTGGTGATCTTTACCTGGCTGGTGGCCATTGGCGTGCGGCGGGTAGGGCTGCTGTGGGCCGAGCAAACCGAGGGCGATCGCAGCACCGAAATTTTGATTGGTCGGCTGTGCTATGGCGGCGTTTGGGTGCTGGGCAGCATTGTGGCCCTGGGGGTGTTGGGGCTAGACTTTGCCACCCTGCTCGGCACCCTGGGGCTGACCAGCGTGGCCATTGGCTTCAGCCTCAAGGATGTGCTGAGCAACTACATCTCTGGGGTGATTTTGCTCGCCGCTCGCCCCTTTCGCATTAGCGACCAAGTGGTGATCGGCAACTACGAAGGCACCGTGGTGCAGATTCAGCTGCGGGCTACCACCATGCGCACCTACGATGGGCGGCTGGTATACATCCCCAACCAGCAGGTGTTTCAGAGCAGCGTGGTCAACAATACCGACTCCCCGGTGCGCCTCAGCACTGTGACAGTGGGGATTGACTACGACGCTGATATCAGCTCTGCCCGCCAGGTCGTTATCGACGCTGTTCAACAGGTCGAGGGAGTTGAACTAGAGCCACCACCGTTAATTTTGGTACAGGAGCTAGCGGCCAGCACCGTTAATCTGGAGGTGCGGTTTTGGGTGAATTCTCGGCGGCAGTCGTATTTACAGGTGACCTCGGCGGTTTCCCAGGCGATTAAAGAACAACTACAGGCGGCAGGGGTAGAGATGCCCACCGAGATTTATACGCTGACCTTTCGCGATCGCCCCATAGCGGATGCCGTCGATGTGGCGGCGA
This sequence comes from Nodosilinea sp., assembly GCA_041739575.1. GTDB lineage: Bacteria > Cyanobacteriota > Cyanobacteriia > Phormidesmidales > Phormidesmidaceae > Nodosilinea. Next base: position 417 of record JBGSNT010000013.1, on the reverse strand, counting down.
GGGAGATTTCGGGGGATAGCGATCGTTCAACAACAAGAGCTTAATTTGTGATACTCATCTGGTATGTCCAGTATGGTGCGCTAACACCTCCTATGGTTGCAGAAGTTTAGTCAGGGTTGTTTGGGTATCTGATTTGTAGAGCTGGTGTAGGTACGTTGTCACCGCCTCCACAAACCGGGAAGATTGTGGCAGATCCCCGAACAGCTCCGTTAGCTTGAACAGTGGCATCGGGTCGGCCCCGCCCGATCGCGCCCGTTCCAATAGAATGTCGGCCATGGGGTCATCCAGCGGCAAATCTTGGCCATTGTCATCTTTGCCGTTGAGGTAGCGAAACCAGGCGGCAACGGTGAACGCCATGAAGCCGATCGCGCCATTTTGAGCCAGCGTTTCGTGCAGGGAACCGAGCATCCACTTGGG
>JBGSNT010000176.1:0-19265 GCA_041739575.1 Nodosilinea sp. | reverse complement strand
AAATGACCGATAAGTCTGGATAACGGTTTCTCGGTTCACCACGCACCTCAAGCTCTAGGCCATGCCCTCTCAGGCGACGATATCCCAGTAACCGTCCCCTGAGCGGAGTCGAAGGGGATATCTCGGGTGGGTTTTGGCTTTCTCCCCAAGGGAGACGCAATGCGAACGACTTCGCTCAGCCAGCATAGTTCTAGGGACGCTTACATATCCCAAGACAGGCAAGAACTTGAAAAACAAAAGATTCGCTATCTCAACATTTAGACCAGGATCTGGTGGCAACGTTATTAATTTGCCGTTGAAGAGCTCATAGAGGTGTTCAGTTCCATCATCGTAGGCCAGGTAGTCTTCGAAACTCTGGAACCGTTGCTCAGGTTGAACCATGGGCTTGCAGAGAATCGTTGAATTTATATAGCCGCCTACCCCAAGCTGGCGCAGTACGATCGCCAGCCGCCAAACTCTGAAATCTCGCGCTGGCCTTCGCACAAAACAGGCTCCCCCAGCACCCCCAATACCGTTTCGCCCGTATCGAGGGTAACCTTGCCAATGCTCAGCCCCGGCGGTTCCTGGAGCAACACCTGCACCAGCCCGGCGGGGGGCAATTGCCACACCTCTAGGGCCACAGCGACCCCGCCGCTGCTGACTCGCACCATGGCCGGATGCACATCGTGGATCGACCACAGGCGATAGCTGGGCGTGGTTGAGGCCTCGTAGAGAAACTCAGCCCCCACATTGAGCAGATTGGGGTTGAGCACCAGCCCCCGCATTAGGGTGCCATTGACCGCTAATTTCAGACTCTCTGTCATAGTGGAGCTTTTTAGGTGGTGAACTGCCTTACTCTACCCCGAGCCGTTCCCCCTCGGAGACCTGGAAAGGGTGGTGCGATCGCGATAGCATGGGGTTAAGACGTGAACTTTTGTAACACCTTGACCTCTGCCCTTCAGCCCCTTTCCGAGCCCGCTATTCCCTGCGGTTGGCATGCCCTCGCCCCCCGCTGGCAGGCCGGGCAGCCCACGGTACAGAAAGGGTTGCCCCACGACCAGCTGGCCCCCGCCTGGCAGATTTTGCTGCTGGGGGATGGCTCTCCCACCCGCCATCTCCAGCTGCTGACCCGCGATCGCACCGAGGTCGACGTCATCGACATGTCGCCGGTGGGCATGGATCTCGACGGTGCTCCCGACATCATTCGCGTTGTGCCCGGCCCCCGGCTGCGCCGCCAGGTGTGGCTGCGTACCGCCTCGGGGCAGCGCCTCGCCTACGCCACCTCCTGGTGGGAGGCCAGCCACGTAGATGAGTACCTGCAAAATAAGTCGCTGCCGATCTGGGCCAGCCTGGGCCGTCTACGCACTGAGCTATACCGCGACATTCAGGGCCTCTACTACGGCGACTCTGCCGCCCTAGAGGAAGCCTTTGGCCAGGCAGGGCCCTTCTGGGGACGCCACTACCTGTTCTGGCATCGGGGCAAACCCCTCACCCTCATCTATGAAGTCTTTTCGCCCTATCTGACCCGCTACCTGGGCCCCATGCAGAGCGGGCCAACGTCTACTTAGGCCCAATCGCCCTCATTACTAGACGACGGCGGCAAATAGTTCGGTGTTTCTGGCGCTAGAAAGGCATCCTGGTAGGTGCGTGCTGGTTCAATCCAGACCTGACAGCGAATGGGGCCGTAGCGCTGGCGCAGTAGGGCGTCAATCTGTTCGCCGATCGCCTCCGCCGATTCCAAAAACTCTGGGTGCAGCACCAGATGCAGCTCGACCCACACCTGGCGACCCACCATACCGCGCGATCGAATGCGGGTGCACCGGGTGACCCCATCCACTTGGGTCGCAATTTGGGCCAGGGCTTCGGGGGCGATCGCCGTAGGGCGAATCAGCATCGGTAATTGCTCATTCAGCACTCGCCATAGGCTGCGGGCCACCAGGGGCAGCAGCACCAGGGCAAAGACAGGGTCTAGCCAGTGTTGTCTTTGCCAAATGGCCAACAGTACCCCCAACATGACAATGCTCAACCAGGCATCGGCCAGAAAATGTCTGGCATTCAGCTTCAGAGCCTGACTGCTAAGGCTGCGGGCCTGGTAGCTGGCATAGATGCCCAGGGCCACATTGAGAATCACCATCGCCGCCGTAAACTTCAACACCTGGGGGTCGATCGCTACCGGGAAAGGGTTCTCAACCCCGGTTAGGCCGCTGAACACCTGGCGCAGGGCAATAAACAGCAGGCTCACCCCGGTAAAGCCTAGAAACGCGCAGAGCATCAGGGTGCCCGCCACCTCGGCCCGCCCGTGGCCCCACACCTCGCGCCCCATCTGCCGCTGGGGCGACGTCACCGCCACCAGGCTCAACACTGTGCTAAAGCCATCCACCAGGGTATGCAGCGACTCGGCCAGCAGGGTTAGCGACTGATTGGCCCAGCCGCCAATGGCTTCCACCGCCAGCAACAGCAGGGTCGCCCACAGGGTCGTCAACAGCAGGCGATAGCTAATGCGGCGTTGGTAATCGCCCTCGTTCATGGGCAGACAAAATTCCACTGGGCTCAAGGTCTGGGCTCAATGGTACTGCAAGGGGCGATTCTATAGGCGGTTATAGCCAGCGCCAGATCGGTTAGGACATGCTGTGTCATTGTCTGAAACACTGGCTATAGGCCATTGCGCCGCCCCAGTTTTTGTCAGTGGCAGTGACTCATATGAAATCCGATTTGGTGACCCTTGATTGGTTAGGGCAAACGCCGTTTGCCCCTACAGAGCCGCCTGTTTTTGAAACGGGGGGATTGGACTCGGCATCATGTTCTAAGGGCAGTGACCATATATACCGGGGTTACAGCAATCGCAGTTGCTGGGCGGTCTCTTCCAGGGCGAGGCTGTCCAGGTCCTCCGGCGAGAGGGCTGGGTCCTCCAGAGGCAAATCCACCTCGGTCTCGTCCGCCAGCAGAGCGGCGGCGGCGGTCATCATCCCCGCCGCCAGATCGCCGAGATCCTCTCGGTTGGCCAGGTAGGCCCCCAGGGCGGCCAGGGGGTCGAGGCTGCTGTCTGTGCCCAGTTCGGGTAGGCGGCGGCGGCTGAGCTGGGCCTTGATCTCGGGCTGGAGGCTATAGCTGTGGGCGGCGGCCAGGGCAGTTTCGAGGGCGGTTTGATCGATTTGGTCAACCTGGTCGGTGCGCAGGGTGTAGAGGCAGCGCACCACGGCGTCGGCAATATTGGCCTGGGCAATGGCCTGTTCCAGGCGGGCCTGGGGATGGTCGGCCTCGGTCAGATCGACCTGAATGGTATGGAAGGGGCGCACCGGCAGGGGGCAGAACTCGGCCTCAGTCTGGTCTTTACTCACCTGCACCAGCAGGTAGCCCTTGGCTTCGGCCTCTTCGCTAAAGTCGACCCGCTCAATGCTGCCGGGGTAAATCATCAGGGGCTGGTCGCAGAGCACCTGGTGACGGTGCACGTGGCCCAGGGCCACGTAGTCAAAACAGGGCCGCGCCAGCATCGCCATCGGCACGGTAAACCCGCGCCCCGCGGCGAGGAAGCGTTCGGCCCCGTAGGTGGCGGTATCAACCATGGCGTGGGCCAGCAGAATGGCCGGCAGGTCAGGCTCTAGGCGGCGAATTTCGCCCTCCAGCGCCACCCGCAGCCGATCTAACAGCAGTTCGTTGACCTGGGCCATCGATAGCCCCTCGGTTTCGGGGCGGGTGAGCAGGGTCGACTTGGTCAGCCAGGGCAGGGTAACCACCTGCACGGGGCCGTGGCGGGTTTCAAGGCGGTGGGTTTCAAGGCGATCGCCCACCACCACATCGGGCACCCCCAGGGTTCTATAGATCGACAGACTGGCCCCACCCATGCCCTGGGCGTGCTGGTCGTGGTTGCCCACCAGCAGCACCGTGGGAATACCGGCCGCCGACAGCCGACAAAACTGACTGGCCAGGGCCTGCTGCACCAGCGGTGGCGGCGTCGCATCGGGAAAGGCATCGCCGCCAAACAGCACCAAATCCACCGGCTCCGCCAGGGCGCGATCGATGCACCGGGTGAGGGCCGCGATGAAGTCTTCTAGCCGAGTGTTGAGGCCGGTGTCGGGGTTGAGCCGACCGTGGGCAAAGCCACTGCCCATGTGAATATCGGAAAGGTGGAGGAGGGTGATCATGGGGGTAATGATAGTGCCCGATGCCCGGGGTCTACCCCCCTAGGATAAACAAGCCCAGCATAGTGGCGCTGTTCCAGGCGCTGTGGAGAATCATCGGGGAGATCAGGTTGCGCGATCGCGTATACACAAACCCCAGCACCGCCCCCAGCAGGGTCAGGGGCAGCACCTCCGACAGGCTGAGGTGGGCGGCAGCAAAGATAAATGCGCTCAGGGCGATCGCCCACCCCACCGACATATAGCGGGTCAGGGACGGCAGCAAAAAGCCCCGAAACAAGGTCTCTTCAAAAATAGGGGCCGCCACCGCCGCGGTCAGAAAAAAGACCAGCAGGGCCAGACCATCCTGCTCCTCCAGCACTATCTGTAGCAGCGGGTTACTGCCCCCCTGGCCCTGCCAGAGCTGCTGGTTCAGCAGGGCCACCCCAAACATCAGCGGCACCGCTACAAAGTAGCCGCCCAGCCCCCAGGCCAGTCCCGACCTGGACAGCTTCACCCGAAACATATCCTTTGGCGGCAGCGGCTGGTAGGACCGAATCGACCCCCACAACACCCCCAGTGAACCCGCCGCCATCAGCAGGTAATACACCAGCGAAAAAATCGCCTTGCCCCGGCTGCTGAGGGCAGCACCGCTCAAGCCCAGCCCCCCCAGCACCAGGGGCAGCAGAATTTGCCCGACGAAGAAAAAGCCTAAAATCAGCACCTGCCAGATGGTCTCCCCCGTCCAGGGAATCTCCCAGCCCAGCCCGGCGTTTTGTCGCAGCACCGACTGACTCCCCCGCAGCAGCCGCTGGGCCACCAGCCAGATGATCAGCCCCACGCCAATCACCGCGCCCAGGCTGGGCAAAGCTCCCACCAGGGCCAGTTTGACTAGCTTGCCCTGGGCGGTAGATTGCTCCAGCATCTGGAGCTTGGTGCGATCGATCGCGGTGCCCTGCACCGCGTAGAACCGGTCCAGAGCTCGATACTTAAACCAGCCGTCCAGGGAATCCTGCAGCCAGGCGCTATCTTCTGGGGTGACGGCGCTGTCTTGCCAGAGGCGAATGAGGGTGTCGGCGGTCCGCATGTCGGGGGCGATCGCAGTATCGCTATCGCGCACCTGCACCCAGCGGGCGATCGCCGCCTCGGGCTTACCCTGGTAGGCCTCCATCAGCCCCAGGCGAATATCCAGCTTGTGAATCAGCTGCTGCTGCTGGGTGAGGGCCGTTTGAAGCCGCCGCCCCAGGGGCTTACCCGCACTGGTTTCATCGGCTAAAGAATCGGCGGTTCGCGTGTTAGGACTGTAGCGGGCCATACTCTCAGCAGCCCCCTGGCGCACCTCTTCGTACTGCTTTTGGGCCGTCGCCACCGGGTCCTTGCCCAGCAGCCCCTCCCGGATGATCGGCCACTGGTCGTCGGGCAAACCATCCCCCTTCCAGGCGCTGCCCTCCAGCAGCAAATCCGTTTGGTAAAGCTGTAGCTGACTGGCCACCTGGGGTTCATTCCAGCTGTTCAGCAGCGATTGCACCAACACCAGCCCCACCAGGGCCGTCACGATGATCAGAAAAAGGCGCTTAAGCGAGAGCCAGGGCTGGGTCGAGGCGGGTTCAGAGGTCATGGGGCTAGTTAATAGGTCCACAGCGAAAAATGCTGCGCTTTTATTATCCCACTGCGATCGGCTTCCATTGGGCCAGGCCAGGCATTCCCTGCTCAGCCGCCGGGGGCCGCTGGAATGAACGGGGGCAAAGCAGGATCGCTGGCCCCGTGGCACGCTCTAATTGCTTCAGCCCTGGCCCACCTATCCCCGCTTAAACCTGGGCAGCCCCAGTCGCACGATCGCCAACCACCCCAGCAGCGCCGCTGACGCAATTAAGGCCATCCCTCGAATGGCGGGAATGTCGCCCTGACGCTGGGCGATCGCCACAAAAGCCCACACAAACACCAGGGTAAAGGCGATATCCCCCCGCTCAAAGATCACCACCTCGGCCACCAGGGCTGCCACCACAATCATGATCGCCGTCCAGGTGACCGAGGAAATCCCCCAACCGCCCCAGCTCGAGACGTAGAGCGCCGACGCCCCATTGACCACGGTGGCGACCGAAATCCAGCCCAGGTAGAGGCTAAAGGGGATATGAGCCATCCACCGCCGCTGCCGTGAGACCCGCTCACGGCCAATATTGAGGGTCAGATAAATGCCAATTAAGGATGCCAGCAGCACCACCATAGCCACAATCGACCAGCCAAACTGCCGCACCGTAAACAGCAAAATCCAAAGGGTTTGGGCCCCACAGGCCACGATCAGCAGCCAGTTCGCCCTCTGAATCTGGGGAGTTTGCCGCCGCTCAGGGTGAAACTGGTAAATGCCGTAGGCAAACAGCCCCAGGTAGATCAGGCCCCAAATGGCAAATGCATAGTTGGCCGGAGTAATCAACACCCCCGCCAGGACGGTGTTCGCAATCTCTCCCACATTCTGCCCCCCCGGCGGAAAGCGGTTGAACAATGTGTTGAACACCACCGAGGCCACAATGGCGGCGGCGGTGGCCACCGCCAGACCCAGGCCGGCACCAGAACGATTGTTGCCAGAACGATTGTTGCCAGAACGATTTTGAGAAGTATCCATAGGGCAGTGTGGAACGCGTAGCCCTATCCTCCCCCGTGGAGAGTCAAAACACCACTCTCCCTGGTCAGACCTTTGGCGAACCGAAAGGTTTCCCTAGGACTCCTCGTCTAGCCCCTCGTCCATGTCATCATCGGGTTCCTCAACGGTGACGGGCGCGCCGTTGATCGACAGCTTTTCGCGCACCTGGGCTTCTACCTTGGCGGCAAAGGCAGCATCTTCAATCAGTCGCTGCACGGTGTTGTCGCGGCCCTGGCCAATATTGTCGCCGTCATAGCTATACCAGGCCCCCTTGCGGGTAATTACGTCCGTTTGCTCCGCCAAATCCACAAGACAGCCCATGGTCGAAATACCCTGGCCAAAAAGAATGTCAAACTCGGCAATCCGGAAGGGTGGGGCCACCTTGTTTTTGGCCACCTTGACCTTGGCGCGAATGCCGTACTCCTCGGTGCCCTTTTTGAGGGTTTGAATGCGGCGAATATCGAGCCGCACCGAGGCGTAGAACTTGAGCGCGTTGCCGCCGGTGGTGACCTCTGGATTGCCGTAGGAAATGCCGATTTTTTGCCGCAGCTGGTTGAGAAAGATCACCGTACAGTTTGACTTGCCGATACTGCCGGTGATTTTCCGCAGGGCCTGGCTCATCAGGCGGGCCTGCAAACCCACGTGGGTATCGCCCATTTCCCCCTCAATTTCTGCCCGGGGCACTAAGGCGGCCACCGAGTCTACCACCACCACATCCACCGCCGCAGACCGCACCAGCTGATCGACCACCTCCAGCCCCATTTCACCGGTGTCGGGCTGGGAGACCAGCAGCTCGTCAATGTTAACCCCCAGGGCCTTGGCATAGACGGGGTCGAGGGCATGCTCCGCATCCACAAAGGCCGCCACCCCCCCGGCCCGCTGCACCTCGGCCAGGGCGTGGAGGGCGACGGTGGTTTTCCCCGAACTTTCCGGGCCGTAGATTTCAATGATGCGCCCCTTGGGCAGACCGCCCCCAAGGGCCAGGTCAAGGGTTAGCGCCCCGGTGGGAATGGTTTCAACCGTCATGCGGCTGGCTTCCCCCAGGCGCATGATAGAGCCCTTGCCAAAGTTGCGCTCAATCTGGCTGAGCACCATAGCAAGGGCTTTTTGCTTTTCGGAGGCTTCGTTGTTTTTAGATGCCATAGCTAGCTAATTGAGGATATGTCAAATGGGCAAAAGGTGGCTGACCCGAACCAATGGCCAAAAGCTGCCCTTAGTAAACCCCACTTCTGCCTAGAAGTGTAGGGAAAGCCCGATCTAGCCCTTCAGGCACCCCCGACCGGGGCGTTGCCTTCGTCCTGCCATTATAGTACGCTTGAACCAATTCAGTACTTCTCTGACGAGTGCCCCAGAGCAGCCTCGGGGTCTCCCCAGCTCAGTTAGGGGGCAACTTCAAACCGGTTCGGGTCGGCAGGGAGTCACAGGGCCAAGGGGGCCAATACCAAATGGATACGGGTCGTTTAATTCATGTTTCAGTATTTCCGGGCTGGGTGGCGGGGGTTACCTACCACCAGGGAGCCGGGTACCGCTGCTGGGTGATTAACCCCGAGTTGGCGGTGCTCAACGATGGCGAAGTCTACTCCAGCAGTGAACGGGCGATCGCCGCTGGTCGCCTCTTCATTCACCACTCCATTGGGGCCGAGCCCGATCGCGGCAGTAGGGGATAATTAGCGATTAGCCAGGGGCTTTAGTAGGCCCCTGGCTAATCGTCAACCGATGGAATACCCCCATGGAATACTTACTGGCCCAGGTGGGGGTGGCGGTATTCGCCATCTCAGGGGTCCTGTCTGCGACCCAGCAGCGCCTCGATATCTTCAGCATTGTGGTGGTGGGGCTGCTGACGGCGATCGGCGGCGGCACCCTGCGGGACATCATCCTCGATGTGCCAGTGTTTTGGATAGAGGACCTAACGCCGTTTTGGGTAGCCCTGGGCGGGTCTTTTGCAACCTTCCTGGGGGTTTGCCTTATTCTCAAGCTGCCGCGGCGGCTGTTGTCCTACCTAGACGCCATGGGCGTAGCCTTGTTTTCGGTACAGGCCATCGACAAAACCCTAGCCCTTGGCCACCCCGCCGCCGTAGCGATAGTCATGGGTCTGATCACCAGCATTGCTGGGGGTATTCTCCGCGATGTGGTAGCAAATCGGCCAACGCTGCTGCTCTCGAGAGAGCTATACGCCACACCCATTGTGCTGGGCGGCATCCTCTATATCGCGCTGTGCCAGTTTGTGGCGACTCCGATCAGCCGACTGGTGGCAATGGGGGCGATTTTTGGCGTACGAGCGATCGCCATTCGTTGGCAGATCTTTTTGCCCCTGCGCCTTACCCTCAAAATTGACACCGAGCCATACAATCGCTAGTCGACGGCGGCTTGGGTGTAGTGACTATTTCCAAGAGCTAGCGGTTCAAGCCCAGCATCCCAACGTCCGCCCAGCCACACCATAGAGTTAGCCTAAGTGCTTAGGGATATGCAGGTTAGTCTTGTACCAGCGGCCAGGTTTTCTCCCTCACGGAGACGCAAACCAAACGACTCCGCTCAACCTCCAGATGTCGAGGGTTGAGCGAAGTAGAAACCCGATAATGGGGGAGATTATTGTCCGGTAAGTCTATTAGGACGGGATCGACTGAGACAATCTCCGAGACTCAGCCAAGGCAAATCCCAAAGATGGTTTTATTGAAGTATCCCAGCAAGTCTGACGGCTGCTGCTGCTTCAGACCGACCCAATCTCCAGGGCCAACAAAAACAAGGAAGATTACTCCCTATCAACCCCCACCTCGCTAGAGCCCCATCAGACTCAATTGTGGACGATCGCTAGTCGTCTTCTTCCCAGGACTGCACAGCTAAAAGCTCCTGGATTGGGTCTTGGGTAGAAAAGTCAAACTCTTCTAGCTCTTGCTTCCAGTGGGCCCAGTCATCCCCAAACAGAAAGGCGATTTTCCAGATTGGGTCACTGGGGCTAACAACTTTAGATTTCTTTACCAAAGACTCAACTTGGCGCTGAAATTTCACCATCGGGTGAGCGACAACTAAGTCGGCGATTGCTTCTGTCATATTTCCGATTAAAAAAAGCTCGTGGGATTGTCTACCTAGGACCAATGTGCACACTCTTGAAACTTGCGCAGGCATTGGTCCCTGTATTCAGGTCAAAAGCATAACACAGGACGTAGGAAATTCAATTCCCGTTAATGCTCATTTCAAAACAGCAATCTTGGCGCTGTCCTGACAACCTATGGGTTCATCATAGCTAAGGACGGCAGAGATGGCCTACCATTTCTGCCGTTCCCAGGGGGGAGATAACCGTACTCTCCCTCCTGGGGATTGCCAAGGGTTTACCCAATAGTCGCTAAACTAGAGTTCAAATCCTTTGCCCCCTGCAGCACTGTTGACCACCAATGGCCCAAACTGACCTGTCTGCCCCCCAAGCTAGCGTTCCTCTGTCTCTGCCGCGCACCAACGAGTCAGAGGCGCTCAAGCGCATTCGCCACACCTTCTCCCACGTCATGGCCATGGCGGTGCAGACCCTATTCCCCAAGGTTCAGGTCACCATTGGCCCCTGGATTGACTACGGCTTTTACTACGACTTTGACAGTCCTGAGCCTTTCACCGAGCAAGACCTGAAGGCCATCAAGAAGGAGATGATCAAAATCATCAACAAAAAGCTGCCCGTCGTTCAGGAAACCGTGACTCGCGATGAGGCCCAGCGCCGCATCGAAGCCCTGGGCGAGCCCTACAAGCTCGAAATCCTAGAGGGTCTAGAAGATCCGATCACCCTCTACCACCTGGGCGACCAGTGGTGGGACCTCTGCGCTGGCCCCCACGTGGACAGCACCGCCGACCTCAACCCCAAGGCCTTTGAGCTGGAGAGCGTGGCCGGGGCCTACTGGCGCGGCGATGAAAACCGTGCCCAGCTCCAGCGCATCTACGGCACCGCCTGGGAAACCCCCGAGCAGCTGCAAGAGTATAAGCGCCGCCGCGAGGAGGCCAAGCGCCGAGATCACCGCAAACTGGGCAAAGAGCTGGGTCTGTTTATCTTCGCCGACGAGGTGGGGCCAGGGCTGCCCCTGTGGACTCCCAAGGGGACGGTGCTGCGGTCTACCTTGGAAACATTCCTTAAGGATGAACAAACCAAGCGGGGTTATCTTCCCGTCGTCACCCCCCACATCGCCCGAGTAGATCTATTTAAAATCTCAGGGCACTGGCAGAACTATCGAGAAGATATGTTCCCCCTGATGGCGGATGACGATGCGGCCCGTCTGGCGGAAGAAGGCTTTGTCTTGAAGCCCATGAACTGCCCCTTTCACATTCAAATTTATAAGAGCGAGCTGAGATCGTACCGGGAACTGCCCCTGCGACTGGCAGAGTTTGGCACCGTCTATCGCTACGAGCAGTCGGGAGAACTGGGCGGCTTAACTCGGGTGCGGGGCTTTACGGTGGATGATTCTCATCTGTTTGTGCGTCCTGAGCAGCTCGATGACGAGTTTCTCAAGGTGGTGGATTTAATCCTCACCGTCTTCCGCAGTCTCAAGCTAAAGAATTTTAAGGCCCGCCTGAGCTTCCGCGACCCTGAATCGACCAAGTACATCGGGGGCGACGAGGTCTGGGAAACCTCTCAAAATGCCATTCGCCGCGCGGTGCAAGCCCTGGGTATGGAGTATTTTGAAGCCCCTGGAGAAGCGGCCTTCTACGGCCCCAAGCTAGACTTCATTTTTCGGGATGCGCTAGAGCGCGAGTGGCAGCTGGGCACGGTGCAGGTCGACTACAATCTACCCGAGCGCTTTGACCTGGAGTACGTTGCCGAAGACGGCTCCCGCCAGCGGCCGGTGATGATTCACCGCGCACCCTTTGGCTCCCTGGAGCGGCTGATCGGCATTTTGATCGAGGAATACGCGGGCGACTTTCCCCTGTGGCTGGCCCCGGTGCAGATGCGGCTGCTGCCGGTGACTGAGGAGCAGCTGGGCTTCGCCCAGACAGTGGCCGACCAGCTGTTGGCCAGGGGGGTACGGGTTGAGGTCGACGCCAGCGGCGATCGCCTCGGCAAGATGGTGCGCAATGCCGAAAAGGGCAAGGTGCCGATCATGGCAGTAATCGGCGCGAAGGAGCTGGAGGCAAATTCCCTCAGCATTCGCACCCGCGCCCAGGGGGAATTGGGAGCGCTGCCGGTGGCTGAGGTGGTGGAGCGGATCGCCGGGGCGATCGCCGCTCGAGAAGATTTCTAGCCCTAGGGGGTCGCCGGTAGCTCGGTCTCTAGCTGGCGTAGGTCCTTGAGAGACTGCTCCATGGCCTCGATTAGCTCTTGTACGGCCTGATTCTGCTCCGATTGCTGCTGCTGAGCCAGCCCTGTCATCACCCGGAGGCAGGAGTCCATTGCCGCCGCAAACTCGTTGCGCGTGACGGTGGCTTCGCCGCGAAAGGTGCCATCGGGGTAACCTTCGATGCAGCTGTAGCGCCCCGCCAGGTTGAGCAGCGCCTCGTAGGCCCAGTGATCGGGGGACACATCCGTAAAGGGCAGCACCAGCTCCCCCGCTCCTCCTTGGGCCAGGGGCTCAGGGGAGGCGGCCCCTGGGTCAGCCTGAACCGGCAGGGGGGCGATCGCCGTCAGAGCTGCGATCGCCGTTGCCAAACCGGCGCCCAGCGCCCCTTGCCTAACCCGCTGTGGTTTCATTCCCCGTCTCCTGTCTATACCCAGTCCAGCGCAATATCCATGGCTCTCCCCCGGCAAAACCCTATCGTTGACCGTGGGTTGGCCCCAGGGCGGCAGTAGCCCTCACCCTTCCATTGTAGAGACAGAATAGATCGGCTCGCTGACCGCTAAAAGGTGATACTATCCTGGCCTTGAATGTTCTGCGTCTGCCGGAGGCTCCTGCGGTGTCAACCTCTGTTTCTGTAACTGTACCGGCCACAACCGCCAACATTGGTCCCGGCTTTGACTGTTTGGGGGCGGCGCTCACCCTCTACAATCACTTCCATTTCACCGCCCTCGACCAAGCTTCGGGAGCGTTCACCATCGCCGTGCAGGGGCTAGAGGCCGACCGAGTGGTGACCGATAGCTCTAATCTGGCCTACTATGCCTTTGCCAGCTACTTCCAGGGGCGAGGCCTGACGGTGCCGGCGGTGGCGATCGCTATCGATCTCAATGTTCCTTTGGCGCGGGGCCTGGGCAGTTCCTCCACCGCCATTGTCGGGGGACTGCTGGGGGCCAACGCCCTGTGCGATCGCCCCCTCGAAAACTCGGCCCTAGTGGAACTGGCGATCGCCCTCGAAGGCCATCCTGACAATGTGGTACCGGCCCTGGTAGGGGGCTGTCAGCTGACCGTCACAGACGACGACGGCACCCCGACCCTTTGCCCGATCCCCTGGCAGGAAGACATTACCCCCGTTGTGGCCATTCCAGATTTTGAGCTGTCCACCGCCGAGGCCCGTCGGGTGCTGCCCGCCACCTATGGCCGCACCGACGCCATCTTTAACACGGCCCACCTGGGCTTGCTGCTGCGGGGTCTAGAGACCGGGCGGGGCGACTGGCTGCGGGTGGCAATGGGCGATCGCATTCACCAGCCCTACCGCCAAACTCTGATTCCTGGCTATGCCGCCGTCAGCCAAGCCGCCCTTGAGGCCGGGGCCTTCGGTCTAGTTATCAGCGGCGCCGGTCCCACCCTGCTGGCCCTGGCCCCCGCCATGGCGGCCCCCCAGGTGCGGGCCGCCATGGCCACCGCCTGGCAAAGGGCAGGACAGTCCGTCAGCGCCCGGGTGCTAGCCCTCGAGCTCCAGGGGGCAACGGTTGCTCTGGGGCCTAACCGCTAGGCCCGGCCCGGCTAAACATCTGCCCAAATTCTAGAGAGAGCGGCGTGTCATTTAAGCCGGGAAACTCTGGATCGGTAAGGAGTCAGGAGCCAGGAATCAGAATCAAAGCAGGGACCGGATTCTGGCTCCTGACTCCTAGATTCTGACCAGCAGTAATTTCCCGCTTTAAGTTGATAGCCGAGGGGGCCGACTGAGAGGGCAAACCCCCATCTCGCAGCTGCCCCTCAGGATCCGTCTCGCCCTGCCTTTTACAAAGATTAAGATTTCGAAGCATTGACATACATAAATGTGAGTAGTTGATTCAATTAATTAAGCGAGGCAAAGAGCCTCAAACCCTTGCCAAGCCTTTACATCAGGCGTTGGGATGTCAATATTTCGAGATTTTGCCCAAAAATTACTTATCAAATGTTTATTAAGTTTCCTATACTGAGAGCGGGCGCAAAGATAGGTATATCTCTCTATCAATCTTGTAGTCCGGTTTGTTTCGTTGTCGTGCCCGTTAGGGCTCCGACTGGCTCGCTGAAGTCCTCCGACCTCCTCGCCTAGGGTAGGCCGCCGCGAACAGCATCGATAGACCATCTCGACGAGATGGCTTATCAAAGGGTGGGTGTCCGCCTCGAATCAGACACTAAAACCGGAACCTGAATGCGCTGGCTGTTTTGTTGTAGTACTACTCACGCGAATTGTCATGCTGACCGAGCAATTTCCGTGGCTGACGACCCTAGTTGTGTTGCCTCTCCTGGCAATTTTGCCGATACCAGTGCTGCCCGATCGCAATGGGCAAACCCTTCGCTGGTACGCCCTGGGGATTGGCTTCATCGAGTTTTCGTTAATTCTCTACACCTTTATTAATTTCTACGACCTGAACCAGTCTGGTCTACAGCTGGTTGAACGCTACAACTGGGTACCTCAGGTGGGTCTCACCTGGTCCCTGGGTGCCGATGGCCTGGCCATGCCCCTAGTGGTACTCAGTGGTCTAGTCACCACCTTGGCTATTTTGGCCTCCTGGAATATCACCCGTCGCCCCCGCCTCTACTTCAGCCTGCTGCTGATAATGTACAGCGCCCAGGTGGGGGTATTTTTGGCCCAGGACCTGGTCATGTTCTTTTTCATGTGGGAATTGGAACTGGTGCCGGTGTACCTGCTGATTTCTATCTGGGGCGGCAAAAAGCGCCTCTACGCAGCCACTAAATTTATTCTCTACACGGCGATTGGCTCCATCTTCATCCTGGTGGCAGCCCTGGCCATGGCTTTCTATGGCGACACCGTCACCTTCAATCTGACGGAACTAGCGCAGAAGGACTACAGTCTCACCTTCCAGCTGCTGGTCTACGCGGCCTTCCTAGTCGCCTTTGCGGTTAAGTTGCCCATTTTCCCGCTGCACACCTGGCTACCCGACGCCCACAGTGAAGCTCCGGCAGCGGTGTCCATGATTCTGGCGGGGGTACTGCTGAAGATGGCAGGCTATGGCCTGATTCGCATGAACATCGAGATGCTGCCCGATGCCCACCTCTACTTTGCCCCGGTGCTGGCTATCCTCGGCGTGGTGAACGTAATCTACGCTTCCATGACAGCCTTTGGGCAAGACAACCTGAAGCGAAGAATGGCCTACTCTTCGGTGGCCCACATGGGCTTCGTCCTGATCGGCTGTTCGGCCTTTACCACCCTGGGCATGAGCGGTGCCATGCTGCAGATGATTTCCCACGGTCTGATTGCAGCGGTGATGTTCTTCCTGTCTGGGGTGACCTACGAGCGTACCCACACCCTCGACATGGATGAAATGGGCGGCATGGCCCGGAAAATGCCCACCAGCTTTGCCTTCTTCACGGCGGCTTCCATGGCCTCCCTGGCCTTGCCGGGTATGAGCGGTTTTGTCAGCGAGATTGCGGTATTCCTCGGGATGGCCACCAGCGATGTTTACAGCACAACCTTTAAAACTGTCATCATCATTGGCGCGGCTGTCGGTGTAGTGCTGTCGCCCATCTATCTGCTCTCTATGCTGCGGCGCATCTTCTACGGCGATGCCGGTAAGGTGGTGGCTAAGGTGGCCAATATCATCGACATCCGTCCCCGCGAAGCGTTTGTGGCGGCCTGTCTGCTGGTCCCCATCATTGGTATTGGCCTCTACCCCAAGCTAGCGACCCAAGTCTACGACGCTAAAACGGTTGAGGTAGCCAGCCATATCCAAAATACCCGGTTGGCCGCAGAGCCCGGCTCATCCCTCTATGCCCACATTCTGGTGGCCCCTCAGGTGACAGTGGCTCAACTGCCCACCGTTTCGACCTCCCAAATTGACTAGCCTCCGACGGGATAGCTAGCCGGTCAATCGCTGCACTCTGGCCCTAGGGCTGGGGTGCAGTGTTTTTTGGCCCAACCAGGGAACCTAAAGACAATTCACCTACTGTCTCTGGGCACTCTGACCCTCAGGGGCAACGGGTCAAAATAGGAGTAGGGCATCGCACCTTCTCCAGCGATCGCCATCAAGCTCCATTCAAGCCCAGCGAGGGGGGTGTTTCCCTAGGGCCGCATCGGTTCCCTCCCTGGACTTGGCTTTCCCCGCCAGTGACAGCTCTCAGCGCATCTCTACCAGAAAAAACCATGGCTCAGCAACATCAGTGTCCCCACTGCAACAATCACCACCTGCTGCGGATTGGGGTTAGCGGCATTCGCCAGTGCTCGCGCTGTCGGGCCTATGTCGATGTGCGATCGCGCCATTGGCTCAAGCGACTGATACAAGATCTGGCAGCCTAGGCCCTCAGATTTGAGTAACAATAAGGGTG
Source organism: Nodosilinea sp. (assembly GCA_041739575.1). GTDB lineage: Bacteria > Cyanobacteriota > Cyanobacteriia > Phormidesmidales > Phormidesmidaceae > Nodosilinea. The sequence goes on along the minus strand of JBGSNT010000176.1, from coordinate 2,958 downwards.
CCCTAATTTGCGAGGCGCCATGGCCGGCAAGTTTTTCCACAAACCAGGTCCAGAGCTAGCTGATCGAGTTCCCCCAGGCCAGCACTTGGCCAAGGGCTTTCCGGTGCTGACCTACGGGGAGACCCCCCAGATCGCTCAAGCCAACTGGCGGTTGAGCATCACCGGCCTAGCCCAGGTGAAAACCTTGACCTGGGAGGAGATGATGGCGCTGCCCCAGGTTGAGGTGACGGCCGACTTTCACTGTGTCACTACCTGGTCAAAGTTGGATGTGACTTGGCGGGGTATTCGGGTCCCCGACCTGATGGAGCAGCTCGAGGTAGAGCCAGAGGCATCCCATGTCATGCTGCACTGCTACGGCGGCTACACCACCAACTTAGCCATGGGTGACTTCAATAGGCCCGATAACTTCTTTGCCCATACCCTGGCGGGAGAGCCACTGCCCCCCGATCACGGCGGCCCGATGCGCCTGGTGGTGCCTCACCTCTACGCATGGAAAAGCGCCAAGTGGATCAACGGCGTGGAGTTCCTATCCACCCCGGCCCTAGGCTTTTGGGAACGCAACGGCTACCACCAGCGCGGCGAACCTTGGGCCGAGGAACGCTACAGCAGCCTTTAGAGGTCCATATCCCCTAGTTGACACCGCCTCGCCGGTGACCCTAGCGATTACCGTATCGACCCCAGCTTAGAAACGCCGTCACCAAATAGAGCACAACGGCAGAACCAAGCACAGATGGCACCACCGGCACCCCTTGAATCCCCCAGGTCAGCCAGGGTAAGACCAAGTTGTGCTGCCGGATCAAGAAGTCGACGGCCCACTGGCCCAGCAGCACTCCGACTAGGCCGATCAGCACCAGGCCAAACAGTTTGCCGGGTACCTGGCGGGGAATCAAGATATTGGCCAAAAACGCACAGGCTATGGCAATCAGCAGTTGCACTAACAAATTCAGCAGGTCATCCATAGTTAGCCCTTTGCTATAGACTCCTAACCCCATCCTGCACCAGCTCCAAGCGCAGGCATACACCCTATGGGAAAGCCGTTGCAGCCGATGAACGCCATCGGCCAGGGGGGCGGAAGAGAAAACCGGGGGTCAAATCCACCCCTGTAGAGCGGATTGGTAGACGGCCTGATAGCGGTTTTTAGCCCGCAGCTTGGCAAGACTGTTATTGATGTGGAATTTTACTGTACTTTCGCTGATGTAGAGCTGGTTGGCGATGTCGCGATCGCGCAACCCCTGAGCCAGGAGGGCCATAATGACCCGCTCTCGCTCGGACGGTCGTGGTGTCACCTCGGCCCCGGTTAGGGGATCGACCGGTTGCCCCTGGCTCAGACACTGCACCATTTGGAGTAGTTCAGCGGCATCTAAGGTCCAATCGACGGTGGCTTTGACCTGGGGCGGGGTGGGGATAGAGGGTTTAGTTCGGATCCAAATCACCTGGGTTGCCCCCTGGGCAGCGGCTTCATTGTCCGTAATTAGGATGGCCTCTGGTTCCGCCGGATCACATACGGTGAGCCCGGCTCGGTAGGCCAGGCAGGTGAGGGCAACCCGCAGTAGAGGGGCATCGCACCGGATGCTCACCTTCTCCGGATGCCGCCCGGCGGCATAGGGAATCTGGAGCGTAACCTGCACCATCTGCTGGGGGCCAGGTTCAGTGCGGAGGCTGCCCCCCAGGCAGGTCGCGATAAACCGCAGGTGGTGGCATCGCGATCGCCACCCAGCAACAACATCCCCCTCCTGATCAGCGGCAGAAATCGCCACAATCGCCTCTAGTGTGATCTCCCTAGCTCCGTAGACGAGCCGCGAATAGTCGCATTGCACCTCATCTAACAACTCGGCCAAATGCACAAAAGCATGACTGACCGAGGCGGGCAGTGGCGCTTCGGTGCCGACCAGGGCCATAGTCGTCGTGGTGAGAATGGTGGCCAGCTGGTCTGAAAGCGGTAGGGGCAGGCCCCCGGCCATGGGGATGGCTGCCGCAGACTGCCGGGCTTCGGCCTGGAGGGCCGCATCCAGGGCAATGGTTGCGGTCATGCAGAGCACCTGCAACACCTCTAGAAATTCGGGAGCCATCGGGTCGTGGCTAAAGGTAGCCAGAACGCCAATGACGCGATCGTCGGTCATCAGCGGATAGCCCGCAAACCCCTGGATATTGTTGGCGATCGCCCAGGCCCGGTCTTTCACCCAGGCTTCATCGGCCAGGCGATTACTCAGAAAGGGCACCCGATTTTGGGCGATTTTGCCCACTTTGTAGGCTCCCATGGGCACCCGCGCAAAGGACCCATCGGTGTGGGTATAAAGGCCAGAGGAGGCCATCAGCCGCAGGGTAACCTGATCGGGTTCGACCACCCAGATGCGCGCAAAGGCACAGCCAAACTGGTCGACCAGGCCATCGGTAACCGTGCGAGCCAGCGTCTCTACCTCCAAGCACCCCGATAGCCGCTGGGCGATCCTGTTAACTCGCTGCAAATCCAGCAGCAATCGAGCCTGGTTAGTCACATTAGCTCCAGATCTATCCACGCCTGCAACAGCAGAACCCACAGGTATCCTCCCAAGCATTTCTCTATAGGGTGGGTTGAACCTGATCAATCCTCTGTATCAGCGAACACAGCTAGAGGCCTTTGACCGCAAGGCACCTCGCCCTCAGGTCTAAATTGCGATCAGCCCAGGGGAATATCCCCCAGAGCCAGCGGTAGAAAACTACGGGCGGATCTATCGGCACCTGGTAAAATTTCTGCCTTGCAATTGGTAAAAGTTCAGTATTTTTTGCTAGAAAATAAACGGAGCATGAGTTTTCTACCGGCATTTTTTCTCGCGAGCTACCCGGACTGTGCATCTGCCTCTCGTAATTAGGAATAGCCCCCGTTCTGGAGAAGCAGATGAAGGAGAGATGGATAGGCGTCGGCCTTGGGGTCGCTGCTGTATTAGCTCTGGGTAGCGCGTGGACAGACTCTGCTCAGGC
>JBGSNT010000331.1:0-13115 GCA_041739575.1 Nodosilinea sp. | reverse complement strand
AATGCTCAGCTTCAGGTCGCTTTTCAGGACTATTTTTGGTCGAGCCAGGTATTTGATTCCTACGAGGGCAGTGTTACTAGCTTTCAAGAAATTGGCAGCCAGCAGGCGCTAGCCTTTAATGCTCAATTTGATCAAGTCGCGGCGTTGGGGGTAGTGGGCTATAGCGCTGGGGGGCTGTCGGCCATTCGCGTTGCTCAGGGGCAGGGGCAGGGGTCGGCACCGGTCAGCTTGGTGGTGCAGATGGATACCTACGATCCGCTGACGGGGAGCAGTCGTGAAGACGAAATTTTGCCCAGCAATGTGGTTAAGGGCATTAACTACTACCAGGAGGCTAACCGCCTTAACCCCTTTCAGCCTGGGTTTGACCCCTTTGATTTGCAGGGTGCCAGGGTGGTGGAGGGATCTGAAAATATCAATGCCGAAGCCCTGCTGGGCGATCGCGGCATTACCCACCGCACCCTTGACGACAACCCTGGGTTGCAGCAGCAAATTCTGCAAAATATCGAAACCTATGTGCTGCAAGATTTGAGGTTTGATCGGGCTGGTCAGCTCAATCTGGCCGGTGGGGCGCAGCTGACGAACAATATTTTGGAGCTGGCTCCGGCGGCATCCGGTGCAGCGGGTCAGGCGTTAATTGACACCGCCTTTGCGATCGATGGGGATTTTTCCTTTCAGACTCGGTTTGAGTTTCGCCTGCCCAACATTGGTGCACCGGGCCTTTCGTTTTGGCTTGAGCCAGGGGGAGACGCTACGGTCAGGCAGGGGCAGTCTAGTGTAGCCGTTGCCTTTGAGCCCCTGTCTTTTGGCCCGGCTTTTTCGGGGCCGAATGCGATCGCCCTGCTGACCCCCGATCTTTCGCCCGGCCCCCTGGTGCAGGCACCGGCCCCCTTAGATTTAGACAGCGGCGAATCGCTGACCGCCTGGATTGACTACGACGGTGTGACCGATCAGCTGGCGGTGTTTCTGGGCGATACGTTGACGCGACCCAGCGCCCCGGTGTGGTCCTACGGGATAGATTTGCCTGCTATCACTGGCTCTGAGGTCTACTTTGGCTTTCAGACGACAGTGCAGGGGGCCGAGCGTCAGGCGGAACTGCTGAGTTGGCAGCTCAGCGCGATCGGTGAATCTGAGGAGACGTTATCTAACCCCGTTGTCGAGGCAAAGCGCCTGCCCTTTGACTACAACGGCGACGGCAAGGCCGATTTTGCTTTCTTTAGAGCGGTGGCTGACCCAGCGGCCGCCACCCTCGGGCAACTGGGAGTTTGGCTGCTGGATGGACTGTCGTTCCCTCTGGCCCAGGCAGTTGTAGACACCTTTCCGTTTCAGGCTCCAGATAATCAATTGATCCCGGCGTTGCCCCTGCGTAACCTGGATTTTAATGGCGACGGCAAAACAGATTTTCTATTCGGCCAGTCGCTCAACACCCAGCCCGATAGTTTTGAGCTAGTGGTGTGGGAAATGGATGGCACGGCGGCTGGCCGTCAAGCGACTATTGGCACCGTTGGGCCGGATTGGAGCAACCCCATTGCCGTTGAGAGCTTTGCCCCCCGGCTGCCCCTGAGCTACAGCAAGGGACCGCTGGGAGACTTTAACGGCGATCGCACCACCGACTTTTTATTTTTGAAAACGGCTAACCCATCGGGAGAGCGAGACCTGGCGGTGTGGCTGATGGATGGCATTACCCCGATCGCTCAGACCGTGGTGGGCAGCGCGGGGGCTGATTGGCTGCCTTTTAACCTGAATGACTTTAACGGCGATCGCACCGACGATATTTTGTTTGAACGCCAGCTCAGCGATGGCTCGGTGGACTATGGCCTTTGGCTGATGGATGGTGTTGCACCTGCGAGTAAAGCCATGATTGGCTCTGTGGCAGCTGGGGCAGGGTGGAGGGCTGTGGATACCAATGACTTTAGCGGCGATCGCAAGGCTGACATTCTATTTAGCCGTCCTGCTTCGGCCCCGGGCCAGACCGAGTATGCGCTGTGGGTGATGGATGGCACGACTCCTTTGCAGCAGGCTGCGATCGGCACCAGTGGGGCGGGGTGGGTGCTGATTGACCATAACGACTTTAATGGCGACGGCAAGGCCGATCTATTGTTTAAGCAGGCTGCATCGGAGAATGGGGAACAGTACGGTGTCTGGCTGATGGATGGCCCCTCTATACTCGCCCAGGCGGTGGTGGGTACAGCCACAGAAGGGTGGCAATTTTTGGGCAGTGCCGATATAAATGGCGATGGCAAGGCTGATTTAGAGTTTGTTAACCCAGGCAGCCGACAGGTGGCGAGTTGGCTCATGGATGGCACCATGACCACAGCCCAGGGCATCATTGGTAGCTACGACAACCCTGACCTTCCCGCCGGGTGGCAGCCTCCGTTTGCGGTGCCTGGGGCGGAGCTGACCTAGGCACAGGGGCCGCAGAGTCCTGAAATAACCTCGAAAATTTAGTCCAATTCTAGTCCGCGAATTTTATCCAGCTCGTCAAACCCTCTCAGGATGAGGAATTTGGCGCTTTGAATGTTTGCATAGTACGCAACTATTCAAGCCCTGAGAGCTGTCGCAAGATTTCCTGGGTCATGGGGTGGTCAGAGAGCTGATCGGCTTGCCCAGCCTCTAGAGCGGCCTGTACTAAGCCCTTGAAATTGTCGTAGCCGATTTTGTGGTAAGGGTGGTTTTCAGGCAATGTTTTCGCCAGAATAGCCAGCGCCCTTAGATAGGGGGATTCTGCTTCGCCATGACGCCCCATCACACGGTACAGCGAGGCCAGATTATTCAGGATGGTGGCTATATCAGGATGGTTAGCCCCTAACTGCTGTTCATAGATGGCAAGCGATCGCTCGAAAAGCGGTTCCGCCTCGCCATAGCGCCCCATTAAACGATATAGCTCGGCTAGATTATTCAGGCTGGTGGCCACAGAGGGATGGTCGGCCCCCAACTGCTGCTCTCGAATAGCAAGCGATCGCTCGAAAAGGGGTTCTGCTTCCTGATAACGCCCCATTGAGTCGTACAGCAAGGCCAGATTATTTAAGTCGATAGCAACTTCGGGATGGTCTTTTCCATAGGCTTGTTCATCAATGGCAAGCGATCGCTCGTAGAGAGGTTCCGCCTCGCCATAGCGCCCCATCGCACGGTACAGCGCAGCCAGATTATTTAAGTCGGTAGCCACAGAGGGATGGTCTTTTCCATAGGCTTGTTCATCAACGGCAAGCGATCGCTCGTAAAGGGGTTCGGCCTCCTGATAACGCCCCATCGCACGGTACAGCAAGGCCAGATTATTCAGGCTGGTGGCCACATCGGGATGGTCAGCCCCTAACTGTTGTTCATAGATGGCAAGCGATTGCTCGAGAAGGGATTCTGCCTCCTGGTAACGCCCCATCGCACGGTACAGTTCAGCCAGATTATTCAGGCTGGTGGCCACAGAGAGATGGTCAGCCCCTAACTGCTGTTCTTGAATGGCGAGCGATCGCTTGTAGAGAGGTTCGGCTTCGCCATAACGCCCCATTGCACGGTACAGCGCGGCCAATTCATTCAAGCTGGTGGCCACATCAGGATGGTCGGCCCCCAACTGCTGCTCTCGGCGGTGAAGGGCATTGCGGTAGGCAACCTCGGCTTCGGCATAGCGAATTTCATCTTCAAGGGCGTTACCCAATTCGTTGTACAAGCTGCCTAAAAGCGGTGAGTCTGGGTCTTGGGTCAGCAGCTCATCAATCTGCTGCTGCAAATCGACAGGGTTGGCAGCGGTGGGCTTTGGCGACTGGGGCTGCTCTAAAGTTTGGCTCTGCCCCCGCTCCGGCTCAAACGCCCAGGCGATCGGCTGCGAAAACTCAAATACGCCGCCTCGCCAACTCCAAAAATCGGGTGCTTGGTCAGCCAACTGCGCCGCAATGCGCGGCGTCAGCCATAGCACCAGCGGCAGCTGAAACCCCCGCAAAGATTCCCGCGTCCACTGCAACGAAAACAAAAACTGCTCTAGGGCCGACTTGTCTTGGTTGAGACGCAGCCCCAGCAGCTCATCAGCCCCCAAAATAGTCACCACCGCAGCGGCGGTACTGGCCAACTCCGGCTCTTGCTCCACATGCGCTTGCAAACTTTGCTTCAGGCTGGGCTGGCGCAGGTCAATGCGAATGCGATCGCACCTCGTTCCCTTTTCCCGTAGCTCAGCCTCGTAGGTGTCGATAATCTCATCGCGATACTTCCAGTTGTCGCAGATCGCCACCAGCAAATTTAGCCGCCCATAGCTCGACTGTATCGACCACACCAAGCGGCGCAGCTGATGATAATTTTGGGCCGCGACATCATCCACGAGATTCATCACTCAATCAGTTTTTTTTGTTTGAGCAAATCCACCACAATCGGGTGCACGTCATACCACAGCGCATCGTTTTCATATTCCAACACCATCAGACCATGAAGCAGTTTCACAAAACCGTCGCTGCTGGCATCGGGGGTTTCAGCCGTTTTATACACCTCCACCAAAAGATCGTACAGATCGCTGCCAATCTGCCGGGCAAAGTCGTGGCGCAAATTTCGCAGCGCCGCCGTCAAAATCTCATCGCCAATTTTAACGCTGCCGCTGTCGGGCTCAATTTCGAGCTGCACCATGCACTCCGTGCAGCATTCGCGGGCAATGCGCACCAGCTCTCGCATCACGCCCCCGCTCTTCAGCACCATCTGCCGGGCCGTCTCAGCATCGACCAAATCCTCAGGCAGCCGCTTAGACAGCACCTTCAAAAAAACATCAAAAGTTTTGGCAACCGGCTCCGCCTCGGGGTTGTGGCAGTCTTGCTTAGCAAAAAACTTCGCCACCGGAAACAGGTGGGGCCGCACAATGCCTTCAGAATTGAGCGCCCCCATCACCTGCGGCTCTTGCACCGCCGAGACTGGAATGGTGAACACCACCCGAAACTGAGGCGAAAACAGCGATTTAATATTGTTGCGGTAAATATCTTCCACCAGGGGCAGATCGAGCTTATCTAGGTCGTCGATAATGACTAGAACCGGCTTTTTAGTCGCAGTTTGAATGGCTGCCGCCAGGCGATCGCACTTGCCCACCAGATCAGCAATCCGCTTTTCAAAGGTCTTCTCTAGCTCATCGCGAAAGCTCTTTTCCTGCTGAAGTTTGGCCGTCACCACATGGATGTCTGCACCCAGTCCCATTTCCCCTGAGATGGCCTGACTTGAGGTTTGAGTACGTACAGTGTTATTCCAACCCAGCAGAGATTGTTTAATATCCTCCGCCACCGGAATGCGCTGCTTGGTTGCCTGGCTCAGCAGTTTAATGGCGATCGCATAGAGAATATTGACGTGGGTAATGCCGCTCATCTCAATCAAATCTGCGATCGAGAAAAACACTACAGAATGCTTGGGCTGCATCTCAATGGCTAAGCGCTTCAGCAGCGTAGACTTGCCGCAGCCCCGATGGCCCGCAAAAATAAATTTGCCATTTTTAACCGACGCTTCAATTTCGCGCTTTAGCCGCACCATGACGGGCAGACCATAATCCACGCGAAACCGCTCAATGTCCTGCGGTTCCACCAGGGGGAACAGGTCTAAATCTTTGTAGGCCAGCTGAAATTGCTCTAAAAGCGCCTGATCCATGCCACCTGACATCGACGAAACCTCTCCATGGTACTGCGTTAGGCAAGTGCCAAGAGGTGAATTGCAGACCCTAGAGATTAATGCCTGGCCAAAATAATGATTCCAGGCTTCTATCGCTAGCGAACCTTCCTCACTGGGAATACGCGATCGCCCCGACCCCATTCAGCGCCATATTAATAGACCCCAAGGCGATCGGCCACACATCTAGGTGAGACTCATGCAAACCATATTGAGTCCACGAGAAATCTCCACGAGTCCTATAGTGAGATTTATTGATTCCAGGTTCCTGATGCTTTGTCTATGGTGGCTTGGGTCCACGGACGCAAAAAGAGGGGTGAAATCCTCGGGTCTTTCATTGTCAATCTGAGCTAAGCAGCGGGCGTCAAAATCAGCGATGCTCAAAGCCCCAAGTTGAGGCAATTCGGACCATAATAAAACCGTGTTACCCATGCAGGCGAACCCGTGACCTCCGACCAACCAGACGCGATCGAGCATCAGAACGTACCCGCCGAGCATCGCAGTCTGCACGACTTTTTGTATAGCGCTGCCGACGAACATGCCGCCGACACCGCCGCCGCGCCGCCCGCCGCCGCTACCGGCCAGACCTCCCTACCCATGGCCACCTGGTGTGAACAAAACCAAGCGGCCAAGGTGACCGGGGTCTACGCCGTGCTCGATCGCGATGGCCAGACCCAGTTTATTGGCATCTCCCGCAACGTATCTCTATCTCTGCGTAGCCATTTGGCCGACAAGGGGGAGACGGTTTGTGCCCTGGTCAGGGTGCAGCCCTTTGGGTTCCCGAACCGGGAGGTTATGGCGGCCCTGCGGGATGAGTGGATTGCGGCCTTGCCCAGCCCCCCGCCCGGCAATGTCGACGGCACCTGGGCCGGCACCACCGCCAGGGCCGCCACCGAGGCGATGTCTGCGGCAGAGCGGGCCGCCTACGAAGAGAAAAAGCTCAAGCTCCGTCGCGCCATGGCCGATGGCTCACTGGCTAAGGAGCAGGATGCGGCCCAGACCGCCCAGGCCACCGATGCCAAGGCAGATCTGACCGCCGCCATGACCGACGACAACTGGAGTGCCCTAATTCGCGATCAAACCCAGGAAACTCACTGATAGCAGTTCTTTTGGTAAGAGATACATGCTGGGGCGAGGGAGCAAGGGGGCAACGGAGCAAGGGGGCAACAGAGCAAAATCTATAGCCACGATTCAGAGAATTGGTATAACTCGCGATCCAGCAAACAGTGGCTAAAGAGGATTCAGGCGCTCCTATCGTTGCAGGGTGCGGCCCATCGCTAGCAGCTCGGTAGCCGCTTTTGGAGCAAGGGGGTGGGCGAGTAAGTAGCCCTGGCCCAATTCGCAACCCAGCTCGTTGAGCCATGTCAACTGTTGTTCGGTTTCGATGCCTTCGGCGATCGCAGCGAGCTGCAGTTGGTCACTCAGGCTCACCACAGCCTGCACAATCTTGTAGTTTCTGTCGCCGGGCTGCATGTTACCGACAAACGACTGATCGATTTTGAGATAGTCGGCGGGCAGATTGTAAAGATAGCTCAGGGACGAATATCCCGTACCAAAGTCATCGATACTGATGCGAATGCCTAGCTCTCTTAATTGCTTTAGCAGTTCGATAGTGTTTTCGATCTTGTCAATCAGCATGCTCTCGGTGATTTCCAAGGTTAACGAGGTCGCCGGTAGCTGAGTCTGACTGAGTATTTGCCGAATTGTTTCCAGCAGAGTGGGTTGTCGTAGGTCTTTTCCCGACAGATTAACACTCACTCTTAGGTCCTCCATGTCGGGGAATTGGCGCTGCCAACTGGCGACTTGCCCACAGGCTGACCGCAACATCCACCGAGTGATCGGCATAATCAACCCGGTTTCTTCGGCAACTGGAATAAAGTCGGCCGGAGAAATAAAGCCTCGGGTGGGATGGTGCCAGCGGATCAGGGCCTCAAACCCGGTCAGCCGCTGGGTCTTGAGATCGACAATGGGCTGATAGTAGGTGATCAATTCCTGCTGATCGATCGCGATTCGCAGGTCATGCTCCAGGGTCATGCGTTTCACGGCCTGGATGTGCATCTCGCCATCAAAAATTTCGTATCTCCCCCGCCCCCTGGCCTTGGCTCGATAGAGGGCAATATCGGCATCCCGCAGGAGGTCAGCGGCGTTGGTGTAGGCATTGGTGCCCCAAACAATTCCGATGCTAGTGGTGACAAAGACGCTGTGACCGTCGATCACAGTTGCGCCCTCAAACTCGGCGAGCAGGCGTTCGGCCATGTGAATCACGGCCTGGATGTCGGGAATATGCTCGAGTAGAATGACGAACTCGTCTCCCCCCAAACGAGCGGCTGAATCTGTGGGTCGAATGATGCTAGTTAGCTTTTGGGCGACCGTCATTAATAACTCATCCCCAATCAGATGCCCCAGGCTGTCGTTAATCACCTTGAATTGGTCCAGGTCGAGAAACAAGAGGGCAAAGTGATAGGTATCGGATCGGTGTGCCCTTTGCAGCGCCGACTCCAATCGACCGGTGAGGAAGGCGCGGTTGGGTAAATCGGTGAGCGCGTCATGAAGGGCACTATAAATGAGCTGTTCTTCCGCTTGCTTGCGATCGCTAATGTCCAAGTTTGCCCCGACTATCCGCACCGGTTTACCCTCCGCATCGCGCTGCACCAGGGCAAAGGAGGCAATATGGCGGATCGTGCCATCGGGCCAGATGATGCGAAATTCAGAGGCATAGTCTTGCCTATTAGCCCATCCTTGTTGCTCCAAGGCGTTAACTGCGGGTAAATCTTCGGGATGTACTCTCGCCTGCCAGGCGGCGTAGATGTTGCTAAAGTCTTCTGGGCGCAGGTTGTAGAGTGCAAACATCTGCTTATCCCAGATCAGGTGGTCATTGACCATATCCCATTCCCAGATGCCCATGTCGGCAGCCTGGATTGCCAGTGCTAGGCGATCGGTTAAATCTTGCAGTTGCGTTTCGACCCGTTTGCGTTCGGTAATATCCTGGGCTAGCCCCGCCCGTCGGGTGAGTTGGCCAGAGTTCTCAAAGATGGGGAAGCCACGATCCCACACCCAACGAATGGTGCCATCCGGTTGCACAACTCGATACTCGACTTCAAAGGCGCTATTTGGAGCAGACAGGATCTGCCTCAACAGCGGTCTATCATCGGGATGAATGGCCTCTACAAATGACGTTGGATTGGCGTATAGACTCTCTCGGCTGCGCCCCCAGATGTCTTCGTAGGCGGCACTGACAAAGATAATCTGACCAATCTCAGCATCGGTCAACCAAAATACCTCTTGAATGTTTTCGGCCAGTTGCCGAAACTTCAGCTCACTCTCCCGCAGAGCTTGTTCTGCCCGGTTGCGAGCCGTTGTCTCAATCACCACCATGCCAATACCAATCGGCGACCCTGCCGATGGCATCAGGGGAAAATAGGAGGCCGACCAGGTGCGAATGACCCCTGGCATTTTTTTGGTCTCACCCACCACCTCAAAGTCTAAGACGGCTTCTCCGGTGGCCAACACCTGTCGAATTATTGCGGCTTGCTGGTCGGCGATATCGGGCACAATATCCCACGGTGTTTTGCCAATGTGATCGGCGGCTGGGACCCCGTTAATTTCAGCTAGAGCGTTATTGATCAGGGTGTAGCGCAACTGACAATCCATAATGCACTTGGCCACCGGAGAACTGGTCACAAATGCATCGAGCAACCGCTGCTGCTCCAGCAAATCTTGCTCCAGGGCCTTGCGATCGCTGATATCCCAGCTCACCCCAATCATCTGCAGGGGTTGCCCCGCCGCATCGCGCTGAACGACGGCGTGAGCTTCAAGATAGTGAGTGGTGCCATCGGGCCAGACGACGCGGAGATCCATAGAAAAGTCTTTTTCACCGCTGAGCGCCTGTTGAACAGCCCAATTGCTAGGGGCTAAATCATCGGGATGTACACCGGCTTTCCAGGCGGCAGACGCTTCGCTAAAGTCGTCGGCGTGGATACCGTAGAGTTCGTACATGCGGTCGTCCCAAATCAGGCGATCGCTGACGATATCCCATTCCCAAATGCCCATATGGGCGGACCGAGCCGCTAATCCTAAGCGGTTGGTCAAATCTTGCAGTTGGGTTTCGGCCTGTTTGCGATCGGTAATGTCGGTGTGGGTGCCGATCACTCTTAGGGGCTTGCCGTCTGCGGTCCATTCAATGACCTTGCCGCGATCTAAAATCCAGCGATAGGAATTATCTTTGCAACGAACGCGATGCTCATTTTGATAGATTGGGGTTTGACCTGTAAAGTGCTGTTCTAAAGCCTCGTAGTAGTGGGCTTTGTCGTCCGGGTGAACGCGGCTATCCCATTCCTCCAGGCCGTTGCCAATTTCATGCTCCCCATAGCCCAGCATGGTTTTCCACTGGCGAGAAAAGAACACTTCATTGGTTTCAACATTCCAATCCCACACGCCATCACCTGAACCTTCCAGAGCAAACTGCCAGCGCGCTTCGCTTGCGATCAGATCGGCTTGGGTTTGGGCGCTCTCTTGGGCATTGGCAATGGTTTGGCCCATAACCTGCAGAAGCCGAACAATTTCTTCCTGCCAAATGATGCGCTCTCGGTGGGCGGCAAACCCTAAAAAACCAGTCACCTCAGAGTTTTGGACCAGGGGAACCACTAAGACGGAGGTAATGTTGAACCGCTGCCAGCTGGTGCGGTCAATCTCAGCTTCATCGGGGAGATCTGCGACCCAGGGCACGTAAACGACCTCTCGTCGCTTGAGCACAGCCATGCCCCAGGGAAAACCCGCAATGGGGATGTTTTGCGCCTGAGCCCTGGTGGGCGGGTAATCGGGCTGACACCATTGATGGGTCATGCTCAAGGTTTGAGTCTGCCGGTCAAATTTGAACACAAAGCTGGTGTCTACCCTGGTGGTTTCGCCAATTTGTTGCAGACTGCGCTCAATTTCGGCGTCTAAATGGGTGGGGCTGAGGTCAACAAATCGGCTGGTGATGTTGGCAACCAGTTCGTTGAAGTCGCGCTGTATTTTGAGGGCTTGTTCGGCTGCTTTGAGATCGCTGATATTGCGAACAACCACCAGCACGCGATCTGCCCCTAGGGGCACTACCCTCACGTCTTCATACTGCTTACTGCCGTCAAAGTCGATGACCTGCTCGTAGTGTTGTATCTGGCCCGTGCGCGTCGCCTCGGCGATCGCTTGACGCCGGAGCTCAGCAAGGGAGGGTGGCAGGGCATCATACTGATTGTCGCCCACCGCCGTGCCGGGGGGGAGCAGGTCAATCACTTGGTCGCTGGCCGCTATCCCTTCACAGGTGCCGTCTGCCCGCATCCAAATCAGCAAATCGGGAATCGCGTCTAGGACTGCTTGCTTGGCGGCTTCGCTTTGCTGCACAGCGGCCAGAGAAGCCTGGAGCTGCTGGGTCATCTGGCTAAAGGAATGACTCAACTCGCTGACTTCGCGAGTGCGATGAGGGGCGATCGCCCCGCCGAGCTGCACCGACTGCGGAGAACCCTCGGTGATATCCTTAGCGGCCTGGTTGAGCTGCAACAACGGCTGGGTAATCCAGCGAGCGGTGAGGATGCTCGACCCGGTGGCCAGCGCTAACGCGCCCAGGCACAGCCAGATGGTGCGGCGGGTATTGGCATAAATCTGCGCCATAAAGTCGGCTTCGGGTGCCACCACCACAATGCGCCAGTCTAACTCCGCATATTCCGTGAGCGGCGTGACTTCGACAAAATTCCGCTCGTGATTGTCAAACAGTTCAAATTTTTGGGGCATGTTGACCGTAGCCAGATGGCCCACCGGGTCTAACAAGGCTTTGGCTGCAGCACGGGTGAGCGAGTTCTGGCTGTCTGTGGCCTGGATCAGTTCTTTGGTTGCGACGTCGTCGCGGTTGACCACGCGGTACAGTCGTTCTCCGGTAGAGGTGGCAATCAGTCGCCCCTCACTATCGAGGATAAACACCTGCCCCGACTGGCCAACTTTGATGGGTTCTAGAAATTGGTCAATTATTTCCAGGGCGATCGTGGAGCTAAACACTCCGAGCAACTCACCGCGATCGCCATAGACAGGCCGAGCCGCCGTAATCCCCAGACCCTCAGTGCTGCGGGTGATGTAAACCTCACTCCAGGTTGGGGCCTGCGCTTTGACCGCGGCTTTATACCAGGGGCGCTTCAGCACATCTCCGGGTTGTAAATTAATCTCCTGCTGCAGCTGCCTGAAATCGCCCTGCTCATTGGTGCTGTAATACCGCAGATTATCGTCGGTGGCGTCATCAATCACCCCGATCTGCAGGCTGCCATCTGCCGCCCGCCTGGCCCCAATGTATTGCCCCTGGGGGTTGGCAAATACGGTGAAGCTGACTTGATCAAAGGTTTGTAGTGACTTCACCAGATGGGGGCTGAGGGTGCGGACATCCCCTGTGATATCAATGTGCTTGAGGTCCACATCATTAACATGGAGAGTATTTAACTGTTGGGGCGTTTCTAGATAGGTGGGAATGCGATCGCGCGTCAGGGTGCTGACTTCATCGAGCAATAGGAGAGCGACATCGTGAACTGCTTTTTGCCCGTTACGAATCGAAAGCCATGCCGTCAAACCTACTGCTACCGTCATTTGCCCCACAAAGGCAACAATCAGAACGGTTCTGAGCGGGACTTTGGTAAGACTTCGGTGCATAGCGTCTCTTTCTGGGAGAGCGATTGAGGCGTAACGTCGACAAAATTAGTGCTGTGGCTAGCTTGGGTCGGCTACAACCCTTGGTGCGCGGCCCAAAATAACCATGGAGTCGTGCTTGCCCATCTGCAGCAATAAAAGTGCTATCTATTATTCCCGTCAGGCACTTTCCCAGCTTGGAGATACACCAATCTACAACAACGCCGTCGGCGACTCTGGCCCTACTACAGCATTACTAAGGTCTGCGCCAACGGCATCCCCATCGAGATCTCCGATGTCATTTTCGACTAGGGGGGCTGCCGCTACTCTACCGCCTGGCTAGCCTGGGCCGATTCCCCCGGCTTGATCGAGGCGGCTTCAATAAAGATCCGGGTCACCTCCTGGTGGGTGGCGCGAATGCTCTGCTCAATGCGGCGTACCGCCGCCTCAATCTCATTGGCAGAGAGGTGATCGCAAAATTCGATGTTCATCGCCAGCATGATATCCCTGGGGCCTAGGTGCAGGGTAATCGGTGGCCCCATGTCAGAGACGGCCTGGTCAGACTTGACCAGGGTTTTGATGCTCTCTCGCACCGCCTTAGAAGCGCTTTCGCCCATCAGCAGGCTTTTGGTTTCAATGACTAACAGCACGGCGACGACGGTGAGCAGCAGCCCAATTACGATGGAAGCCAGGCCGTCATAGATAGAGTCATTGAACACCTGGGTGAGCATGACCCCGGCAAAGGCAATGGAAAGGCCGACCAGCGCAGCGGCATCTTCCACAATGACGATAAATGAGCTGGGATCTTTGCTGTCGCGGATGGCCTGCCATAAACTCACGTCAGCTTTGCGGGGATAGCT
>JBGSNT010000305.1:0-1941 GCA_041739575.1 Nodosilinea sp. | reverse complement strand
TATGCCACAACCCGTACCGCAGAAACCCCGCCGTGGCCCCTTTCGCCCTATCCGTACGGTCTTTAACGCGCTGATCGGCGGTGCGGTGCTGGTGGGTGTCATTGCCGGGGTAGGAATTTGGCGATCGCCCGATCGCTTCCTGGAAGGCGCACGGATCATGCTCACCCCGGCCCCCAGTGAACCTCAGGTGGATGTGCGATCGGTGGTGGTGCAGCAGCTGCGCGGGGCCAGCGAGCTAACTACGGCGATCTTTGCCATGGAGGCGGTGGTGCCGACCAAGAGCGATCGCACCCTGGCGGGCTACGTGATCGGCTCCACCAACCTGCTCTACATTGCCTACGGCGAGGTGCGGGCCGGGGTCGATCTAGCCGAACTCACCACCGCCAACGTTCAGGTCATCGGAGACAGTGCCATCCAAATCACCCTGCCGCCGCCCAAGATTCTCGACAGCAAGATCGACCTCAGCAAATCGAACGTGTTTGACTACAGCCGGGGCTTTTTAGGCCTGGGACCAGACGTCGCCCCCGAGCTACAGGAAAAGGCTCAGCAGGAAGCCCTAATCAAGATAGAAGAGGCCGCCTGTCGAGAAAATTTGCTGGCCGAGGCCAACCGCCGCGCCGAAGTTACCGTGGGTCAATTACTCTCGACGGCAGGGTTTGAAACCGTCACTGTCACCACTCAACCGCCGACCAATTCCGCCTGTGCAGCGCCTGCAAATAGCGATACAGTGATACCGGGTTTACCCGTACCCACTCCGCCCCCGCAATAGCCTGGCCTAGAGTGTTCCTGCAAACCTCCCATCTCGGGATTTAGCCAGACCGCTATGGGCGTCATTACAGTCCCTTAGGTCGGGGTTCTTGCTAGACGGAATACTCTATTAAGGATTGTCATGCTAGAGCTGTACCAATTTGAAGCCTCCACCTTCGCCGAAAAAATTCGCCTAGTTCTCGACTACAAGCAGGTGCCCTACCGCAAGGTCGAAGTCACCCCCGGTGTGGGCCAGGTCGAAATCTTTCAGATGTCGGGCCAGCGCCAGGTACCGGTGTTAAAAGATGGCGAACTGGTAATTCCTGACTCGACGGCGATCGCCCTGCACCTTGAAAAAGCCTATCCCGATCGCCCCATCCTCCCTACCGCCCCCAAGCAAAAAGGCCTGTGCTTGGCCCTAGAGAGCTGGGCCGACGAGGCGATCGTGCCCAAGGCGCGGGTGGCCATGGTCGGGGCCTTTAAGCAACACCCCAACTTCCGCACGGCACTGCTGCCCAGCTTTACCCCCGCCCCCCTGCGGACCCTGGTGGGCTCCTTGCCCGGCGACCTGCTCAACCTGGTAGGCACCGGCGTCGGCTTTGGCCCTG
Source organism: Nodosilinea sp. (assembly GCA_041739575.1). Taxonomy (GTDB): domain Bacteria; phylum Cyanobacteriota; class Cyanobacteriia; order Phormidesmidales; family Phormidesmidaceae; genus Nodosilinea. Next base: position 586 of record JBGSNT010000305.1, on the reverse strand, counting down.
AGGATATCAAAGTGGCCACCGCTGGTCTGCGTCAGGACCTCGAAGCCCTGGTGCTGATGCTGCAAGACAGCCCCTACCTGCTGGGCGATACCCCCACCTTGGCCGACTTTGCCGTGGCCGCCGCCACCATGTACCTCAAGTTTCCCACCGCCCAGTATGTGGATCTGCCCGAGGGCATTGGCGGCAAGGGCGTCCCCGGCATTGCCGATGTGCCGGAGTTTCAGGCCTTCTTTGATTGGCGCGATCGCCTCTACGCTGACTTCCGCACCGCCCGTACCAATGTGCCCCCCGCCAGCTCTAGCTCCGGCAGCGGCCCCACCCCCATCAGCATTGACTAGGCTATGGCCACCATTGTTGATGCCCTCGGTAACCTTTTGGGGCAGGGTGCCGTTCTTTCCCCCGAATCCCTTGATTTACCGGCATACCTGAAGCCGGCAGCGATCGCCTACCCCACCACCGAAGCCGAACTGGCGGCGGTAATGGCCTGCGCCCATGAGCATCGCTGGCGGGTGGTACCCTGCGGCAGCGGCAGCAAGCTGACCTGGGGCGGCATTGGCTCTGGGGTTGATCTCATCGTCAGCACCGC
>JBGSNT010000292.1:0-3897 GCA_041739575.1 Nodosilinea sp. | reverse complement strand
ATTTTTGAGCTTTTCTCAATACGCCAGCCCTGAGCGGGCGCAGAAATGGTATCAGCAGCTCATTACTGCGATCGCCAGTCTCAAGACCATGCCCCGTCGCTGCCCTATTGCCAGAGAAAATGCCTTCTTTAGCCAAGAGATGCGCCCACCTCGGGCACATATTTATCTTCGTAGCTCTCAATCAAGACACCAATGACATCCATCATGGAAGCTAGGGGGTGGGTTTCGTCTTCGCCCACCTGGTCAATGAGGCGATCGAGCAGGTTAACCAGGTGGTTATAGTCCTGCTCTGTGTGCGGCACAAAGATGGTGTCGGACAGGGAAGACCAAGCGGTAATGGTGCGGTTTAAGTCTAGGGTCTGCATTATTCTTTCCACCTGTTCTCGTCGTAGTAAAAATCTCGTAGGGTGGGCACTGCCCACCATCCCCCCCAGCAACAAACCGGCGACTCTAATCCATCCGCCCCTGCCTAATTGCCCCGCCCCCGCTAAACACCCTGGCTCTGAAGCCAGGCTATCATGGGGCTAATCCAGGCAGTACAGGCGCTTGCGGATGCCCAGCGAACCCCTTTCTATCTTTTTATCTTACTCCCGCAAAGATCAAGACCTGATGCAAGACCTGGTGGGCCACCTGGAGCCTCTCAGGCGCAGTCAGCTTATTCACAGCTGGCATGACGGCTGCATTGGCCCCGGCGAAGAGTGGGAGCCGCAGATCAAAGCAAATCTGGAGAAGGCGCAGATTATTTTGCTGCTGGTCAGCGTGGACTTTATCAACTCTGAATATTGTTACACCGTGGAGCTGAGCAGGGCGATCGCCCGCCACAAAGCCGGAGATGCCTGCGTGATTCCGGTGATTTTGCGCTCGTGCCATTGGAAGCGTGTGCCCGTGGGCGATATGTATCTGGGCGATCTTCAGGCGCTGCCTAAGGATGCTAAACCTATCAAGCTGTGGACTGATCTAGATTCTGCTTATACCAGCATTGTTGAAGGGCTGGACGACAAAATTCAGCAGTTGCTGCAAGAGCAGGCCCAGGCAGAGTATGCCGCCAAACTGGCGCACTATGGGCAGGCGTTTGCTGACGCTGTGCAGGCATGTTATCCGCTCAATCAGGCGGTGCTGAATGAACTCAAAGCCTTGCAGCAAAAGTTGGGCTTGCAAGAGGTTGATATTGGCCGTATTGAGCAGCCCATTCGAGAACCAGCCGAAGCTAGACATCAAGAAGCCCTGGCGGTTGCAGAGCGACAGCGCCAGGCCAAAGCCGAAGCTGAGCGTAAACAGCGCGAACAGGAAGAGGCTGAGCAAAAACGGAGGAAAGCTGAAGCCGAACGGCAGCGCCAGGTCACCGAACAGCGCCTCAGGCGCGACGAGTACTACAACGGTGGTCTCTATCACCTCGAACAGGGCAATTACGACCAGGCCATTGCCGACCTTACCCAGGCCAAACAGCTCGACCACCCAGAGGCCAACGACCTGCTGGCCGAAGCCCAACGGCAAAAGCAGGCCACCGAAGACGACCTCAGCAGCGAAAAGGGCATCGACTACACCCGCCTGCGCGAACTGCTAAAAGCCCAGGACTGGCGCGCCGCTGACCGAGAAACCTACGAGGTGATGATCCGCGCTGTGGGCAAAAAACCGGGTGACTGGTTCACCAAAGGCGAACTTTTGAACTTTCCCTGTGCTGACCTGCTGACCATTGATCGGCTGTGGGTAAAGTATAGCCAGGGCAAGTTTGGCTTCAGCGTGCAAAAGAAAATCTATGTGGAGTGTGGAGCCAAGCTCGACGGCGAGTACCCAGGTGATAAAATTTGGCACAAGTTTTGCGATCGCGTCGGCTGGCGCAAGGCAGGCAAGTATCTGAGCTACAACGACCTACAAGCCAATCCCTCTTTATCTCCCACCGGAGAATTTCCCGAGCTGTTGTTTTGGGGGTCGTCGTTTGTTTGGTGGGTCTTCTCTTCTCTCGCATCGAGACTTGTAAACTGTAGCACAAGCCAGTTTTAGCGGTTTTTTAAAGTTTGTAAAGCACTGCTTTTTACACGATTTACCTACCTTTCATCGATCCGTTACCTGGCACTGTCGATTTTGGATTTTAGATTGGGGATTTTGGATTGGCAGATGGCGGTTTTGGGTTATTTTTTCGGCGGCGGAGAGTTTTGATTGATGCGACGGTCATGGCTAGAATTTCGTTAGTTTCAGCTATGAGACTCTTCACCTGGCTTTCGGGTATTTCTCCCGCTTCTATCAGCAGTTCTAGCCAGTAGAGACATTCATCCGCCTCTTCTTCGACAATGCCGAGTTTGGCGATCAAATCGGGCAAGTCGGGTAACGACTTCGCCCGACAAGCCGCTCGATAGTTGGCTCCCACCAACGTTTCACAGCGAATCAACTGTTTGCCTATCACTTCAGTCGATCGCTTCTTAGGCAACGCCTCTACTAGCCGAACAAACCGCAGCGCCAACTTCTTCGTTCTGTCCTTAAACTCTTGCTCATTCACTGCCTAATTCCAAACGAACCCACCTCCAGCGTGCCCATCACCTGTCCAAAATCCAAAATCGCAAATCTAAAATCCTTTGGTTGCTCATAATGCACAGGGCATAGAGCTTAAAGCCATATTTCTCCTTGCATCGGTCAATGGCGTACAGCAAAATTTCGCGGCATTCGTCACGAATCAGCCGAAACCCGCGATTGTTGCAGCGAATAGTGATGTGGTAACAGTGGCCTGAGACAAGTTGGCGCGGTTGGCGCGGCATGGCGATCGCCCACCCTCCATATCCGAGATCGATCCCCCCAACCCCCCTTGGCAAGGGGGGCAGTTGATTGACCTGTAAGACCGCAAGCACCCGCCCCCTTTCCCAAGGGGGGCCATATCAAGCACGCTCTAACACGAGTAATCGGGGGGATCACAACCCTGCATCGATCCCCCCAACCCCCCTTGGCAAGGGGGGCATTCAATTGGCCTGTAGGACCGCTGACCTGTAGGACCGCAAGCACCCGCCCCCTTTCCCAAGGGGGGCCTTATGGAGTGTGTCTACCGCAGGCATCTGGGGGGATCACAACCCCGCATCGATCCCCCCAACCCCCCTTGGCAAGGGGGGCATTCAATTGGCCTGTAGGACCGCTGGCCTGTAGGGCGGCAAGCACCCGCCCCCTTTCCCAAGGGGGGCTTTATGGAGTGGGTTTACCGCAGGCATCTGGGGGGATCACAACCCCGCATCGATCCCCCCAACCCCCCTTGGCAAGGGGGCATTCAATTGGCCTGTAGGACCGCTGGCCTGTAGGGCGGCAAGCACCCGCCCCCTTTCCCAAGGGGGGCCTTATGGAGTGTGTTTACCGATCGCAACTGGGGGGATCCTCCGCCAGCCCCATTAACACAGCACAAACCCCCTCCAGCTCTTTCAAAACCTGCTCATCGGTAAAGCGAATCACTCGCAATCCATAGCCTTCTAAAATTTTCGTGCGCTCAGCATCGCGTGCCTGCGCTTCCGGCGAGGCATGGTATTCGCCATCGACCTCAATCACCAGGCGCAGGGCCGCGCAGTAAAAATCCACAATGAAAATTGTCGATCGGGCGCTGCCGCAGCACCCGGTATGGAAAATGGCGCAGGCATTGCTTCCACAGCGTTTGCTCTGCAGGAGTCATATTTCGGCGCAGCGATCGCGCCCTCGCATTCAGCGCCGGGTTGTAGGGTAGATAGAGCACAGGGCAACACACCATGGGATGCCCTCCTAACCTGCCCCGTTCGATCACCTAGCAAGCCCGCCCCTCAAGCCAGGTGATAGGATAGAAAAGCACTTTTGCCCCCTGGGCTAGCCCTGCCGAATCGATTCCCGGCCCTGGCCAGGTGTGGACATCGCCCCTTGTTGCGCGGTCTCCACTACGATTGACTAAGAAAGATA
>JBGSNT010000255.1:0-25301 GCA_041739575.1 Nodosilinea sp. | reverse complement strand
GGGTTTGTAAAGTAGTTTGTGTCAAGAGTGGGATCGCTACAGAGGAAACCTACCTTCAAACTCAATCGCGAAACGGTTTAAGGCACTTTTCCAATCTCGAATCGGCATCGTCCATTTTTTTGAGATGTTAGCAATGGCTAGATAGATCACCTTCATGGCAGACTCGTCGGTCGGAAAGGAACGGTGGTTTCGCAACACTTTGCGTAAGGTCATATTCAGTGACTCAATGGCATTAGTGGTATAAATCGCTTTGCGAATGTCAGCAGGGAAGCTGAAGAAGGGGATAATCCTCTCCCAATGGGCCATCCAGGACTTACTGATGGTGGGATAGCGAGCATCCCATTTCGCGGCAAAGTCCATCAGGGCGGCCTCAGCGTCGGTGACGGTGGCGGCGCTGTAGACGGCTTTAAGGTCAGCGGCCACGGCTCTGCGGTCTTTGTAGGAGACGTAGCTCAGCGCATTGCGCACCAGGTGAACGATACACAACTGCACCCGGGTCTGCGGAAAGACCGTTTCAATGGCGGCCGGGAAGCCCGTGAGCCCATCCACGCAGGCGATAAAAATATCTTTCACGCCGCGATTTTGCAGTTCTGTTAGCACCGAGAGCCAGAACTTGGACGATTCATTCTCGGTCATCCACAGCCCCAGCAACTCCTTGCGACCGGCGAGATTGACCCCCAAAGCCAGGTGGATGGCCTTGTTGATCACCCGTCCGTCCTGGCGCACCTTGACCACCAAGGCATCGAAATACACAATCGGGTACACCGCATCGAGACTTCGGTTTTGCCACGCCTTGCGTTCAGCCTCCACCGCCTCGGTCACGGTCGAGACCAGGCTATGGGAGACGTTGACGCCATATAAGTCCTGCAACTGGGCTTGGATATCGCGGGTGGTCATCCCTCGGGCATACAACGACAGAATCTTGCCATCAAAGCCGGTAAAGCGGGTCTGGCCCTTTTCAATAAGCTGGGGTTCGAAAGCCCCGTTTCGGTCTCGGGGGATGCCGATCTCGGCTTCGCCAAACTCGCCCTTAATCGTTTTCTTGCTCCTGCCATTGCGGCGATTCTTGGGGCGATCGGCCTCGGGCTCTGCCGTCTCCTCAAGCAGGTGATGGTCTAACTCTGCACTCAAGCAGCGTTCGATGAGGGCTTTGGTCAGTTGCTTGAAGATGCCGCCTTCCCCCATCAGGTCCTCAGGGCACTGGTAGTCTTTGAGTAACTCGTCTATCAGTTCGGGTCGAAAAGTCATGGGTCGTGCCTTGGATAATTAGTTCATTAGATCTTGTTTTGACCTCTGACACAAACTAATTTACAGTTCCACGATTTAGGCTATTAGATATATCGATTCAGGATACGATCCGAGTTTACAACCTGCCCTTTTATCTCAAAGAGCATAGAGACCCATTTGATCGACTTCTAATTTCACAAGCGATTAATAGATCGCTACCTCTAGCAAGCTGTGACAAAGCTTTTGATGCCTACCCAATTGAAAAAATATGGGCATAGAAGGCAACAGCATCGCCTTATCAGTTGTGACCATTTGGCTCCACCGCGAGGCAGACGGCAAGTTTCTGGCTAAGGTAATGACTTTGTATAGTGAAGGCATCCTCTCATATCAAAAGTTCTATGGCTGGTCTGCCTCCCGGTTTGTTGATCCGTACTGCCAAGTTGGTCTGGACGACCCTATGGCAGACCATGATGGGTCAGATGGCCCCCAGCAATAAGGGGGGTGACTACCAGAGGCCCGAAAGCGAGTTTCGCCAGGGAATTGAACCGGGGGGGCCCTATCCGCCAGAGGTCCATCGCTATCAATTGATTGTGGGGATGGGCTGCCCTTGGGCGCACCGAACTCTGGTGACGCGGGCGCTGAAGGGGTTGGAGGAGGTAATTTCGATTATCCCCGTGGTCCCTTCTCCCGATGAAGGCTGCTGGGTGTTTGAGACCCCGTTTCGCGGCTGCCGCACCTTGCCGGAACTCTACCGTCAGGCTCAGCCGGGGTATAGAGGGCGGGCCACGGTGCCGGTGCTGTGGGATGGGCAGACGGCTAGCATTGTCAACAACGAAAGTGCCGACATCATCGTGATTTTGAATGAAGCCTTTAATGAGTGGGCTACCCAACCAGAGGTAGACCTCTACCCAGAATTCCTAAGGCCCGATATCGACCAGTGGAACGATCGCACTTACCACGCCGTTAACAATGGTGTCTACCGCTGCGGCTTTGCCCAAACTCAGGCGGCCTACGATCGCGCCGTCACCGAACTATTTGATGCGCTAGATGCGATCGATCAGGCTCTGGGCGATCGCCCCTACCTCTGCGGCGACAGGGTGACTCTGGCGGATGTGCGGCTGTTTACAACGCTCTTTCGCTTCGATGTGGTCTACTACAGCCTGTTTAAGTGCAACCGCCGCCGCATTCAAGACTATGCCCATCTGGGCCCCTACCTGCGGCGCCTGTATCAACTGCCGGGGGTGGCTAAAACCTGCGACATTGAGGCGGTCAAGCGCGACTACTACGGCAACCTGTTTCCGCTAAATCCGGGCGGCATCATCCCCAATGGGCCTAATTTGGCCTATTTGAAAGCGCCTTGCTGAATCACAGGCCCTCAGTGGCCTGGGGCTTTAGCAGTTCCTTGGCTTCATGGAGCTGGTGGCCCCAGACCCGTGCCCCCAAGGCAGCCAGCAGCACGACCGTGGTCACCAGACTCAGGCCGCCGGCAATGAAAAATTCGCTGATGGCGGGCTGTACCCCTAGGGCCACAATCATTTCAGAGATAGCCAGGTAGGCAAAGTACAGGAAGATGCTCAGCTCAATCCAGGAGCCAATGGCCGTGAACCGGGCCAGCCCGCGAGGGTCGTCGAATTTATTCTCTTGCCAGTGGCGGCGCAGGGCGATCGCGGGCCAGGCGCTGAGCATAACTAGCCCAAACACCACCAACCCCACCAGGGGAAAGCTCCCCAGCACCTGGGCCTGAGACCACTGAGCAGTGGCGGCGGTTTTGCCGGGGCCGGTCACTAGCGCGTCAATGGAGACCGCCCAGACTGCGGCCCAAAACTTAGAGTGTCGCGCCAAAAACTCGTAGAAAAAGTCCTTCTCTGGCTCGGGTTCATCCTCCTCGGCGTCGCCAAACCCGGCAATCTCTCGAACCACCTCGGCAATAAACCAGACCATGACCAGAAACCCCGCCCCGTAGATGCCCGCCTTGAGGGACGGAAAGGAGCTAGCCGCATACCACAGGCCAATCAGGCCAATCATGGGAAAAACGGTGTGGGTCAAACCAATCGCCGCCGCCCAGGTGAGGGCGTCTCGAATAGTCTCAAAGCGGCGAAACCGCCCTACCGTGGCAATCACTGCGTCGGCGGCGATGCCCACGCCGATGGCGCCGTTGATCAGCAAATATTGCAGGTTATCGGAGGAATAGACCACAGCTTCAAGCAACGTTTTTCCAACCATACACCACCACCCCGTCCGGCGCACTGACCTGATGACGATACTTCGAGCGCTGTTTGACACCTAATGTTCCAATCCCCATGGGCTACAATCAATCCACTCCCCCAACATCTAGTGGCCCCAACATCTAGTGGTTCGTCTTCCGGCGACCGCGCAGCCCCGACGCTATGGATACCCCCCGACTCCATCCCGACACTATTGAAGCAGTACGCGATCGCGTCGATATCGTCGATGTGGTGTCACAGCACGTAGTGTTGAAAAAACAGGGCAAAGATTTCGTCGGCCTCTGTCCTTTTCACGAAGACAAATCGCCCAGCTTTAGCGTCAGCCCCGGCAAGCAGTTTTACTACTGTTTTTCCTGCGGGGCGGGGGGTAACGCCTTTAAGTTTTTAATGGAGCTCAACAAGCGCTCCTTTGCGGATGTGGTGCTCGATCTGGCCCAGCGCTACCAGGTGCCCGTCACCACCCTAGAGCCCGCCAAGCGCCAGGAACTCCAGCGGCAGCTCACCCTGCGGGAACAGCTCTACGAGATTCTGGCCGTGACGGCCCGGTTCTACGAGCACGCCCTGCAGCAGATCGATGGGGCCGCCGCTCTGGCCTACCTGTATGGGCCTAGGGGACTGAACGATGCCACCATCCAACAGTTTCAGCTGGGGTTTGCGCCAGGGGGGTGGCAGACCCTCTACGGTTACCTGGTCGAGCAAAAGCACTACCCAGTAGAGCTGGTCGAGCAGGCGGGGCTGATCGTGCCCCGGCAAAAGGGAGATGGCTACTACGATCGCTTTCGCGATCGCCTGATGATTCCCATTCGCGATGGCCAAAGCCGGGTAATTGGCTTTGGCGGTCGTGCCCTAGGCGACGAAAAGCCCAAATACCTCAACTCCCCCGATACCGAGCTGTTCGACAAGGGCAAGACCCTCTACGGGCTCGATCTGGCCAAGGCGGCGATCGCCAAGGACGACCGTGCGATCGTCGTCGAGGGCTACTTTGACGTCATCGCCCTCCACGCCGCTGGCCTCGAAAATGCCGTCGCCGCCCTGGGCACCGCCCTAAATGCTGCCCAGGTGCGCCAGTTGCTGCGCTATACCGAGTCGAAGCAAATTTTGCTCAACTTCGACGCCGATGCCGCTGGCGTGAAGGCGGCCCAGCGGGCGATCGGCGAAGTCGAAGAAATGGCCTACCGGGGCGATGTGCAGCTGCGGGTGCTCAACATTCCCGAGGGCAAAGACCCCGACGAGTTTTTGCAGCACCACAGCGCGGCCGACTACCGCGCCCTGATTGACGCGGCCCCCCTGTGGATTGACTGGCAAATCCACAACCTGATTAGCGGCAAAGACCTGCGCCAGGCCGACCAGTTTCAGCAGACCAGCCAGGCGGTGGTTAAGCTGCTCAGCGATATTGCCAACGCCGACACCCGCACTCACTATGTGCGCTACTGCGCCGAAATCTTCAGCAACGGCGACAGCCGCCTGGTGCCCCTGCTGGCGGAAAACCTCGTCACCCAGGTGCGCCGTCAGCGGCGTACCGCCTCCTCCGAAGCGCCCCCCCGTTCGGCCCCAACCACTACCCCCAGCGCCAGTTCCCTGGAGCAGGCCGAGGCTGCCCTGCTGCGCATTTTTCTCCACGCCGCCGCCCACCGCGACGACATTCGCCAGGTGCTCGAAGACCGCGACCTGCAATTCAGCTACTCCCACCATCGGGCCCTTTGGCGGCAGATGCAGCGGCTGCTGACCGAGGCTGCTGACTCCAGGGTTGATTTAGTGAACCTGTTGCGCAATCACCTGGCCGACTCGGGCCTGGCCAGCACACCTCTACAAACCCTGCTCCACCTGAGCGAAAAGACCCGGCGCGATGTCCTCCGCGCCCCCCTGATCATCCGCGCTGCCGCCGCCTGCATGGAAAAAAATCTCTGCGAAAAGCGCTATCGCCACTTTCTCGCCCTGTGGGAAAAGACCGACTGCACCACCGCTCCCGAGCAGTTTACCGAATACCAGCGTCAGATCTACGCCGAAAAGCGCCGTATCGAGGTGCTCGAAAAGGACCGTCAGGTGAGCTTTGAGGACCTCGCCGCCATGCCCTGGGTCGGCGAACAGTACGACTCGATCGATCGGTAGCTGAGGTCTAATAGTAATTACTCACGATGCCGATAAAGCGTAGAGCAACCCGGACTGGCTGAGGGTCTTTAGAGGTGTGTCCATACAGAATGGGCACTAGCTCTGGCACCCGGCCCTCGGCCTGGGCCACCATCTGGTCGACCGGGTCCAGGCGGTTCTGGGGCGGCTGATAGATCCCCAAATCTGGCCGTTTGAGGGTTTGGCGCAGAGCCTTGCCAGTGGCCAGGCGATCGGCCACCGACGGGTAGTTGGGGCTAGATCCAGGGGCTGGGAGAATGGGTTCGGAGGCAGGGGACATAGCCGGAGTATTCAATGGGTACCTAGGGCTGCCCCACCGGTACATCTACAGCGGCCTGGAAGGCATCCCAGGTGAGAATGTCCTGCAGCAGCGATCGGTAGCCCGCCACATTGGGGTGCAGGCCATCGGCGGAAATCAGCGGCAGCCACCAGGGCTCGCCCCGCCCCAGCCAGAGATTGAGCACGTCCAGGTAGGGAATGTTGTGGCTGGTGCAGGCTAGGCGGGTAGCCTCCCGATAGCGCCACTGGTCGCTATGGGTGTAGTACAACACCTCTGAGAAGGGCATGGCCTGCTCGTTCACCGGGGTCATCCCCACAAATAACACCGGGCACAGCCGTCGGGCCTGGCTCAGCAGGTCCTCGATATCGTTCTGAAACTCGTCGAAATCGGTGCGGTTGCGGCCTAGGGGGTTGGCGACGCGGGCCGAGTCATTCATGCCAACCGACAGCACAATCAGGTCAGGCAGACGGTTACGCAACTCGCCCCGGTAGCGAAATTCGTGGTCCAGGCGCTGCTTGACCTGGCCGACCCCGTCACCCCGAACCCCCAGGTTATAAAACACCGCGCCCTCCCGACCCGGCGCCATGGTGAGCCGGCGTAGCCGTTCTACCCAGCCGCCCCCCTCCGGGTCCCCAAAGCCGTACACCAGGCTGTCGCCCAGCACCAGCACCTTTTGGGGGTGAGACTGCTTAAAGGTGATCCCTGAGGGGGGGCCGGGATGGGAAGCAAGCATAGGGAAAATAGCGTAGGGGAACTGGGAGAAAGAATTGGGAAAGAATTGGGCGGCCTAGTTAGCCAGCTTGTTTTAAATTGTTTACATATTACCCTTTAGGTTGACTAGCCACCGAGGCGAACCTTCATAGCAAAAAAAAGCGATCGCCCAAGCCTGAAAACCATAGCTTTGCCGTAGGCTGTAGGTGGCTGTTATGCCACGCCCTACCCAACCCACTAGATCGTAAGCAAAACCTATGGAGCACGGTGTTGCACAGGGTAACGAACCCATCACCCAAAGCTGGCTGGCCCGCTGGTGGGATACGCTCAGCCCCATTGCCCAATCGGCCCTGGTGCTGTTGGCCACCCCCTTGTTAGTGCTGAATGTATGGGCTGCCGCCATTATTTTTGGCTACTTTCGTTCGATCTTGGTGACCGTACTGATCGCCGGCCTACTGGCCTTTTTGCTCAGCTACCCCATGGGCCGGCTCGAAACCCTTGGCCTCAAGCGGGGGATTGCCGCCACCCTGGTGCTGGTACTGGCCCTGGTGGGGTTTTCGGGGCTGGCCATTATCGTACTGCCCTTCGTAATTGATCAGGGCCAACAGCTGGTAGTGCGCCTACCGGAATGGTTTGACTCCGGTAAAACCCAGCTCATGGTGCTCGACGGCAAGCTGGCCGAATGGGGCTGGCCGATCAATCTGGATGTCTTAATTACCCAAACCAGCGATCGCCTCAAACGGGAAATACAGTCCATCGCTGGCGAAGCCCTCAACCTCACCCTCAACGTGGCCGTGTTCACCGCCAACAAGCTGCTCGATGTGGTGCTGACCATTGTGCTCACCTTCTATCTGCTCCAGCACGGTGAAGAGGTCTGGTCTGGAGTAGTGGGTCTCCTGCCCAGCCGCCTTCAAATGCCCTTTTCGACGACGCTGCGCCAGAGTTTTCGCAACTACTTTTTAGGCCAGTTCATTGTGGCTAGCTGCTTTGGCACCGCCCTCACGCTTATTTTTGGCCTGCTCAATGTGCCCTTCGGGTCTCTCTTTGGTTTGACCGTCGGCCTACTGGCCCTGGTGCCCTTTGGGGGCACCGTCGGGGTTATCATCGTCACTCTGCTGGTGGCCCTGCGGGATATTAAAATTGCCATTCCCATGCTGGTTGCCGCGGTGATCGTGCAGCAGCTGGTCGAGAATGGTATTGCGCCGCGGGTGCTGGGCAGTGTGACGGGGCTTAACCCCTTCTGGGTGTTTATTGCCATTCTCTCAGGGGCCAGGGTGGGTGGGCTCCTGGGGGTGATTGTGGCCGTACCCGCCGCCGTCATTATTAAGGAAGCGCTGGTAGCCCTGCGCAATAGTCGCCAGCAGGAGGCAGCGATCGAGCCAGATTCTGGGCCAGGTGCTGGGGCCGAGCGCGTGACCCCCCAAGCAAACCTTACCGCTCTCCCCTAGAGCATGCCCCGCCGGCCGTTGGGCATCACCGTAGACCAGTTGGTGCGGGCAGTGGCCAGCTGATCGTCCGAGATCAAGGCCCCGGTTAAGTCAGCCCCGCAGAGGTTAGCGCCCCGCAGGTTGGCGTTGGACAGGCAGGCTTGGGCCAGGTTAGCGCCCCGCAGATCGGCTCCCTCCAGGTTGGCGTAGTGAAAGTAGGCTTTGACGAGCTTGGCGTTGCGCAGGATGGCCCGGCTCAGGTTAGCCCGCCCAAAATTGGCTTTGGTCAGGTCAGCCCCCTGAAAATTGGCGCTGGGCAGCTTTGATTGGTTGAAGTTTACCTCCATCAGCAAGGTGCGCTGCAAATCCAACCCCTTGAAGGTTTGGAGCGAGAAATCGCGGCGTCCCTTAGTGTATTTTTGCCTGACGTCCTCCGAAGACAGGGTCATGGCGGCGGCGGGTCCTTTGCCCTGGGGCGTGGGCGACCCGTTGCGGAGAGGCACCAAAGGGGTGTTTTTGGCGCCGGAGTGCGATCGCTCTCGCCTCGCCCGAATTGCGGCGGCCATGCGGGCGGTGGGCGACCCGCCGGAGTGGCCGCCGCTGCCATTGGACGAGTTGCTCGGGCCGCTGACGAGTCCGGGGGTGCTGCTATAGCCACTGGTGTTCGGGCCCGAGGCGGCCGGGAAGGACATATTCTGGGCCAGACTTTCCAGATAGGGCTCTAGATCCAGGTCCCGCAGAATTGCCTCCACCGACTGGTAGCGCTGCTTGACCGAGATCTCCAGCATCTTTTCCAGCACCTTGGCGAAGTGGTCGCTAATGTGGAGCTGCTCACGCCATAGCAGTTCGCCAGTGTTGGGGTCGTAGTTGAGATCCTTGGGGGCCTTGCCCGAGAGCAAATAAATGCAGGTGACCCCGAGGGCATAGATATCGCTGGCGTACACGGGGCGCATGGCCATTTGTTCCGGGGGAGCATAGCCGGGGGTGCCGATGGCGTAGGCGGTGAGGGCCGTCTGATCAGAGTTGGCCGCCTGGGTGGGGTTGACCTTATCTTTGACAGCGCCAAAATCGATCAGCACCAGTTTTTTATCCTGGTCACGGCGAATGATATTGGCGGGCTTAATGTCGCGGTGAATCACGTGGTTGTCATGGACGTATTGCACCATGGCCAGGATTTCGCTTAAAAACTGCCTCACCCCGGCTTCGGTGAAGGGGCCACCGCGCTTGACCTCCTGCTGGAGCGTGAGACCGTTGACGTATTCTTGGACTAAAAAAAACTCTTGCCCACTTTCAAAGTAGTCGAGCAGCCGGGGCAGCTGGGGATGGTTGCCGATCATGCCCAGGATCTTGGCCTCTCGCTTGAATAGGTCGCGAGCCATGTCTAGCACCTGGGGCGCTTCGGCGGAGGGGCGGAGCTGCTTGATAACGCAGGGGGGTTTGCCGGGCAGCAGCTCGTCGCGGGCTAGGAACGTGGCCCCAAACCCCCCGCGACCTAAGGCGCGAATCATCCGGTAGCGACCCCGCAGTAATAGCTCTGCCCCACAACACTGGCAATGGCTCACTGTGGGGGGGTTCTTAGGCTTAGAACAGTCGGGATTAATGCAGTAGCTCATGCGGCCCAAAAGGGTGGGGATTGAGAGAGGGTCCCGGGAGCGATGCCTGGGGCTTACTATTCAACGGCGAAGGCAGAAAAGGAGAAGCTACAACATCGCTATTGTATGGACTGTAAGGCCCGTCCCCTTCGGTAATGCCACATTACCCCAATTGTTCCCTGATTCCGAGAGGGGTTATAGCATTCACCCCAAGGGATATATACTTCCCCCGGAAAACCGCAGGGAAATATAAAAAGTCGATGAACCCCCGAGTGCCATCCTCTAGATAAGGTAAGCCCGGGGGGCAATCAGCGCGGCGGCTATCGGTAGATGCCGAGCCCGCAGGGTAGAATGTTTGGGCAATATTCTAAGTCTGGCCCGGCAGCCGGAGCTTTCCCCAGGCAAACCTTCACCGTTAGACTTGGATGAGGTTTAAACCCCAGTCCTCTAGCTTCTCACGCGGTTAATTCAGCTCTACTATGCGCATATCTCTAAACTGGCTCAAAGAATACGTCAACGTGCCGCTCTCTCCAGAGGAGTTGGCCGATGCCCTGACCATGGCCGGGTTTGAGGTAGAAGATATTGAGGATCGGCGCACCTGGGCCGAGGGAGTGGTGGTCGGTCGAGTGGTCGAACGCACCCAGCACCCCGATGCCGACAAACTGAGCGTTTGCCAGGTCGATATCGGCCAGACCGATAGGTCAACTATAGTCTGCGGAGCAGCCAATGTGCGGGCCGATAGCTACGTGGCGGTGGCCCCGGTAGAGACCTACTTGCCCGTGGTCGATCTCACCATCAAGCCGCGCCAGCTGAGGGGAGTGGCCTCGGCGGGCATGATTTGTTCCCTGGCGGAGCTGGGTCTGGCCAAGGAATCGGACGGTATCCACATTTTTGAGGCGGAGGGCCTAGAACTGGGGCAAGACGTTCGCCCGCTGCTGGGCCTGGACGACGTTATTCTCGATGTGACCTCCACCGCCAACCGGGCCGACGCCCTGAGCATGGTGGGGATTGCCCGGGAGGTGGCGGCGGTGACGGGGGCAACTCTGCACCTGCCGGTCACTACAGCTCCGGTGGTACCGGCTAGTTCTACGGCTCCGGTGATTGCTTTGCCGGACGAAAAGGCCTGCCCGATCTATATCGGTACGGTGCTAGAGACTATTGCCCTTGGCCCTTCGCCCCAGTGGTTGCAGCAGCGGCTGCAGGCGGCGGGCACTCGTCCTATTAATAATGTGGTGGACATCACCAACTACGTGCTGCTGGAGTGGGGCCAGCCCCTGCACGCCTTCGATCGCGATCGCCTCCTCTCCACCGGAGAAAAGTTAGCCCTCGGCGTTCGTCATGCCCAGCCTGGTGAAACCCTGGTGACCCTGGATAGTCAAAAGCGCCAGCTGGCCCCCGAAACCCTCTTGATTACCGCCAATGACCAGCCCGTGGCCCTGGCCGGAGTGATGGGGGGCGAGGCCACCGAAGTGTATGAGGGCACGGTGGCGGTGATGCTAGAGGCCGCCTACTTCGATGCGGCGGTGATTCGTAAATCTGCCCGCAGTCAGGGGCTACGCACCGAGGCTTCGGCCCGCTACGAGCGGGGGGTCAATCCGGCGGAGTTGGGGCTGGCCTGCGATCGCGCTATCCAGCTTTTGCAAGAACTCGCCGGCGCCACTGTGGTGGCCCAAACCGTAGGCACTACTGCCCTGGGGGCCGCTATTCCTGAGCGAGTGATTACCCTGCGACTGAGCCGGGTGGCCCAATTGCTGGGCCAGGTGGTCAACCTGGGAGATACGCCCCAGGATCTGCCTGCCGAAACCATTCAAGACCTGCTAGAAACCCTGGGTTGCCAGGTATCCCCTACGGATAGCACCGGGGTCTGGGCGGTGACGGTACCCCTCTACCGTTACCGCGACCTAGAGCGCGAAGTGGATTTAATTGAAGAGGTCGCCCGCCTCTACGGCTACAACCATTTTGCCGACACCCTACCCCAAAAGGCGATCGGCGGTTATCTGTCGGTGGCCGCGGCTCTGCGCCGTCGCCTGCGGGAGACGATGCGGGCGGCGGGGCTGACGGAGCTGCTGCACTACTCCCTGACAAAGCCGGTCAGCGATCGCCAGGTCACCCTGGCCAATCCCCTGTTCCCTGAGTACTCTGCCCTGCGGCAGGATCTGGTGGACGGGCTGATCGACGCCTACGAATTTAACCTCAACCAGGGCAACGGTCCGCTGAATGGCTTCGAGATCGGCCACATTTTCTGGCAAGATGCCGAGGGCATTCACGAGGCGGAGGCGATGGGCGGTATCGTCGGTGGGGACGGGCGATCGAGCCAATGGACCACTAGTGGTCAGGCGCAACCGCTCACCTGGTACGAGGCTAAGGGGGTGCTAGACAGCGTGTTTCAGCGCCTGGGTCTGGCGGTCGACTACCGGGCCGACAATGCCGACCCCCGCTTTCACCCCGGTCGCACCGCGTCGCTCTGGGTGCGAGGACGGCTCGAGCTGGGTCGGTTTGGTCAGCTCCATCCCCAGCTGCGGCAGCAGCGACAGCTGCCGCCGGAGGTCTATGTATTTCAGCTCAACTGGGCGGTCCTGGAGACCTGCCTGACGCCGATGCTGCAAAAGTCGGTGAAGTTTGCGGCCTACTCGACCTTCCCGGCCAGCGATCGCGACCTGGCCTTCTACGCACCCCTGGCGGTGACGGTAGCCGACCTGACTACTACCATGACCAAAGCCGGGGGCAAACTGCTGGAGTCGGTCGCCCTGTTTGACGAGTACCGGGGTGAGAGCGTTCCCGAAGGGCAGCGCAGCCTGGCCTTTCGCTTGGTCTACCGCTCCCCCAGCCAAACCCTCACCGACGATGCCGTGGACCCCGTGCACCAAAAGGTGCGGGCCACCCTGGAGAAGCAGTTTGGAGTAACCCTGCGGAGTTAGGAGCACAGGGCAATGTAACAGGTCGGGGACGTTAGCTATTTTCAGCTTCAGCGGGTTCTGGCTGGGTTGGGCGGTGGTGCCACAGCCGATAGCCGCCGTAGCCCGCCGCCGCCAGTAGCATCCAATAGGGACTAAAGGCTAACAGCCACAGGCTCAGCTTTAGCCCGCTTACGGTAAATGCCTTGACCGAATTTGTCGCTGCTTCCCACGTATTCCCGAGGGTTTCGCCCACCGGACGGAGTGGCGTCACCTGGGTAACAGGGCTTTGTAAAGTTAGGTATATCTGCGAATAGGCCACCTGGAGCTTGAGGTTTTGCTGCTGGGCCGCCATCCGCTCGCTCGCCTCGCGCACGGTGCTGAGTTCCCTTGCCACCTCTAGCACCTGGGAAATTTCCCCCGATCGCTCCATGATGTTTAGCAGCGCGGTCTCCGACTGACGCAGATTCTTGATCCGGGCATCGAGGTCCACCAGCTGACTGGAAACATCCTCGGCGCTAAGGGACTGCTGCTGCACGGTGCCGAGGGGGCGCAGCGACTGTAATACCTCGTCTAGTTCGGCCTGGGGTACCCGCAGCGTCAGGGATACCTGCTGGGCCCTACCTTCGGGAGAACGCTGGTCCTGCATGCTCAGCATATCCCCCCCGCTTTGCTGCAGAATGGCCTGTACCCGCTCCACCGCCTGATCAATATCGGTCAGGACCAGCACCAGGCTAGCCTGTTTGACGAGCTGGGGGGTGGCCTGCCCTATATCGTTAGGGAGAGGCTCCATCGAGTCACTGCGCTTGGCGGCCTCAGAAACCACAGATTCAGCCGCCGGAGCCATGGCCTGGTTTTCGTAGGGCACGGCATCGCCCGCCACCAGACCGGCCTCGGGGGCCGCTGCCCCTTGATTCATGGCGAGGTCAGACCCTCGGGCGCAGCTACCGGCTAAGGTGGCTCCCAGGGCGAGGGCTAAAAGTGCAGTGAACCGGACATGGCGGACGGAACAGGCAGAACGGGTCATGGGTACCTAGCCAAACTCAGATGGCTTTACTATGGCCTGGGCGATTGAAACCGGCCCCCAGGTTACCAATAGTGAAACCGGGGTGGAGCCCAGGGACTCCGGTGCCCCTATTTCTTGATAGGATGGCACGGTTGCAGCCGAGGAGCGATCGCACCCCCGTGGCAGAGCCCATCACCGTAACCGTAAAGCTGTTTGCCATCTACCAAGAAGCCTATGAATTGCCCGAGGTGCGGTGGCAGTTTGCGGCGGGCACCACGGTGGGGGCCATTCTCGATCGCGCCCTGATGGAGCATCCTGAATTAGAACCCTGGCGCGATCGCACCCGCCTAGGGCTTGACCTCCAGTTTGTTACCGACGACACCCCGCTCCACGACGGCGCTGAAGTGGTGCTCATTCCCCCGGTGAGCGGCGGCTGAGCATAGTACAAAAGCTCTGCCCTGTGAGACAAACTTCAAGAAACGTTAGGTTAGGCGCAGCCCTTGTGAATAGAGCACTCTCCCATTTTTTTGCTTTTTAAAGCATTGCCAAAGTTCCCAAAAGGTTCATACCCCTCCGGACTTTTCTGGACCCATAGCGTAGAGTAATGTGTGTTGGCCCCACATCTAGCGTTTGTGTTGGAGCGTTCGCTATGGACTGGTTTCCTCGCCGCCATGCCGTTGTCTTAGCCCGCAGCAGCCCAGGTCGCCTCGCCTATCTCGAAAAAACCGGTATTGTTGTACCCCAGCGGGCTGGGCAGCCTCCGCGACTAGAGGTGCTCTACTCCTGGGAGCAAATTCTCGAAATTCGCGCCATCAGTCGGCTGCGCCAGCATCTATCGTTTCAAACCATCCGGAAGATTTTACAGTATTTTGACGACCACGGCGTGGGCCGTACCCTGCGCGATAAGCACCTGGTGCTTGGCCCCCACGGGGTTAGCTGGGTGCGATCGAATACGACAACGCCCCAAATCATTCACCTGGTCGGACACAGATGCAGCTCTATGGGCCAGTTTGTGTTGGCTCCCCTCGATGCGTCTGAGCTAGGTTTTTTTGATGAGTTAGCAACGCCTACTGTGCCTAAGGTGGTGGATATTGAAAGCTTTAGGCAAAAGGTGCGCCCTCGGTAAGAGCGCTGAGGCCATTAACGCGATGTGCAGCAAAGACATGAGCCGACTGTGACAGAATCGCTGGCTCGAGGTCAGTCCCCGGGGTATCCCCGTGCTAGAGCGGCTGCGGGATGCGCCCCGACCGGGGGCACCGGCCACCTTTAGCTTGGAACAAATCACGCAACTCTACGCCCTGGCCTGCGCGCCGCCTGAGCAATATGAGCGCCCCATCAGCCATCGGAGTTCGAGTATATCCGCCATGGCACCCAAGCCTTGATTGCGTCCTTCAATGTGGCCACCGGGCGGATTGACCACGCCAGTGTCGGTAACACCCGCACCGAAGCCGATTTAGAGGCTCATCTGAGCGCCTTGATAGCCCAGAATACTCAGGCAACCAAAATCCATCTGGTCATGGACTGTCTCAATACCCATCAGTCCGAGGCCGTCGTGCGACTGGTGGCAGCCCTTGAGGCTGAACCTATCGACCTCGGCAAGAAGGGCAAATCGGGTATCCTACAATCCATAGCGACCCGCACCGCCTTTCTGCGGAATCCTGCCCACCGACTGGTGGTGCATTTCACCCCTAAGGGATTAGCCAACAAATAGGGTACCGGCGTCATTCCCGCGAAGGCGGGAATCTACAGGGAAGCATCCACCCTAGCTGGTACCTTATTTGGACGCGAGTCCCTAAGCATTGCTCCTGGCTGAATCAAATTGAGATCTGGTTCAGCATCCTGATGCGCAAGTTGCTACGCCGGGGCAACTTTACCAGCCAAGCTGCCCTCAAAACCAAGATCCTCAACTTCATTGAGTACTTCAACCGCACCATGGCTAAGCCCTTTAAGTGGACCTACACTGGCAAACCCCTAACCTCATGAATACTCGCTTTATTTATGCCTCGAGTACTAGGGCAATCAGGTCGGCATTATTGGGCGACCGTTGGACTTCATGGGCAGTGGTCTTGGGCCTGTTAGCAAGGCAGGGGGCTTACTCCCCTAGAATGCCAAGCCCTTACCCATCCCGCTCGGTGCGCACCCACGCCTTTTCGGGCTTGACCAAGAACTTGGAAAAGATAGGGACTTTGCTCGCCATATAGACGGGGATTGCCAGCATGTCACGCAGGGATAGGTCACTGCGTCCGTAGCCAAACCAGGCCAGACCGACCCCCAAGACAAGGCATAGCAATGCTCCCAGAGCAAGGTAGGCGGGCAGCCAGCTGAATCCAGTTAAGGCAACGACCAGACTCACCGCCGCGATCGCCACCGTTGCCATCACTTGAAGGGTGATGGGCAGCATCGATAGTTCCAGCGCCAAGGCCAAAAGGTCGAGGCGGCCCTGGCGCAAGGCCTGTCCCAGCAGCCTGGGCACGTACTCGGTAACCATCTGCAGGTGACCGTGCTCCCAGCGGGTGCGTTGGGTAGCCGCCGCCGAGTCCCCACTGGGAAGCCGGCTGGTGACCCAGGCCGCTTGACAAAATCGGGGCGCATAGCCAGCCAGGGCTAAATCTAGCCCCAGCTTCATGTCTTCAACGATGTGGCCGCTGGCAACATTCACCGCCGTAGCGGCCTGCCAGGGCAGGGCAATGCCGGTACCGGTCAGTAGGCAGGGCTGCCCTAGACGGTAAAGCCCTAGAGGGCGTACCCAATTTTTTACTTTAAAGGCAAAGGCTGAAACGCCGTCCGTCGGCCCAGGATTGGCGGGTCTTTCCATTAGGTAAATCGCCTGGGCCGGGCGGTTGGTCTGATTGACCTGGGTGACTAGGGCCGCAAGGCTACCGGCCTGAAGGTTGCAGTCAGCATCCACAAGCACCACCACATCGGGGGCATCGTCAGCCAGGTGGTGCAGGCCAAAATCCAGGGCATAGCCTTTGCCACGCTGGGTCAAGTTTTGGCGCTCAATCACCGTGGCCCCAGCCTGACGGGCTTCGGCGGCGGTGGTGTCGGTGCAGTTGTCAGCGACGACGAGGAGGCGATCGCCGGGCCGAAGCTGGGGCGTAATGGTGGCCAGGGTTGGCCCAATTCCCCCCGCTTCGTTGTGGGCAGGCACCACCACCGCCAGGGATAGATCAGCCGGTAGGGTTGTCGAGGCGACGGGCTTTTGGCCCACCACGGCGAAGAGGCATTCTAGGGCCAAAAAAGCCGAGGTGATTAGCAGCAGCAGAGGGACAAGGGACAAGACCCCGATTATCAACTCAATTCCGCTCAGCATCATACGAAAAAATCCTTTTCCCTGGGCTAATCACCACTACCGCATCCCCGACTATCTCTTGTGCAGACTAACGCGATCAGGTAGCCCCTGTCCAACCCGTACCCTAACGGAGGGTTAGGTCAGACGCAGCAACAGCCTGCCAGGTTTACGGGAGCTTCAAGACTTTGTGTAAATATCGGCCTATTCTCCCCGGCTGGGAAGGGAGGCTGACTGGGCAACGCCTGGTATTTGGTCCGGGTTAAGGACGCAGGTGCTGGGCTAGGGCGGCCTCTACGGCCAGGGCCCACCCCTCCGGCGGCAGCGCTGCAGCGATCGGCCAGCCCCGCTGGGCCAGCTGTGGATGGGGGCCATCCGGGCCAGGCAGCACCAGCGGATAATCGACGGTTTCCAGGATCCCCAGGTCGTTGGGGCTATTGCCCAGGCCCAGGGTGACCAGGTTGTCTCCACCATAGAGGCCAACCAACTGGGCCACCGCCCTGCCCTTGTCCGCCTCAGCCCCAATTAAGTGGGAAAAGCGATCGCCCCTCACCACCCGAAACCCCATCGCCTCTACCGTCTCCCTCAGCTGGTCGACGGGCACATTTTTAGGGGTCATGAAGGGCTCAGAAAACTCCCGCGCCTTAGCCTGTTTGGCCGCCTCCGGTGAGAGCCCCGTGAGCTGCACCACCTGATCTATGCTCCAGTCGCCAAAGCCCTTGAGGGGGCGACTCAGATCCTGGGCGATCGCCTTCAGCCCGGCCCGAGCGGTCACATAGTTGCAGCCTAGGGGCACGACCCGGTAGCCATCCACATCCTCGCCAGGGGGCAGTGGCAAGCGGGTCTGATCGAGGGGCAGATAGATGGCACTGCCATTCTCGACGATGAAAGGGCCACCTAGCCTCAGCTGCTGGCGGAGCTGAACGACCTCCTGACGGGTTTTGCTGGTCACCGGCACCACGGGAATGCCCCGCTCGGCCAGCTTAGCCAGGGTAGGCAGGGCCGCCTGATAGGCATAGGTCTCCCCGTTGAGCAGGGTACCGTCGAGGTCGGTAAATATAATGCAGTCCATAGGTCTCAGAGCGATTGTCTTAAAAGTCAAGATGAATTTTAAGGCAGCCGTCTTGAAAAGGTAGACATATGCGTACCGCACAGCCCCTATCATCGGCTGTGCTCACACCAGGGCCGCAGCAGACGGCAGCCCTCAGGATCGTTTTTTGTGGGGAGACTCAGCTTCAGAGCTGGGAAACAGCCAGATAATGAAGCCAATGCCCGAAAACAAGACCAGGGTTATGATCGTGGCTCCAACAAGCAACGGTGGTAGTAGCATAGGGTGCTCTCAACGTCTAGTTATGCTCACTGTAGGGAAACGGTGTGGCTAACCTGTGGCTGAGCTGTGTCAGTCTGGCTATGGTTTGGGCAAGCAAAATCGGAAGCTGCTGCCCTGGCCCAGGGTACTTTCCACCTCAATGGAGCCCCCCTGGAGTTCCACCAGTCGTTTGGTAATGGCCAGGCCAATGCCCGTGCCGCCAGGCGATTTTGCGGCGGTCTGGGGCGATCGCCAAAACCGGTCAAAAACGTGGGGCAGCTCCTCTGGGGCAATGCCGCAGCCGGTGTCGGTGACGGCCACCCAAACTATCCTTCTGGTTTGCCAGGCGCTGAGGGTGATGTGGCCGTGGCGGGTGTGGCGGATGGCGTTGCCCAGCAGGTTGACTAGAATTTGCTCCAGGCGATCGCGATCGGCCAGCACCGCAGTCAAGTCGTCATCGCACTGCCAGCCGAGGCTCGGCCCCTGCTCAACAATCTGGCTTTCAAAGCGCAGCAGCAGCTTATCGAACAGGGGAGGCAGGTCGATCGCCTGTAAATTTAGGGCTAGCTGTCCCGCCTCAGCCATGGAGAGTTCCTGCAAATCATTCACCAGCCGCTCCAGGCGCCGGGTTTCGCGCACCAGCAGAGCAGCGGTCTCGGGAGACAGGATGCGCTGCTGGTCCGCCACCTCCTCTAGGTAGCCCCGCACAATGGTCAGGGGGGTGCGCAGCTCGTGGGTCAGATCGCCGATCAGCTCCCGGCGCTGGTGTTCCACATCCTGCAGGCTAAGGGCCATGCGGTTGAAGCTGGCCCCCAGGCGAGCCAGTTCCGGAATGCCGCTGGGGGATACCCGCGCCGTCAGGGTACCGGTGGCAAACTGGTGGGCCGTACGCTCCATCTGGGCCAGGGGTTGGGTAATGCGGCGGGCCACCCAGTAGCTCAAGCCAGCGGCGGTCAACCCGCCCACCAGCAGCGACCACAGCGTACTGCTGCTCCAGGCGGTTTCAAACCCTTCCAGCAGTTCCCCTCGCAGGGTGTCGACGGCGCGGCCCATAACGGCCATTTCGTCAAGATGGCCCGAAAACAAATGGTGGGCGGCGGCTTTGCTGATGGCAATAAAGCTGCTCAGGCCCACCAGCATCACGACTAGATGGGAGAAAAAAAGCCGTCCCTGCAGCCCCACTCTCATTGCCCTACTCCCATGGTCCTACCGTCATAGATCCTCATCCTCAAAGCGGTAGCCCGTACCCACCACGGTTTTAATGAAGCAGGGCTGGCTGGGATCGGGCTCGATCTTTTTGCGCAGGCGGGCCACATGGGTGTCGACCACCCGATCTTCCCCAAAGAAATCTTCGCCCCAGAGCTTTTCCACCAGGTGGGCCCGGCTCCAGGCCCGACCCGGGTAGCTCAGAAAGGTAGCCAGTAGATCAAATTCTATGGTGGTTAGATCGAGTTCTACCGGGGTGCCATTTACCCGCTGAATGGCGCTATGGCGGTCCAGGTCAACGGAAAAATGGGCCGTGCTGTAGACCTGGCCCTGGTCCTCCTGGCGAAGACTGCGCCGCAGCAGGGCCCGCACCCGCGCCACCAGCTCCATCGGGCCAAAGGGCTTGACCAGGTAGTCGTCGGCCCCGGTGGAAAGGCCAATTACCCGGTCCAACTCTTCGCCCTTGGCGGTGAGCATCAAAATGTAAGGGTCATGAACACTGGCGAGTTTGCGGATGCGGGTGCACACTTCAATGCCATCCAGGCCCGGCAGCATCCAGTCGAGGATAACCAGGCTGGGCTGGTGGGTTTGAACCTGCCTGAGGGCGTCGTTGCCGTCCCGGCTTTGGATACAGGCAAAGCCTTCTTTCTCTAGAAGCTGCTGGATAAAACGGGCAATTTCCGCCTCGTCTTCCACAATGAGAATGGTCTTTGCCATGGTCTAAACCGATATATCCATCGCCTGGTGCCCATGGAAATACCCTAGCACTCGAACCTCAGCGGGCACGACTGTAGCTGACTGAATTGGCGGCGATCGACTGCTGGAGCTGGCTGAGGGCGGTGACGTACTGGCTATCCTGCTCGGTGCCCAGCTGGTCGGGGTTCATCCACAGCTCCCGCTGGGCGGCTTCCGGGGGGGCAGCCACCACATCGGGGGCAATGCCACGGTGGTTGATATCGGCTCCAGAGGGGGTGTAGTAGTGAGCGATGGTGACGTTGAGCCCCGAGCCATCGTGGAGGCGGTGAACGGACTGCACCAGGGCTTTACCGAAGGTTTGGGTGCCCACCACCGTGGCCCGCTGATCGTCCTGGAGGGCGCCGGTGAGCACCTCGCTGGCGCTGGCGGAGTTGCCGTTGACCAGTACCACCAGGGGTTTTTGGGTGATGGCCCGATGGTTGGCCGTCATCTGTTCGGCATGGCCATCGCGGTCTACGGTACGGACGATCGCGCCCTCATCCAGCCACATCTGTGCGATCGCAATGGCCTGATCGAGAATGCCCCCCGGGTTGTTGCGAAGGTCGAGCACATACCCCTGCACCTGCTGCTGTTCCAGGCTGCGAATGGCGTGCTCCATTTGGGCGGCAGACTGGGCGCTAAACTCACTCAGGCGAATATAGCCAACCGGCTGCCCGGCTGACTCCCGCACAGCGGAATATACCACCGGCACCTCAATGCGGGCTCGGGTCAGGGTGACCGTGAAGGGAGCCGTGTCGTTGCGCTGCATCAGCAGCTCTACCGTTGTACCCGCCTCACCGCGAATCTGGCTGGCGGCAGTTTCTACGGCGAGGCCCTGGGTCGAGGTGCCGTCAATCTGCAAAATGCGATCGCCCGGCTGCACATCGGCGGCCATGGCCGGCGACCCCTCAATCGGCTGCACCACCATCAGCGCTTCGGTTTCAGGGTCAAGGGAAAGCTGCATGCCCACCCCCACCAGCTGCCCGCTGGTCTGGTTAGAAAAGGCCTGAAATTCCTCCGGCGTCATGAACCGGGTGTAGGGGTCGTCTAGCTTGGCCAGGGCCTCCTTTAGCGACGCATAGGCGGCCTCGCGGGAGGTGTACTCTTGACCCAGCAGGCTCTGGCGCTCCTGGGTCCAGTCCACCTGGTTGAAGTTGGTGTCCACATAGCTTTGGTCAACGATTTGCCAGGCTTCGTCTAAAACGGCCTTGGGGCTGTCTTGCCAGGTGGCCCAGGCCGCCGTGGTCAGCAGCGGTAGCCCAACCAGGGTCGACGCTGCGGTCAGGGCCAAAACTTTTTCGGTGGGCGACCAGGCTGCGATCGCAGTGGTTAAAGAAGCACGGTAGCGAAATCTAGGCATTACCAGACACCGGTAAGAGTATGCCCCATGGTAGAGGGTGGCTGTGACAAACCTGTGACAAACCCTTGGCAAAACTATCCTGAGGTTGGCCCTACAGCAGCCTTCATACCCAGTACGGCCTAGCGCCACCCGGTAGAGGCAAAACTAACCGCTTTTGAGTACGGCACCCAAAAAGGCGCGGACGCTGGCGACCAAGTGCAGTGGCCCTATCGAGCTCAACAATTGCGGTGGCAAATACCCTTCGCATAGTGCTTTTTCTTCTGCTGGCGTAGCGGGGTTGGCCATATAGTCCTGTAGCCAGTCACAGCTTTTGGCCATCAGGTCATCGAGGTTGAGGTTCCAGAGAATGATCGTCTTATCAAGACTGGCGCTGGCAATCGTCTCCCCATCGGGGGAAAAACTCACGGCATAAACCGCAGCCGAATGGCCTGCCAGGGTTTGCAGTTCCTTCCCCTGCCGATTCCACAGCTTCACCGTCCCATCACGGCTGGCGCTGGCAATCGTCTCCCCATCGGGGGAAAAACTTACCCCATAAACCCCACCCGAATGGCCTGCCAGGGTTTGCAGTTCCTCCCCCTGCCGATTCCACAGCTTCACCGTCTCATCATCACTGGCGCTGGCAATCGTCTCCCCATCGGGGGAAAAACTCACGCCATTGACCCCAGCCGAATGGCCTGCCAGGGTATTGCGCTCTGTGTAGCCGTCAAAAAAGTAAGCTTCTCGTAAAACTGAAATAGCCTGCTGTCGAATACTTGGACGTACAGGGTTGTTAGCACTAGATACGTTCTGAACCGCTGCTTTGCCCACAGCCTTTGCTTGAGCCGCTTGCTCCAAAGATTCACCCCCTTCGTCAAACCCTTTGATTTGACGACCTAATTCCAGCGCCGCTAGCAGTGCCTTTAAGTTCAAACTTGAGGCCATCAAGTTCTCAACCCTAAAGCTCTCGGTCTGAATATTGGCATTGAGTGCTTGAATCTCGGCACTGCGAGTAGCCTCAATGGCCTTAGACTCATTTTCTTCTGCTAAAGATGTCTGCTGCTCTGCTATTGCAGTTTGCTCTTGAGCAATAGTGGCTTGTTGCTGAGCTTCGGCCTCCCCCGCTTCTGCCCTTTGCGAGGCCGCCTGGGCCTGTTGGCGCTGCTCGGCTTCGGCGGCCTGGGCAGCTTCTGCCTGCTGCTTTTGGGCTTCGGCCTCTTTTTGGGCTCTCTCGGCAAGCTTGCGCTGATTGTCGGCCCTGGCCTTTTCATCCAGGGCAATTTTCTCCTGGGCCTGGGCCTTAGCCGTTTGGGTCTCGGCGGCTTGGCGCTGCTCTTCAGCAAAGACCGTCTGGGTTTTAGCTTCCTGCTGCTGGCTAAAGGCATATACCGCCGCTCCCCCGGTCAGCAGCGACAGCCCCCCCAGCAACGCTAGAAAACCTCGCAGCCGGTTGACCTCTCGCTTTCTAGCCCGTTCTTTTTCGGTGGCTTCGGCCTCGGCAGCCTGGGCGCTAGCGTCTAAAAAAGCTAGCGCCTCGTCAAAGTTGGGGGCATAGCGCTCGGCCCACACCCCATTGGGCTGCTGCTCATCTCGCCAGGTTAGCCCAATGGTCAGCTCCGGGTCGCGCAAAAACCCCGCTCTGCCCTGATCGTACATCTCTACCGTTTCCGCCAGACGGCGGTAAATGGTAGCCGACTGGGTCTCGGCCTCCACCCACCCCTTCAGCCGCCCCCAGTTCCGCATCAGGCTCTCGTGGGAAATATCGATCACGCTGGGGCCATCCAGAGGCAGGGGCAGCGGCGGCATCACAAACGATCGCCGCGCCCCGCGAAACTCATCAATAACGGCAATTACCTCCGCCTCGCTGGCGTTGGCCACGGCGGAGAGTTCCGCCAGCTGGGTGGGGCGACGAATCTCGCGGTTGTCAGCCCCGCGATCGGTCAGACGGCGAAACAGGCTTTCGGCAATCTGGCGGGCTCGATCGTCGGGTAAGCCCAGGTAAACCTGATCGGCGTGGCGCGACAAAGCCTGAGCCATGCCGCCGATCGCCTCATAGTGCTCCATATCGATCGAGGTCTGGGGCTGGTTCTGGTCTTCCCAGTGGTCCCACGTCCGCATCAGGGCATGCTGCAAAATCGGCAGCTGGTCGGGGTTATCGCCCGTGTCATTCAATAGGCGGTTCACCAGGCGCGGGGCAATCGTCGCCCCGCCCACCGCCACCGGCCCCTCAATAGCGGCTTTCAGCTGCCCCCGCGTCAGCCGGGGAATCAGGTACTGGCTATCGTTTAGCGTCTCCGGCAGGTCGCGAAACTGGGCGCAGTCGCCCAAAAAGTCTGACCGCATGGTCAGCACTACATAAATCGGTACCTGCCGCTGCTCCACCGCCCCCAGCAGCAGTTTCACAAAGGCGGCGGCTTCATTCTCGGCAGCTAGCTTTTGGGTAGCCTGGGCCTTGAACCGAAACAGCTCCTCAAACTGATCGACCACCACCAACAGATTTTCGTGGGGTTTCATGCGGGCCTGTTGGGCCACTTCCACCAGGCCCAGGCTGCCGCGCCGTAGGGTGCTCTCGGTCAGCGCCGTGCGAATCACCGCGTCGTCGCTGGTGGGGTCGACCCCAAACACCTCCGGGGCGTTGAGGGCTGCCGCCAAGTTAGCCATGGGGGCGCTGCCCGGTCGCAAAATGGCCACTCGCCAGCCCGAACTGGCCGCGGGCAAAAAGCCGCTGTAGAGGGAGGGCAGCAGCCCCGCCCGCACCAACGAAGACTTGCCGCTGCCCGAGGTGCCCACCACCGCCAAAAACCGGGTGCGGTGCAGCCGGGTCAACAGCTCATCGGCCTGGCCCTCGCGGCCAAAGAACAGGTGCTCTTCATCCAGCTCAAAGGGGCGCAGACCTGGGAAAGGGTTGGTTCTAGTAGAAGATTGCACCATGTCAGGCCAGCTGTTCTAAAAACACATTCAGTAAGTCGGGCTGAAATTCGCCAAAGCCTTTGATGATCGGCACATCGGTATCAGAAAAGTGCTGCTTGGCGGGGTTGGCGGCGTAAATAGCCTTGGCCCGCAGAGGCTTGGGGCGACCATAGAGGGTTTTTTTGAGGGCCAGCAGGCGGCGCTTGAGCCACAGACCGCTGGCCTCACCGTAGTAGATCAGCACCGCTTCGCACTGTTTAATCAGCGCTTCGGAGTGGGTGAGGCTGCTGTCTTCGTAGTCGGGCAGCACTACGCGAAAGTTTTGCTCTAGCCAATCGTAGAGGGGTTCGATCGCCGCTGTCTCCAGATCGCGTTCATCGCAGTCGAGGTAGACCTGCACGGTGCCATCGTGGGGCAGGTCGAGGGTCGGGGTCGGGGGATGAATCAGGCGATCATGGATGATGTCTTTTAGCGACTCCAGGTTGGTGCTGATAAAGTCGGGCTCGTTTTGCAGCGCCTGTACCCAATCATCCATTGCTAAGCTCTCGGTACCGGGGGGCAGCCACAAAATGCGCGAAAAGTCTTGGCGTGCTGGTTGGGTCTGGGTGGCCAGGTCGATCTGGTCGCGGGTGCGTAGGGTAGCGAGCTGGCGGTAGATTTGCTCTTGGGTGGGGGCCGGTGCCGGTGCCGGGCTGCTGGGGTAGGGGCTGAGCAGGTGCACCGACAGGGCCGCTTGGGCCAGGTAGGTGCTCACCGCTGGCTCAAAGTCGGGGGGGTTGGGCAGGGGCTGGTCGGGCAGCACCCGGTGGCCGGCCTGCTCTAGCTCACGGCGCAATTTTTCCCGCTCGACGCTGAGGTCGGGGGTGGTTTCGGCCAGGTAAATGACTTGGGTGCGGCTCTTTTCAGGTAACGGATTGCAACGAAGCGGGTCGCTTTTGGCGTAGATTTTGGTAAGTGATAGAGGAGTGAGCCGTGAGTCGCTGCCTTTTTTGAAGGATAAGCAGGCTAACAAGGCTGGTTATAGCTG
>JBGSNT010000249.1:0-4349 GCA_041739575.1 Nodosilinea sp. | reverse complement strand
CTCGATTGGCGGTACATCAGTCTCTGCGTCCAAGGATTTCAGCGGCAGTGCACAATTTTCCTTGCACTTTAGCAGCTCTCAATCACGCTGAATCACCCTATCCGTTTGGCTTTGGATACTTTCTCAGCAAGCCCTAATTATCTCCTACGCCTTGACGTGGGTGGGGCCTTTAACGCTCGATCAAATCTTTGCCAGGTTTCCCATTACCCAGCGATTTCCCCTCTTTCGGTTTGCTCCCTATGTGGCCATTGGCTTGCTATGGAGGGAATTAATTAGCCGCATGCTAACGGTAGCAAATTAGGCCATTCTGCATTACCGTCCTGAGCGCTGGGTATAGGCCATTGCGTCGCCCCAGTTTTTGTCAGTGGCAGCAGTGAATCATGGGCAAAGCACAGTGGCCAACCGTGATGTCAGCTGTTGGTCTTGGGTGCGGTTGATCTTCGAATATTTTGCTATTTTCAACCCGCAGGAGATGTCTGATGAGCCCTTTTGATCCTCTTTTTCCTGAGTATTTTTCATTTCCAGCCCAGGGTGTGGTGACGGCGACGATCGCTTTAGGGGGCGATGGCCAGGTGAAGTTTAGGGCGTCGTACTGGAAAGCCCAGCTGACCCGTCAGGACTCAGATTACACCCTACAGCCCGGCAGTCTGGTGAAGGTGGTGGGACGGGTTGGCAATACCCTTTTGGTAGAGGCGGGTTAGGCTTCTGCCCCAGCCGAAGGCTTACCCAGGATAGGCTCCCCCTCGGCTGCCGTGAGGCGATCGCGCCATGGCAGAACCGATCGCCTCAGCCGATCGGGCAGCCAGCTGTCGTACTGGGGGTACACCGGCAGTCGCAGCTGCAGTTGCCAGTGGTGGTGGGCGATCGCCCTGGCCAGCGACGCCGGGGTTGGATGGTCGTAATCGGGGTTGACCTCATCCACCGGGCTGAGCCCCCCCAGGTCCCTGGCCCCCGCCTCCAGGCAGGCCAGCAATCCCTGAGAGCTAACTAAATTGGGTGGAATTTGAATGGCTACCGCCGGGGGCAAATGCTCCTTTGCCAGCCCGATCGCCCTAACCAATGCTGCCTCGTCAAGCGCCAGACCCGGCTGAAGCTGTCGCTGCCCAGGGCTGTGGGGCTGCAAAATCACCTCTTGGATATGGCCGTGGCGGGCATGAATAGCGGCGATCGCCCGCAATGAGTCGACCCAGTCGGACTCGCTCTCCCCTAGCCCCAGCAGCAGCCCGGTGGTGAAGGGAATACCCAGCTCTCCCGCCCATTCCAGTTGCTGTAGACGCACCTCTGGACGCTTGCTGGGGGCATGGCGATGGACGGTCTGCAACAGAGTTGGCGTCACCTGCTCCACCATCAGCCCCATCGAAACATTGACCTGCCTGAGCTCCGCCATCTCATCGCGGCTCAGGGGGCCAGCATTGGTGTGGGGCAGCAGCCCTGCCGCCAGAGCCAGTTCACAGATGCGATAGATGCGATCAAACCAGGCCCCCCGGCGAGGGCTATGGGGCGCTACTTCGCCGCTGAGGATGAGCACTTCGCACACGCCTTGACGACGCAGCTTGGGTAACTGGAAAGCCACCTCCTCTAGACTGAGCCAGGATGAACTACCGGGGTCTGCCCGAAAGTTGCAGTAGGTACAGCGGTTAAAGCATTCGTAGGTGGGCACCAGGGTATGAGCCAGGCTATAGGTCACCACCCGTGGCGGCGCATTCTGTGCCAAAAAACCCCTGCGCGAATCGATTACCCCAGACTGGTTCATGCCGTTGTCCTGGCCCTAACCCAGCTAGTTTAGGCGAATTAAGCCAGGGCTGTGGTGACCATTTCCACCGGAAAACCAGCGGCCTTCCAGGCGGCAACGCCCCCGCGCACGATCGCAACGCGGTCGAAGCCAGCCCCGCGCAGCTGGTCGGCCACTGCGGCAGACTCGTCGTCGGTGTTGCTGTAGATATAGAGGTCACGGGTGACCTCAAAACATTTGGTGGCCATCGCCATGAGTGAGTCTATGGGCATGGAGATAGCGCCGGTGATGTGGCTCTCGTTGAAGTCGATGCGATCGCGCACGTCAATGATCGTCAACGCTGGCTCGCCCCAGTCCAGGCGCTCCTTGAGGTCGTATACCCGCGACTCGGGCCGCAGCGGCGATGGTTTAGGGAACAGGCCAAAAACGTGATTCATGGTGAAGAGGATCCTGGGGAGAAGGCATTCTCCTGCAATGTAACAAACCCTAACAGGCCTCGCAAACTTTTATGCACAAAGGTAGACAAAGTAACCCACTATTTTTCTCAAATCGATTGAAGAAGTTCAATTGATGGCCCTGGGAAATCCTTGGGGTAGGTCTCGGGCTGGGCTGTACAGCACCGGCCAAATCCCTGCTAGCCAACCCCGCACTGGCCAGATCCGTTGTCCTAGGGCCTTGCCCTGGCAGTAGCATGAAGCTAGTTGCCCCTGGAGATCTGTTCCCATTCCTGCCGCTAATTCTCCTGACCCCGGCGCCAGCAGCATTCAGTCGCTGCCGGGGGATGTCATCTACAGTATTGCTGCCGGGGAGGTGATTGACTCCCTGGGGGCGGCGGTGCGTGAGCTGGTGGAAAACGCCCTGGATGCCTGTGCTACTCACATCGCCATCGATCTTTGGCCGGAGCTGGGGCGGGTGCGGGTGGCCGACAACGGCACCGCCATGGCCCTGGAGGATTTGCACCGGGCGGCGGTGCCCCACAGCACCAGCAAAATCCGCACCCAGGCCGATCTGTGGCGGGTCAATAGCCTGGGGTTTCGCGGCGAAGCGCTGCACAGCCTGGCCCAGGTGGCCCGGCTGGAGATCTGTAGCCGGACCCCAGGGGCGGGTACGGGCTGGCGGGTCGCCTATTCACCCCAGGGCCAACCCCAGGATACAACCCCCCTGGCGATGGCTCCAGGTACCGTGGTGACCATTGCCGACCTGTTTGGGCAATGGCCTACCCGGCGGCAGGGGTTACCGCCGGTACCCCGCCAGCTCAGCCAGGTGCAGCGGCTGATCTATGCCTGTGCCCTGACCCACCCCACCGTGACCTGGGCGGCGCAGCTCAACGATCGCCCCTGGCTGGCCCTCACCCCCAGCCCCACCGCTAAGGGCCTGGTGCCCCAAATGGTGCGATCGGTGGCCGAGGTCGATCTGCACGAGGGCTGGCAGCCCCTGCCACTGGCTGACCACGAGGCGACCTCCGTACAGCCGGGTATCTATGGATTGATTAGCCTGCCCGATCGCGGCCATCGCCCCCGGCCCGACTGGGTTAAGGTGGCGGTCAACGGGCGGTTGGTCACGGTGCCCGAGCTGGAACAGAGTATTGTGAATGCCTTTCGCCACACTCTGCCCCGCCATCGCTACCCCTTGGCCCTGGTGCATTTGACCATCGCCCCCAGCGCCATCGACTGGAACCGTCGTCCCGACAAAAGCACCCTATACCTCCACCACATCGACCAATGGGTGGCCCTGTGCCAGCGCCACCTCGAGGCCCTCCTGGGGCAGGGGGCCACCACCCTACCGGAAACCAACCAGCAGCGGGTGACTCAGTTACTCAAAACGGCGGAGCCCAGCGGCGGCTACGGCCTGGCCAGTCTATCGGATCAGCTCCCCTATCGCGATCGGCCTGGGCGGTTGCGGGC
This sequence comes from Nodosilinea sp., assembly GCA_041739575.1. Taxonomy (GTDB): domain Bacteria; phylum Cyanobacteriota; class Cyanobacteriia; order Phormidesmidales; family Phormidesmidaceae; genus Nodosilinea. Next base: position 713 of record JBGSNT010000249.1, on the reverse strand, counting down.
GATCGCCCAGGTCCACCACCGCTATATTCTGGCGGAGCAGGCCGACGGTCTCTGCCTGATTGAGCAGCACATTGCCCACGAGCGAGTGCTCTACGAGCGTCTGCAAGACCAGTGGCAGCTGGTGCCGTTGCCGACCCCAGTGGTGCTGGAAGGGCTGACGGAAAAACAGCTGCAGCAGCTGCAGCGCCTCGGCCTAACGCCGGAGGAGTTTGGTCCCCATCGCTGGGCCATCCGGGCGGTGCCCGCTCCCCTGCGCGATCGAGACGATCTGCCCGACGCCCTGCTGGAACTCAGCCTCGGCGGCAGTCTCGATACGGCCCAGGTGGCGATCGCCTGCCGCACCGCCATTCGCAACGGCACCCCGCTAGACCTGGCCACCCTGCAAACCCTGCTCGACGACTGGCAGCAGACCCGCCATCCCCGCACCTGCCCTCACGGTCGGCCCATCTGTCTGACCCTGAGCGAAACCAGTCTGGCTCGCTTTTTTCGGCGCAACTGGGTGGTGGGCAAGAGCCACGGCATTGAGTAGCAGGGCAAACCCATTGAGGCGTTGGGCCAGCTAGGGATCTGCGGGTACCCCTGTTAAGGTGAACGTTTGTTCTCCTTTTGCTTGAGGAGCCGAGCGGTAGCAACATGAGGATGCTTCGGATTAAACGGCTCTTTTTTAGCAGGTTTTTTGGGACCTCTGGGAGAGGACGAAAAGCGTTTGAGGT
>JBGSNT010000239.1:0-41143 GCA_041739575.1 Nodosilinea sp. | reverse complement strand
TTGCTACGATAAGAGATCATAACCACCGTTCCCCAGCACCCTATGGCTACCACCGCTGATGATGTTTGGCGCTTGCTCGGCGAACTGGCCGAAGCCCAAAAAGAAACCGAGCGCCAATTGCAGGAAACCAAACAGCTCTTGCAGGAGGAAACCACAGCAACGCGTCAATTGCTAAGACAGCAAAACGAGCAATTCAACGAGCAAATGGGCAAGCTGGGGAATCGGCTTGGTGAATTTGTGGAATGGCAGGTGCGCCCTGCTGTGGTGCGGCTGTTTCAAGAGCGGGGCATCGCTGTCCATGAGTTTTACCCTGAGGCCTCGGCGCGACGAGAGGATGAAGCCATCGAAATTGACCTCTTAGTGGTCAACACTACCGAGGCAGTACTAGTCGAGGTCAAAAGCAAGCTTACCCAGGCCGACGTGGATGAACATCTAGAGCGTCTGAGCAAGTTCAAGCGCCTGATGCCCCGTTATAGCGATGTGCGGGCTATGGGGGCCGTAGCAGGCATGGTCGTGCCCGACGCCGTCGCCCGCTATGCCTATCGCCAGGGGTTTTTTGTCCTAGCCCAATCTGGCGACAGCGTGGTGATTCTCAACGATGCCAAGTTTACGCCCCACAATTGGTAAGGCTCAGCCCATCCACCCCACACCGTGGGTCACACCAGGTTTCTGGTTATAGCCCAGGTGAGTTGTAGAGACCCCCTCTACCCATCCACCCCCTACCCTCTACCCATCCACCTTTCCCAAAAATATGACCGACAGCTTCAACCACGTCACCTGCCCGAAATGCGGCTACGAAGAAAACTCCACCACCGCCCAGAAGTGTGAAATCTGTGGTCAGCAACTGAAAAAAAGTAAGTCCCTGGCTCCAGTCATCGCGGGGGTAGGGGCTGCCGCCTTCTTGGGAGCGCTGGGCTTTACGGGCTACAACGCCTTTTTCCGTAAGGATGCGTCCCAGCCCGTTCCCCCAGTCGCTGTACCGACGACCCCCACGGATGCCAACGCTGGCACCGGGACAACCCCTACTACACCGACGACGACTTCAGGGCAGCCCGCTGACATGGCGAATGCGCTTAGCTGGGGCGATCGCATCCTCTTTACCGATGCCCCCAACCCCGACATGCAGGCCGGGGCCGCCGCCTACGCCTCGGGCGACTACGCCACCGCCGCTGCTCGGTTTGAAGCGGCCCGCAAGGCCATCCGCAACGACCCCGAGGCGCTGATCTATCTCAACAATGCCAAGCTGGGGGCTACCCCGGCCCTGGGCATTGCCGCCGTGGTGCCCATTGGCGATACCCCCAACACCGCCCGCGAGCTGCTGCGGGGCGTCGCCCAGGCCCAGGATGAGGCGATCAAGGCTGGAGTGCCTTTCAAAGTGCTGATTGCAGACGATCGCAACGATGCAGGCCAGGCTACCGCGATCGCCAACGCCCTCGTCCAAGACCCCAACGTTATCGGCGTCATCGGCCACGGCACCAGCACCACCACCCTGGCCGCCGCCCCCATCTACCAACAGGGCCAGCTGCCAATGATCGCCCCCACCAGCACCACCACCGAACTGGCCAGCCTGCCCAGGCAGGGGAGTAACTTTGTCTTTCGGGTTATCCCCAGCGACCAGTTCACCGGCACTACCCTGGCCCGCCACATGCTGTCGCTGGGTAAGAACAAGCCGATCATCTTCTACAACTCCCAAAGCTCCTACAGCAAGTCGCTACAAGATGCCTTCTCGACCACCCTGGGCTTAGAAGGGGGGCAGGTAGCTAAACTGGTTGATCTATCCCAGGGCAACCCCACCGCCGAACTCCAGGGCAGCGGAGCTGACGCCATTGTGCTATTGCCCGACTCGGCCACGTTCGATGCGGCGATCGCCGTCGCCCAGCTCAACAATGGCCAACTGCCGGTGCTGGCCGGCGACGCCTTCTACCGCATTGAGGCGCTACAAAAAGGCGGTGCCAGCCTGACGGGCACCGTAGTTACCGTGCCCTGGCACCCGCTCAAATCTACCCCACCCTTTGCCCAGACCTCGTCTAGCCTCTGGGGTGGCGATGTCAACTGGCGCACGGCCCTCAGCTACGATGCGTTTCAGGCGTTCCGCTCGGCCCAAACGGTGGGTAAGGTTGCCCCAGCTAGCGGGCCACAGGGGCGAGCAGCCCTGGGCCAAGCCCTGTCGGGACAGGGGTTCTCTGCCAGTGGGTCGACCGGAGCGATTAGTTTTTTGCCGTCGGGCGATCGCAACACCACCGTGCTGCTGGTCAAGGTGCAGCCGGGTACTCGCTCGGGCACCGGGTTTGACTTTGTGCCCTTGCCTTAGTCGCCTATCCTGGCTTTGCCTCCTTCTCAAGCAGAGTATTTGCATCAGCCAAGATTCCAGCGGGACATGGAATCTTGGGGCTAGGCGTGTTACTGCTATGATCTGCTAGCTCCTGGCTCCCTCGTATAGAACAGCGCCCCAATGAAAGTTGGTACGCTCACTTAGGCATCAACTCTCCCCACATCAAGAAAAATAATTGCCCCTAAAGTTTTGGCAGAACTTGAGGGCTTGCGGCGGGTAAGGGTTCTTGTATTTATGATGATTTATTTGTCGTTTTAGCTATTGCCTAAAGACCGTGCAGCTGCGGCCAATGCATAATTGCAGTTATAAACTGTAATGCCAAAGGACTATGAGCAATAAGTCTATCCGGTGGATGGTGAGGTTTGTTATCCCATTGGGGGTTGGTTTTGCTCTCTTAACTATGGGTTATAGAGGTCTTGCCCAGGGGTTGCCGATTGAAAATGCGATCGCATCAGCGGCTTCACGCAACATTTGGTTAATTGCTGCGCTGCTTTCTCTATGGCTATTTATTCCTCTGATTGCAACCATTATTATCTCAGTGCTGGCCTTTAGAATTTCTCCGACAGAAGCCATTGAGGCTGAAGGAGAAAATATCATCAAGATTTTGCCGGGCCTCAAATTTAAGGCCAAGGGGCCAACGGCAACTTTTATAATTCTATTAGCCCTTAGTTCTCTAATTATATTGACCCAAATCGATAAGGTGCTCACCCCCATAGAGAGCGGTGTAGATATAACTAAGATGAAAACATTTCTAATCGAACAACAAATCGTTGACTCAACGGACGATCGCCTAGCCGGTCTAGATTTGGATTCTGCCCTTGATTTACTCGATCGCCATCTCAACGCAGCTAAGCGCGGGCTAAACCCCTGGACGTTGAATACAAAAGTGGGACTCTATCGGCCTAATTCCCCCAGTCCCAGCCTGATGTCTGATACCGAGGTGAGGCGCATTGTGGATGAAAAAACCCTCTCGGTTCACGTGGAGTCTGTACCCAAGGTGGAGCCTCCCTTTGGCACCAATGTGACGATTGAGAAGCTGCTATATTTCCCGCTGGGGGCAAAAACACCCGATGATATTCGCAAGGCGGTAGAGGACAGTAGTGATGGCGTTAACCTGGGCTTTATGGTGGTCAAACCTGGAGAGCCCTACCACTATCGCAAAGCAGCTAACCTCAAGGGCATGAGTCTGAGTGGGCAACTCGACTACCAGGAATCTAGTGCTGGTCAGGGTTCTCCAGCGATCTGTAATGCCGATCAGGAGAAGCTAACCCTATCGATTAACTTTCAGGAGCGCAGAATGTGGCTAGGCCCATGCATTTTGCTGGACTACGAGCCTGCCCAGAATCCCTGAGCCAGAGTCCCTAAGTGGGACGGCTGCTGGGGATAAATCTAGGCAGCTTTCTACCCATCTGAGGAGCTGCTACGCCTTGCCCGCATGCGCTCTTTCATGCCTTCTACAAAGTCGCCGCTGATCATGCCCTGCTCGATCTCTAGTTTGGCCTCTTCCTCTTCGCGATCGAGAGCCTTTTGCAGGTTAGCGACATAGAACTCCATCTTGTGGTCGTCAACGGCGTCGGGGCTGCCAGAGGTAATAATCGCCCGCACAATGCCAAACAGCCGGTCGGGGAAGCGCTGGGTAAAGAACGACCGGCGGCGAAGCGCCCCAAAGTCGTTGAAGTAGCGGAACTGGCCCATATGGCCATACACCCGCGTCGGCACCCAGGGGATGATCTGCGGTGGAATCAGCGGCACGATGTCGTTGTTGTTGACGTAGCGGAAGATGCGATCGCCCATGCGGCTATTCATGTAGTTGACCAGCTTCCAGTCGGCTACCCGGGGTTGACCAAAGGTATATAGCCCGTTGATCTTAAACCCTTGAGTCTCGAGAGAAATGGTGGCCACCGCCGCCAGGGCACCCCCCAGGCTATGGCCCGTCACCCAGAGCTTGGTATCGGGGGTGATCCACTTTTTGAGGTAATAAATGACCTGCTTTTCGACGCTCTGCCAGGCGTCTAAAAAGCCCCGATGCACTCGCCCAGTCGGGGGCACGGCGGTTTGATCCGCTAGCACTGTGAACTGTTTCAGGCGAATTTTGAGGTTGGTTTTCCAATCGTCGAGCTGCTGCGTGCCCTTAAACACCAAAATCAGATTGTTGCCCCGGCGAAACATAAATGCCTGGGTGTTGGTAGTCAACATATTCAGGTACTTGAAGTTGTCGCGAATATCGCGTTCGCTGGTTTCTTCCCCCTCCCGTAGCCAATCTTTAATCACCTCCACCACGTACTGGCGGTTCGACATCCGCTTCCACTTATTGTCAATGTCTTCGCTCAGCCACAGCCGTGAAATGTCGGTGACGTATTCGCGGTCTTCGTAGACCAGGTGGGCGGCCTTAGCCAGACAGAGGGCACGATAGGTGTCGTATTTGCCATCTGTTTCGGTTTCCATGCCGCTGAAGTCGTGGGTGGAATAGGGAGGAGGCAAAATCTTGAAGCCATAGCGCTCAAATAGGTTTTGTGCTCGCCCGTAGCCACTCCAGTAGATGTAGTGAAACAGCTTGTCGTAGAACCCAGAGCCCCCCTTGCGGCGGTAGCGGCGATCGCCGATTAAATTAATCCAGTAGATAATGAAGGGCTTGATCTCGTCGGCAGTGACCAGCCCCGACTCAATCATGATCTCGAAATACTCTAGCCCGCCCAAAAACGAGTCAAACCAATCGCGCAGCGTGATCTCAATGACAAATTCCTCGTCGTCGTATAGCCGAATCAGATCGAGGGTCTTGGGGGCAATGGTGTTTTTTTGACCGGCCAGACGCTTGATTTCATCGAGCCCGTTGCGCATCTTGACCATCTGGTCGTGCGATCGCAGCGCCCGCCTGAGCCGGCAGTCGTTGGCCTCAAAGCTAATCAGCCGACCATCTTCAGGGTGGTTGATGTAAAACTTGCGATACTCCTCATAGTCGAGAATATCCAGCACGTTTCTTACCGCTGGGCGCTCGCGAAAGGCTTTCACCTCCTGGCGGGCCAGCTCAATTCGCTGCCAGCGCCGCTGCTGCTGATAGAGGTGCAGCCAGGTGAGGGCAATCAAGGCACCGCCTGCCACGCTTAGCCCGAGCAGTAGCAGTCTCGGTGAGATACCGATAACCCTACTCAGATCCCCCATGGCGCGCCGCGTCATGCCCTGGCTCACCAAAGAGTCTGAGCCTTGGGAGCCTAGACCCTGAAGCTCTACGATGGGGGCGGCCTCTGCGCTATGCCCCTGGACGGCAACCCCAGTGGTCAGGCACAGCGAAGCCCCAAAAGCTATAAAAAACCGACCCATGGCCATAGTCATCAGCGACACATCCTAATTTCTTGCCCTGATGCTATCGAAAAACGGCGGGAGAACATCGTCAAGGGGTGGAATTTGGGCGGCGAGGAGACAGCTGCCCCCCCGATCAAGCTGGGGGACAACCTAGACCTAGGGACATCCTCAGGTAATTTCCGAGCAAGAAGATATCCCCATGTAGGGACGCAGGGCCTGCGCCCTTGGGAGGAATCAAAATTCTCGGGTGTTTTCGTTTACAGAATTTTCCTTAGCCGCCAGGCTGGACAGCGGGTGGGCGAGGGGCTACCAGCTTAACCCAAGTATATTCCTGCCAAAGGCGCTGAATTCAGTCGGGTAGGTTCAGATTGTCAAGGCTCTAGCTACAGCACTAAATCCCATCCCAGGGCCGCTCGAATGCCCTGAAGGCAATTTCCCGAGAAATTGCCCTTAATCTAATGCTATGAATCTTCCCCAAGGTGCCGCAGGCCAAAATAGCCATGACCCAAGCTGAGTTAGAGTGCCGGTTTCGGATCGATGGACAGATGACCTTTGCCAACGGTGCCTACTGCACCTACTTTGGCTGCTCTGGCGAAACGCTTCTAGAGCTTTCCCAGCCCCCTCACATTACCCAGAGCCTAGAGGGTTGGCCGCAGCTCAACCTACTCAGCCTCACCCCTGGCCACGCCCAGATTAACCACGAATCCAGCCTGCGATCGCCGACCGGCGAGATTCTCTGGCAGCAGTGGTATAACCAGGGCTGTTTCGACGACCAGGGCCAGCTCACCGAAATTCGGGCCGTGGGGCGAGACATTAGCCGCTACAAGCTGGCCGAAATTCGCCTTCAGCAGCGGGTTGAGCGCGAGCAAGCCCTGGGCCGTCTGGTCGATCACCTGCGCCAGAGCTTTGATCTCAACGATATTTTTGCCGTCGCCACCCTGGAAGTGCGGCAGTTGCTGGGCTGCGATCGCACCTCGGTCTATCAGTTTGCTCCCGATTGGAGCGGTTACTTTGCCGTCGAGTCGGTGACCAGCGGTTGGCTACCCCTGGTGGATGAGGGCACTCGCACCGTCTGGGCTGATACCTACCTGCAAGATCACGCAGGGGGGCGCTACCGCCACGGTGAGACCTTCATGGTTGACGATATCTATCTCAGCGGCCACACCCCCTGTCACCTCGATATCCTGGAGCAGTTTCAGGTGCGGGCCTATGCGATCGTCCCGATCTTTAACCAAGGCCAGCTATGGGGCCTACTCAGTGCCTACCAAAACAGTGGCCCCCGTCGCTGGCAGCCCGAAGAAATGACGCTACTGTCCCAAGTGGCTTACCACCTGGGGATAGCCCTATACCAAATCAATTTGCTGGAGCAGGCCCAGCAGGCCAAAGAGGCAGCAGAACGGGCCAACCGGGCCAAAAGCGACTTTCTCTCCCACATGAGCCACGAGTTGCGCACCCCCCTCAATGCCATCATTGGCTATGCCCAGTACCTGCTGCGTGACAGCACCCTACCTGCCGATACCCAGAGCTACCTCAACACCATTAACACCAGTGGCGAACATCTGCTGAGTCTGATCAACGCCATTCTCAGCATGGCCAAAATTGAGGCGGGCCAGATGACCGTTACCGAAGCTGACTTTAACCTGCCCGATCTGGTGCAGCGGCTGGTCGACATGTTGCTACCCCAGGCCAACGATAAGGGGCTGGCCTTAACCTTTACTATCGATGAAACGGCACCCCACTACCTGCGTAGCGATCAGGGTAAGATCCAGCAAATTTTGCTGAATCTGCTCGACAATGCCCTGAAATTTACCAATACTGGCTCCGTGACCCTAGTGGTGCAGGCGTTCGAGACCGAGAGCCATCTTCCCCATCTGCTGTTCACCGTCAGCGATACGGGCCCTGGCATTGCCGCTGACCAAGCCCAGTTGCTCTTTCAGCCCTTTGGCCAGGCTGAGGCCGGTCGGGCAATTCAGGAGGGTACTGGCCTGGGGTTAGCCATTAGCCGTCAGTTTGCCCATCTGCTCGGCGGTGAACTGACCTTAGATAGCGCTAGTGACCAGGGCTGTACCTTCCGGCTCAGGCTACCCGTAATTCCGGTGAACCAAGTGGAGCTTAAGCCCCGCCAGTCGAGCCGCCAGGTGATTGGGCTAGTGGCTGACCAACCCCCGGTGCGCATTTTGGTTGTCGACGACAACGAGCCTAGTCGACGTCTTTTGGTCAACCTGCTAGGAACCGTTGGGTTTGAGGTGCAGGCCGCCGCCAATGGACAAGAGGCTATCCATCACTGGCAGGCCTGGCAGCCCCAGCTCATTTTTATGGATTTACGCATGCCGGTACTCGATGGCTACCAGGCCACCCGGCAGATTAAGGCTGCGGCCTCGCCCCCGATCATTGTGGCCCTTACCGCCAGCGCCTTTGACGAAGAAGAGCGGGTGGCCCTAGACAGTGGCTGCGACAGCTTTTTGCGCAAGCCCATTCGGGATGTCGAGCTATTTGACGAGATTTCGCAGTATCTCGGGGTACGCTATCTCTATGCCGATCGTGATGTTTCTTCCCCCCCGTCACTGCCCTCCGCTGCTGTCGATGTAACGGTGATGCCTGTCGACTGGATTGAGGCCCTCTATCAGAGCGCGATCGCCGTCAACAACCAGGTTCTCTACGACCTGATTGAGCAAATTCCAGATTCCCACAGACCCTTGGCTCAAGTGCTGCGCCAGTGGGTTCAAAACTTTCGTTGCGACAAAATCATCGCACTGGTGGAGCGAGTTCGTGACTCAACGACCGAAGCCGATCATTCTGATTGTGGATGATACCGCCGAAAATTTACAGGTGCTCAATGCCGCACTCTCCGACCAGGGTTACGATGTGCGGGGAGTGATCAACGGCGACATGGCTTTGAGAGCAGCCCAGGCAGACCCCCCCCAGCTCATCTTGCTCGATATTCGCATGCCCGGCCTAGACGGGTATGAGGTATGCCGCCGCCTCAAGCAGATAGAGCGCACTCGCGATATTCCGGTTATTTTTCTCAGCGCCCTGGGCGATAGCCTCGATAAGGTGAAAGCTTTTACCATAGGCGGGGTCGACTACATTACCAAGCCCTTTCAGCTCGATGAGGTGCTGGTGCGGGTCAAAACCCAGATTGCCCTGGGGGAAGCTCGGCACACCGCGCAACAAATGAACCAAATCCTAGATCAGCAGGTGCGGCAGCGCACCGCTGAGCTGGCGATCACCAACCAAACTCTGCGCCAAGAAATTGACGATCGCAAGGGGGTTGAACAGCACCTGCGGGAGTCAGAAGCTCGCTACCGCCTCTTGGCCGACTACATGACCGACCTGGTGGGGCTGCACACCCTCGATGGAGAGTACGTCTATGTCAGTCCCTCGTGCCAGGGGGTGCTGGGCTATTCTGCCGAAGCCCTGCTAGGCAGCAATCTTTACGATCTGGTGCATCCTGAAGAGCGAGAGCGGGTGCGGCTACAGCTCCAAGCCCTGCAGCAGACCCCGCAGGTGTTGCAGCTCGTCTATCGCATGGCTCAGCGCTCAGGTGAGTACATCTGGGTTGAGACCCTAGCTCGCATCATTGTGGGCGATCGCCCTGATTCTAACCAGCTACAAACCGTCTCCCGAGACATTACCCAGCGGGTGCAGGCCGAAGAACAACTGCGTCACTATAGCCTCTACGACGAGCTGACCCAGCTGCCCAACCGTACTTTGTTTATGGAGCGGGTCAACTACGCCCTACACCAGGGTCAGGGCCATCAACGGTTTGCCGTATTGTTTATTGATATCGACCGTTTCAAGCTGATCAACGACAGCCTGGGACACGTCATCGGCGATGAACTCCTGGTTGCCGTAGCCCAGGTGCTCATCGAATACCTACGTCCCATCGACACCCTAGCCCGCTGGGGAGGTGACGAGTTTGCGCTGTTCTTGCCCGAACTAGATGACCTGTCCAGCGCCATCAACGTAGCTACCGCCATCCAGGCTGGGCTAGAGCAGCCCATTCGCCTCGACCAGCAGTCAGTGGTGGTCAGCGCCAGCATCGGGATTGTTTGGTCAGCGGCCCACTACCAAAACGGCACCGAGATTTTGCGTGATGCCGACACCGCCATGTACCGAGCCAAGCGCCGAGGGCGAGCCTGCTACGAAGTGTTTGACCCCGAAATGCACCAGGAAATGCTCCACCGCCTCCACCTCGAGCATGACCTGCGCCATGCCCTTGAAGCCGATCAGCTCCAGGTGTACTTTCAACCCCAGGTCAATTTAGTCACCGGTCAGTGGCTGGGGCTAGAGGCCCTGGCTCGCTGGCCCCATCCCGATCAGGGCATGATTAGCCCTCAGGTGTTTATTCCCATTGCCGAAGAATCAGGCCTAATTGGGGCGATCGGTGAATGGGTACTGCGGGCCACCTGTCACCAACTGCGTCAATGGCAGCAGCAGTTTCCAGATATACCCCTCTATGCCAGCGTCAACGTAGCTAGCCAGCAGCTGCAGCGGCCTGGGTTTATTGACATAGTCGATCGCGCCCTGTCCGCTTCGGGGCTAGCCCCCAACTGCCTGCATCTCGAGATTACCGAGCGCGCCCTGCTCGAAGACACAGCCCACAGCGCGGCGGTGCTGGCCACCCTGCGGCAACGCCAGATCTTGCTTAGCCTAGACGACTTTGGCACGGGTTACTCGTCGCTTAGCTATCTGCAGCGGTTCCCCCTTGATGTGCTGAAAATTGATAAGTCGTTTGTGCAAAACCTATCGCCCGATCACAGTCAACCCGAAGCCATGAGCATTATTCGCGCCATTCTTGGTCTAGCGCAGGCGATGGATATGACCGTTGTGGCCGAGGGCATAGAGACCGCCTATCAGCACCAGCTACTCTGCCAGTTGGGGTGTCAGACAGGCCAGGGTTACTTCTTTGCCCATCCCCTCTCAGCCGCAGATATTACCTCGCTACTACAGGAGGGGGGGTACACCCGGCTAGATTCTCAACCCCGAACCAGCGGTCTGGGCCAGACCGCTGGTTCGGGTTCAGCCCAATAGACATAGGCCAGCCCTAGTAACAGCAGCAGCGTGGCCCCCAAAATCCACAATGGCCATCGAGATTGAGACTTAGGGGACTGGTTCATAGGCACAATCACAACGTTGGCGACAAGGTATGGGCTCCCAGGGAAGCTTTAACTTATAGGCCCTGGAAATTAATCCTTGGAGAGCTTAACCCAGGTTGTTACAATTCTTGAAAGCTATACAACCAGACCATTCAGTGCAGCAGTAGGAGAAAGCACCATGGCAGTTAACTGCGCGATCGATTGCCAAGACGGCTGTGTTCTAGGGAGCGACTGCCCCAACCTAAAGTACACCGCAGAAGCCTCAAAATTTATTGCTGATACATCCCTCGACGATATGCTGGCCATGGCCGATGAAGCCGTGCGGCGAAAAGTGATGGAGCGGGCATCCCAGCCCCCCAAGTGGGTATTTCCTGAAGAATAAATGCCCCATTTTGGGGGTGATAGATGTGTGTAAACCATAGCCCGTCAGAGCCCTGTGCTATGGTAAAGCTGGTGAGTTGTTAGTTGCATTACCGACTAGACCCCGGTCTGAGTTTGAGTACATCTCCTATAACTACCTGTTCTTTTCTCTTATCCGGAGATGTAGTCATGTCAATTTACGTAGGCAACCTTGCCTTCAACGCCACCCAAGACCAGCTAACCGAGGTCTTTGCCGAATACGGTGCCGTTAGCCGGGTAAGTATGCCCACCGATCGCGAGACCGGTCGTCCCCGTGGCTTTGCCTTTGTTGAAATGGAAAAAGAAGCCGATGAAGATGCTGCCATTGAAGCCCTTGATGGGGCTGAATGGATGGGGCGTGACCTGAAGGTTAACAAAGCTCGCCCCCGCGAATCTCGCGGTGGTGGCGGCGGTGGCGGCGGCGGTTGGAACAACCGTCGCTAAGCCAAATTTTCGGTATGGTTGGGGTCGCACGGACAACCCTCTAGCGCTCTGAGAGTGTTCAGAGATTTTTCAGTCGGGGTGCCGAACTAGCGGTACCCCAAGGTTTTAGGTTAACCCTGCCCTAAGCAGGGTTAGCGAAGTTTTTAGGAGTAGTAATGGCCCAGGTTGTATTGGGAGAAGACGAAAATATTGAATCGGCCCTACGGCGCTTTAAGCGCAAGGTCGCCCGGGCTGGCATCTTCTCAGATATGAGAAAAAATCGCCACTTTGAAACCCCCATTGAGAAACGCAAGCGCAAAACTATTGCGCGTCAAAAGCAGCGTCGCTGGGGCTCAAAGCGCTAAGAGTCAGTCTCCCTGAAGTCACCTGGGAGGTTACAGCGAGAGGCTTCAGGTGGCTTTAGGGGTTTTCATTTGGCCGCTAGACCTGGGAAAATTGCCCGGTCGTCAGGACGAACAGATGCCTAGCCCATGGTTAACGTCCTCTCGCCAGGGTTACGAAAAGCAGTTTCGTCATCTCTGAGGAACTGTCGGCCTTAAGGCAGCTTTGTTAAGCCTGGTTGCTAGTTTCCCTAGGGTGTCTAGTGCTGGGGAAACCTCAAAAACGTTAAGCTATCTCCCCTTTGGCTTGAGCCTTGAGGCAACGTTCGGCCCTTTCAAGATAGTTGAAATGCTTCATTCTAGGCTCGTAGGTTAGATCGCCCAGGGTGGTCAGGCTTAACGGCTCAGCAAGCCGTAGCGGCCAACATTAGACTCGCTGAGGTTTTTCCAAGATCCTGGCAGTTTCTCAAGCATCCCTAGCATAGGAGACCAGCTCATGCTCCCCGATTCAGCACAGCAGGTTTCAAAACTGCGCACGCAGTTCTACCAATCATTTGCCGACGCCGTAGATTTCTCTGTGACGATCACCCGAGAAAAATCCTACGCCAGCACCCTGCCACGGGTTTCCTGGACCGATGGGCAGGGGCGCTTGAACTACCTGTGTATGTATGCCCACTCTGCTCCCGATGGGCTGATGCCCGATCGCCCGCTGGTATTACGAGTTGGGGTCAATTTAGGCGCTGAGCTAGCCATGGGGACTGGCCCCGGTCGGGGCAGTCGGCGCTATAACTGGACGTGCCAGTTTTATATCACCCTACTGGCCGCCGAACTGCCCGCTGCCTTGCCTTGGATTTTAAAGGCCCTGGAGCAACCCCATGGCTTTGATCTCGATGCGCTGACAGGCTTACCCTATACCCCTGAGGCCAAGGCGACTGCAGGGCAGGCTATTTCCCTTTGGAGCCGGTTAGCTTTGCAACAAGTGCAGCCGCCGCCCTCAGCGCCGGTGGTCAGCCCCGACTATGCGGCCCTGCTCGGTTAGTTCCAGCGTCCTGTGTCTGGGGGTTAGAGTCCAGGGCCCGCTGTGACAACACTAGATCATGGTGTTATAACACTGGTGCAGAGCTATCCCTCCAGAGGATGATGCGAAATATCCTAGCCGCTCTGGCGATTGCTATAACTGGGCGACGGGAGTGGGGTTAGGGTTCGTAAACAGAGCGTTGAGATAGATCACGTGGCCATCTTTAGCCTGGACTTGGTCAAGGTTACCGCTGTAGCGATAGCCCAGGTCGCTCAGTAGCTTAAAAATTTGCTGGAAGGTGGCCTGGCCATCGTATAAGGTGTCTAAGGAAATTTCGACAATACAGGCTGCGGCCCGGCGAAAGGTCTGCTCACCACCCTGAATAACCCGATCCTCGTAGCCCTGGACATCTAGCTTGATCAGGAGATCGCCAGGGGGCAGAGGGGCCAGTTGGGCGATCGCCTCATCCAGGGGCACCTGCACCACGGCAACGCTCTGCTGCTTTGCCATAATCGGGTAAAGGGTTTCGCCCAGGGCCGTGGTGGACAACATGGACGATGATGCACTGAAGTATAGGTGCTGTTGCATCTCAACTTTCCCGTGGGTTTCACCCAGGGCTACATCAAGCACCCGCACGCGTCCGCCCTGCCGCTGGGCCCATGGGTTGAGTTGGGCTAGCGCCGCTGGCAAGGGCTCAAAGGCATAGATTTGGGCGTTGGGAAACAGTCGATTCATCCGTCGCGAAAACTGCCCCTCATTCGCCCCAATGTCTAGGATTATGCCGATGGGGCGCGCCGACAGCCCCAGCAGGCGATCGTCCCATTCCCGCCCGAACAGCTGGGTAATCCAGTTGATCAGGCGGTTGCTCACGGCATAGCCCCGCTGCCCAAGGTTCAGCCTCTTTAAGGGGTGCACCGATGGGGAGACTGCGCTAGACGGCTGGAGCATGGGGCTTTAGGGGGTGAGGTTTGGGCTTGAGGGGTTGATAGTTAAGCGATTATCTCGCCATATTATCCCCATTACGCCCGGACTTGGGGACATGCCGTTCTGGACGCACTGGTGTAGCAACCGTCAGGTTCCTGAGGACAGTTTTGAGGTTATCCCTTGGGCTCAGCGGTGGTGAGCCCGATGGCGTCCCGGCCTCAGGCGAGTCGGTCAACCCGTCCTAACCGATCGGGCCAGCGCTATGGAACTGGCGGGGTTTCTGCTGTTGCTTCGGTGAGCATGGCCTGTAAAGCCGCCACCAGCAGCGCCAGCTGGGGCTGCTGGTGGGTGGCCATGAGGGTAATGCGAAGACGGCTGGTGGGTACTGTGGGCGGCCGCACCGCCGCTACCCATAGCCCCAACTCCTGCAGCCGCTGACTGGCGACTACGATCGCCTCAGCCGAATTGCCCTCCAGGCAGATGATGGGAGACTCAGAAGGCAGCCGCTGCAGGCCCAGGCCCCTAGACCGGCCCTGGGCCAAGACCCGATCAAGCTGCTGCACGACAAACTCGACATTGCTCCAGAGAGCCTGGCGGCGCTGGGGCTCTTGCTGCACAATGTGCACCGCCGCCAGGGCAGCGGCAGCATCCGCGGGGGATAGACCCGTGGTGTAGATCCAGCCGGGGGCACGGTTGCGTAGGAAGTCTATCAGGGGCTCAGAGCCGGCCACATAGCCCCCCAGGCTGCCCAGGGCTTTGCTCAGGGTGCCAACCGTAATCATGGGGTGTCCTGCGCAGCCCAGGTGCTCGACCGCCCCAGACCCCCGTGCGCCAAATACCCCCGTGCCGTGGGCCTCATCCACCAGTACCATGGCGTTGTAGGCGGTGGCCAGGGCGATGATTTCAGGCAGGGGGCAGAGGTCGCCATCCATGCTGAATACGCTGTCGGTGGTGATTAGGCAGCGGCGGTGGCGATCGCGGTGCCGCTCCAGCAGCTCCTTCAGGTGGGCCATATCGCCGTGACGATAGTCCAGCACTGTGGCCCCACTCACCTTGCTCCCGGCCCTCAGGCTGGAGTGGTTGTACTGATCGCCCAAAATGAGGTCGGGGGTGCCGACCAGAGCGGCGATCGCCCCCAGATTGGCCAAATACCCAGAGCTAAAGACGATCGCATCCTCGGTGCCCTTGAGGACGGCAATCGCCTTTTCTAGCTCCCGATGCAGCTCGCGGTGGCCGCTCAGCAGGCGCGAGCCGGTGCTACCGGTGCCGTAGGTGTGGATGGCGGCGATCGCCGCCGCCGCCAGCCTAGGGTCGCTGGCCAACCCCAGATAGTCATTGCTGGCGAAGTTGACCAGGGTTTGCCCCTGCCGCTGAATAATCGCCCCGGTCATCCCGTCAATGGCCTGCACCGAGCG
This sequence comes from Nodosilinea sp., assembly GCA_041739575.1. Lineage (GTDB taxonomy): Bacteria > Cyanobacteriota > Cyanobacteriia > Phormidesmidales > Phormidesmidaceae > Nodosilinea. The sequence continues at coordinate 25,892 of JBGSNT010000239.1, read as the reverse complement.
GTAGCGGTGGGCGCGATCGAGGGCGGCTAGGGCGCGTTCGAGCCAGGCATAGGGCGAGCTATCCTCGGGCGGGGGCGGGTCTGCTAACGGCATGACTAGGTTGCCAAAATCTGTCGTTGGGCCATGGCGGCCATGCGCTGATGGCGACGGCGCTGCCAAAGCCTGGGAATCACCCGCATCCGCCGTTTGAAGGTGCTCCATTCTTCAGCACTCAGGGCGATCTGCTGCCAGCTCGGTCGGGCCAGCAGCCGCTCAGACCAGCTATACAGTCTAGGATAGTCGACCAACTCAACCCCCAGTGCGGGCAGGTTATGCACCATTGTTCCGGCCACAATTTCCGCTAGTGTCAGCTGCTCCCCGGCAAAATACTGAGCCTCTCCCAACAGCTGCTCCAAAAAATTTAAAGTATTCATCGCCCGAAGTCGAGCATACTCTAGCTCCGCCGATAGCGGGTCGGCAGACTCTGGGGCGATCAGTAGCTTAACCATGGCCGGCAGCAGTTCATTTAGCGCTACCAGCTGCACCATACGCACCTGAGCCAAGGCGGTGGCGGCCCGGGGCAGCAGGGGGCGATCGGGGTACTGGGCCTCTAGATAATCTAAAATCGCTAGCGACTCAATCACGCGAAAATCACCATCCACCAAAACCGGTACATGGCCAAACGGGTTCACTACCAGAAAGTCAGGCTCAAACTGCTTACCGCCCAGATCGACGGAAATCAGTTCAAAGGGCAGCTGCTTTTCCAGCAGAGCTAGCCACACTGGGCGAGCATAGATCGACGGTCGGGCATAGTAAAGCTTCAGCATGGGCATACCTGCACAGTAAGAGTAGACAAGAAAAAGACCGATCGGTCTTTTTGGGTGCAAAAAAATTAGCTGGGGGTGGCTAGCTGGTGTTGAACATAGGCCCTCAGATGGGTAAGCGCGCGGTCTAAATGGGCGGGGTCGTCATAGAGTTTGCTGAGCATAATGCCCCCTTCCAGGGTGGCAATCAAAATCGTGGCCACCGTCTCAGGGTCTACGGTGGGTTGCAGTTCACCCCGGCTAACGCCTTGACGGACAATACGCTCGATCAGCGATCGCCAGGTATTCATAGCCAACTGCGTTTTTTCGCGCAGCCGAGGATGAGAATCATCACTTTCGATCGCTGTATTCAGCAGCGGACACCCGCCCTGCACGGGCGGATCCTGCAAAAACCCCTCGTAGACGCTCAGCAGGGCCATCAGTCTGTCCACGGCCTGGCGTTTCCCGACCAAAGCTCCCCTAAAGCGCTGCTGAAGGCACCGTACCGCAAAGTCGAAGGCCTCTAGGGCCAGCTCGTCTTTGCTGCGAAAGTGGTTATAAATGCCCCCCTTCTGCAGGCCCGTCGCCCGCATCACGTCGGACATTGACGACCCGGCGTAGCCCTGCTGGTTAAACAGAGCCGCCGCCTGCTCCAGGATATGCGCCTTGGTTGCCTGGGCTTTTGACATAAAAAAGACTGATCGGTCTTTTTTATGCTATCAGTGCTCAGCTGGATCGGTCAAGCGATCGCCACCGAGCCAGCTAAGCCCCCATTACGGCATCACTGATCCGCGCCTCAGGGTGGCCTTTGCCCTCAGGATAGGCAACAAAAAACTCCGGATTGCGCCAGATAGCAGGGCAATCCGAAGGATGGTGGGAATTGACTGCCCCGCCCGGCTTATTGACCCGACAGGGCTTTCTGGGTGTCTTCCCGAGCCAGCTTTAGCACAATGACCCCCAGGGGCGGCAGGGTTAGGTCTAGGGAGTAGGGTCGGTTGTGGAAAGCCCAATCCTCAGACCACTTGCCGCCCAGGTTACCCATGTTGCTGCCGCCAAAGTCGCGGGCATCGCTGTTGAAGAGCTCCCTGTAGTAGCCCTGTTCCGGTACGCCCACCCGGTAGTGGCTGTGGGGCTGGGGCGTGAAGTTGCACACCACCACCACAAAGTCGTCGCTGCCCTTGTCGCGGCGAATAAACGACACCACGCTATGGCGGTTGTCGCTACAGTCAATCCACTCAAAGCCCGCCTGGTCAAAATCTTGGGTGTAGAGGGCGGGTTCGCTGCGGTAGAACTCGTTGAGCTTGCCCATAAAGTGCTTCAAGCTGGCATGGGGCTGGTACTTCAGCAGATGCCATTCCAGGTCACCCCACACGTTCCACTCGCTCCACTGGCCAAACTCCATGCTCATGAACAGGGTTTTCTTGCCCGGATGCATGAACATGTAGGTGTAGAGGCAGCGCAGGTTGGCGAACTTCTGCCATTCGTCGCCCGGCATTTTGCCCAGCATATTGCTCTTGCCGTGCACCACTTCATCGTGGGAGAGGGCCAGCATAAAGTTCTCGGTAAAGGCGTACCAAATGCTGAAGGTGACGTTGTTCTGGTGAAACTGCCGGAACCACGGATCCATGTTGAAGTAATCCAACATGTCGTGCATCCAGCCCATGTTCCACTTCAGGTTAAAGCCCAGCCCGCCCACGTAGGTCGGCCAGGAAACCATCGGCCAGGCGGTGGATTCTTCTGCGATCGACAGCACCCCAGGGAAGTAGGTGAACAGCACATGGTTTACCTGGCGCAGAAAGTCTGCCGCCTCAATGTGCTCACAGCCGCCGTACTCGTTGGCCACCCACTCGCCGTCTTTGCGGAAGTAGTTAAGGTAGAGCATCGACGCCACCGCATCCACGCGGATTCCGTCGATGTGGTACTTCTCAAACCAGAAGATGGCGTTGGCCACCAAAAAGTTGCGCACCTCGTTGCGGCCATAGTTAAACACCAGGGTGCCCCACTCCTTGTGCTCCCCCTTGCGCGGGTCGGCGTGCTCGTAGAGGTGAGTACCGTCAAAGAACGCTAGCCCATGGCCATCCTTGGGAAAGTGGCCCGGCACCCAGTCGACAATGACGCCGATGCCGTTGGCGTGGCACTGGTCGACGAAGTACATAAAGTCTTCAGGGGTGCCATAGCGGGAGGTGACGGCGTAATAGCCCGTCACCTGATAGCCCCAGGAGCCATCGAAGGGGTGCTCGGCGACGGGCAGGAGCTCAACATGGGTAAACCCGAGTTCCTTGATGTAGGGAATCAGCCGTTCTGCCAGTTCGCGATAGGTGAGAAATCGAGCCCCGGGCTTGAGTTCGGCTACGGTGACAACGGGTTCCGGGGTGCCGTCAGGGCGCAGAGCGGGATTAGCGGAAGACTCGTGCAGCCAGGAGCCCAGGTGCAGCTCATAGATAGAGACGGGCTGAGTCAACGGCTCTGTTTGACGGCGCTTCTCCATCCACTCGCCGTCCTGCCAGGCGTAGCTGTCCAGGTCCGTGACGATGGAGGCGGTTTTGGGCCGGGTTTCCTGCTGAAAGCCATAGGGATCCGACTTCTCGTAAATATGGCCGTCGTAGTTCTTAATCTCGTACTTATAGTGGGCCCCGGTCTCCAGCCCTGGTATGAACAGATCCCAAATGCCGTTGGAAAGGCGGCGCATCTGGTGCTTGCGGCCATCCCAAAAGTTGAAGTCGCCCAGCACTGAGACATTGCGCGCGTTGGGAGCCCACACCGCAAAGTACACGCCGGTCACGCCCTCAACGGCGGTGAAGTGTGCCCCTAGCTTTTCGTAGATGCGGTGGTGGTTGCCTTCCCCAAACAGATGAATGTCGAAGTCGGTGATGGCGCGGGTCTTGAAAGCGTAGGGGTCGTAGATGACGTGGACGTGGTCACCGATGACGTACTTGAGCTGATAGTTGGCCAGGTCCTGGACCTCCAGCACACACTCAAAGAAATGGGGGTTGTGGTTAGACTCCATCGCCACTTCTTTGTGCTCCTGGGGCAGCACAACCCAGGCCTTGTCGGCCTGGGGCAGGTAGGCCCTTACGGCCCAGACCGTTTGACCATCCTGCTGCACCATGTGCGGCCCCAAAATCTCAAAGGGGTCGTGGTGCTGGTTCCAAACGATCCGGTCAATCTGCTCAGCGTCAACGGTTGCAGGCATGTTTTTAAACGTCCACGGGGGATATATACGGGCGGTGAGAATTTACTATCTGCGGAATAGAGTAACAAAACTTAGTGGTTTCCACAGGGAAATTTTTGAGGCTTGTGGCCTTCCGCACCCCTAGGGCAGGAAGGGAAGAATTGGCTTAAATACCCGCCTGAACCGCAGGAGTTGGATGAGTTCAGCGATCTCAGGATTGACGATCGCACCAATACTGACATTGCGCAGGTTATCCTGCAGGACAGCATACTCCGCTGCGGAGATGGGCTCACCGTCGAGGGGCGATCGCGCCTCGGGAATCACCTCAGTGCGCAGAATTTCTTCAGGAATCTCCTCTGGGGGCGGCAAGGCCATGGCTCGGCCCTCCAGAATAGCCATCATTCCAAAGCCAATTAGAAGTGAGGGCAAGCGGGGCATAGGTGGGGGCTCATTAACATACTCAGTATTACCATAGCCTGGTGGGGATACTGACCAGCGTTATTCCAGGCTGTGCTAGGCTGCATGGCAAGATTTCCCTGTTGCGTATCTGTTGTGTTCCTAGGAGGTTGCATGGGTTTTTTACGGCTGTTTCCCGTCAGAAGGTTGTGGTCTGCGGAGGCGGTAGCTCCTGCGGTGCTGGTCGGGCTACTGGCGGGCGCAGTAACCGTGCCCGCTAGGGCTGAGACGGTGCTGCAGGAGGCAGGCACGATCTATCCGGCGGAGTCGACCTATTCCTTTGATGGGACTGCCGGGCAGTCGATTACCATCACCCTGGATAGCCCAGACTTTGACCCAGTCCTGAGCCTGCTGGACTCAAGCGAAACTGTCATTGCTTCCAATGACGATTTTGGTGGCACCCTCAATGCCAAAATTATCATCACTCTGCCCGCCGACGATACCTACACCGTGGTAGCGAAATCATTTTCTGGTCAGGGGGGCGACTATGACTTGATGGTACGGACTTCGACGGAGTTTGAGATCACCTACGCCGAGGCCGAAACCCTAGCCCTGGCCGAAGATTACTCCGAAGCTGTTGTCGTTTACACCAAGGCTATTGAGATTGACCCTGACCAGTCATCCGCCTACCTAGGGCGGGCCCAGTCCGTTTTGGGGCAGGTCTACCTAGATCAGGGGGAGGCCATCGAGGGGCCAGGGGACATTCCCCTTGAAGCGCGCGAGCTGGTGATCGCCGACTTTGAAAAAGCTGCCGATCTGCTTGAGGCCAGCGGTTCCCAAGACTGGGCGATTTCGCTCCGGGAGCAAGCTGATGTTCTGCGCAACGCGGATCTCCCCAACTAATTGCCAACTAATTGCCAACTAATTGCCCAAAAAATCCCGCAACTTTTCCGGACGATGGCCCGTCTAGGCAGAAAAGGTGAATGGTAGATGCACCCTGAAATATCCCACTGGCGAAAGCCATGGGATTTTTTTTGGCCATAGGCGGCTACCACCAGGCCGCCCCCAGCCCTATGCAAAAAAAGGATGCAGACAGCGTCTGCATCCCCTGCGGTGTTCTAGAAATCTAGCCAAAGGGGTTGGATGCCACCTCAGTCAACGGACACCTTGCGGTAGGGTACGGCGGTGGCGATGTTGATCTCGCCCGTGGACACGCGAGCGGGGGCCGCGCCCGTAGCGCCGATGCTGCGCGCCATACCAAGAAAGGCTTGGGGGTTGCCAGCGGTAACCTTTCTCTCCTGGGGCACAAACCGCTTGACCTGGGATTGCCAGACAATTTGAGGGAAGCCCAAAATAGTGCGGTGGTAGGCGTCGTAGCGGGGGTTCTTGATGTGGATGGGACGCTCACCTTCGGCACGACCGGGCAGGATCCGGCGCTTCTGGTAGGGCACGGTGTTGTAGCCAAAGCTGGACATATACTCTTCGCTGTCGAGGAGCTCGTCTACCAGGCCCTGAATGCCCTTATTGGCCACTACGATCGACCAGGCAATTTTTTCGCGATCGCTGTAAACGTCGCGCCCTAAAATCTTCTGGACGCAGTGCTCAACAAACTTATAGTTGCTGTTCTTTTCGTAGAAGCTGCTGTAGAAGGTGGGCGATAGCGCCAACCCACGGATAAAGTCGCGCACGGTAATTTGGCCATTGCGCAGCTGCGACTCCAGAAAGACCTGGCGATCGCACTTGAACGCGTGGAAGAACATCTGCCGATAGGCTGCGTTGATCAGCGCATCCATATCGCTGCTCGTGTACAGGTCATCGGTGGAGAAAATTCTGGGCTGTTCGTCGCCACCGACTTCGTAAGCGGCAACACGTTGATTTTGGCTGGACGGGGAGTAATTTAGTAGCGGAAGAGACACGTTTGAATCTCCAGAATCTTAGGAAAATTTACAAACTTTAAGGATGATCATACGGGAATGGCTGCCACGAACCTGAGTAACCTGAGTAAATCAACATAGTCCTTAACATTCCACGGGTGTGGACCTTCAATCGGCTGCTGGGCCTAGGGTTGGGTCATGCGGTGGGGGACGATCAGGGTGTCAAACTCGGCTTCAGACACGTAGCCCAGGGCCAGGGCAGCCTGCTTCAGGGTGAGGTCGTGCTCGAAGGCGTGGTGGGCAATTTGAGACGCCTTGTCGTAGCCAATAGCAGGGCTGAGGGCGGTCACCAGCATCAAGGACTGCTCTACATATTGGGCAATTTTTTTGCGGTTGGGGGTCATGCCCGCCACCAAAAACTCGGTGAAGTTGCGGCAGCTGTCGGCCATCAGTCGCGCCGACTGCAGCAGGTTAAAGATCATCATTGGCTTGTAGACATTCATGTCGAGGTAGCCGCTGGCCCCGGCAAAGGCCACCGCTGCGTCGTAGCCCATGACCTGTACTGCCACCATGGCCAGGGCCTCGCACTGGGTGGGGTTGACCTTGCCCGGCATAATCGATGACCCCGGCTCGTTTTCGGGCAGATGCAGCTCGGCAAAGCCCGCTCGGGGGCCACAGCTGAGCAGGCGAATGTCGTTGGCAATTTTGTAGAGCGACACGGCCAGGGTCTTCAGCACGCCGCTGGCCATGACCATGGCATCGTGGGCACCCATGACCGTAAATTTGTTGGGAGCGGTGACGAAAGGCAGCCTCGCGATCGCGGCAATATGTTCGGCGGCAGCTTCGGCAAAGCCTGGCCCGGCATTGAGCCCTGTGCCCAGGGCAGTTCCCCCCAGCGCCAGTTCATACAGTCCTGGTAGCACACCCTCAATCCGCTTGAGATTATCGTCGAGCATGCCCACGTAGCCTGAGAATTCTTGGCCCAGGGTAAGGGGCACGGCGTCTTGCATATGGGTGCGGCCAATTTTAACGATGTCGGCCCAGTCGTTAGCCTTTTCATCCAGGGCCTGTCTCAGCTGGGTGACGGCGGGGCGCAGGGTGTGGGTGAGGGCCTGGGCCGCGGCAATGTGCATCGCCGTGGGAAACACGTCGTTGGACGACTGCGACATATTGACGTGGTCGTTGGGGTGAATGGGGGTTTTGCTGCCGATCACCCCGCCTGCGATCTCGATCGCGCGGTTGGCAATCACCTCGTTGACGTTCATGTTGCACTGGGTGCCGCTGCCGGTCATCCAAACGTGGAGGGGGAAGTGATCGTCGAGCTGGCCCGTGATAATTTCATCGGCGGCTTGCACAATCAGCTTAGCCTTGTCCTGAGACAGTTTACCCAGGGCCGCGTTGGCCAGGGCCGAGGCTTTTTTGGTAATGGCGATCGCCTGCACCACCTCCAGGGGCATTTTGTCTTGGCCAATGGAAAAGTAGCGAATCGATCGCTGGGTCTGCGCCCCCCAGTAGCGATCGCTGGGCACCGCGATCGCCCCCATGCTGTCAGTTTCCTGGCGGGTCTGTGGTTGTGGTGGGGTCATGGGCGATATTCTCTAGCGCGTTCTTCTCCGATTCAACCACAGGCTAAAGCGGGTAGAGAGCCTTTCTGCAGAAAAGCTCCGACGACAGGGGTAAGTCGCCGGAGCCTTGTGGGTAACGTCGGACTATAGAAACTAGGCCACCTCATCCTGCTTTTTGCGCGCCAGACCCACAGCGCTGAGCCCGACCAGCACTAACGCCACAGTCGATGCAGGCTCTGGAACCTTGGTTGTGGGATCTTCGGGCGTCAGATCGCCCTTGGCAACAAAAATGGACGCGTGGGACAGATCTTTTTGGTCGAAGGTAGCCCAGGCACCCCCCAGTGTAGGGGTGCTGCCATCGACGTAGTAGGCAGTGTAGGCATTGCCCGCCTTGAGGCTAATCACGAAGGGAGTGGTAATTGCCTGGGTCAAACTCCAGGTGCCCTTGCCTTTGCCGGTTTGCACCCAGCTAAAGCCAAAGTCTTGAGACTCGACGCCGGAGCTGCTGGGTAGCTGGGAGAGCTGGCCAGAGTCGTACTTACCGCCCGACACCCAACTGTCTGTGCCGAGGGTGGTGTTGAGAAAGGTGGTGAGATCAGACGTCAGGCTGCTGTTGAAATCGTTGCCAGACTTGGTTAAGCACTCGCTAAAACTGAGGGAAGACCCTCCGGCCAGCGGATTACTGGTCACCGAGCCGCTGGCACAGGTAAGGGGGGCGGCAGGCTGGCTACCGCCGCTATCCTTAGCTTTGTCAGAGTTTCCTTTGGCTAGGGCATCGGGGGCCATTGTCCCCAAGAGACCGGTCAGTACCAGGGCTGAGCTGAGAACTGTGAACGCTTTCATGTAGGGCAAATCCTCCGTGATTAGGCACTGTAGGCAGTAGCCATAGACGAAAGGGGGCGTTTGCGTCTGATGGTTTCTCCGAAACAGATATGAGTTTCTGAGTATGCTCTTTTACTTAAGCATTCTCAGTAGAGGAAGTATTTAGGGCAAATTACGGATATTTAGTGGCGGTTTACCGAGACTTTATAATTGGCTTTTGTCGGGTCTAGCGGCGGCGCTGCTTGCTGACCATTTTGCGAGAGAGGCGCAGATTAATCTCTTCGCGCTCGGCCCAGTCTTGCAGCACTCGTAGAAAGAGGTGTTTGTCTTGGCCTTGCAGCACGGCGGTTTGGTCGGCGGTTTCGATGCTGTAGGGATAGCCGCCGCCGATGATGACTTCGCCGCGCACCCAGTTGAGATATTGGGTCATCTGGCCGCTTTCCCACATCCATCGGGGCATTTCGAGGCGTACGGGATAGCCGTCGCGGGTGGTTTTGAGATAGGTGAAGGCAATCTGGTCAGTGTAGGGGCCGTACTGGTCGAGCACACCGCCGCGATCGCATTGAAACACCGCTGTGCGATCGCCCCAATCCATCAGTCGCGACAGCAGTTGGGCATCGTGGATGCCTTCGGTGGCCTCAAGGCCGTGGCTATGGTGCAGCATAGTGGTGAGGTCGTGGGCATAGGACGTATCGACATAGCCCACTAGGGGCACACGCTTGCGATCGCTCGCCTCCAGCAGGGAGAGCATCGACTGTACGTAGGCGGTTTGGCTCTCCTGGTCAAAGGCCTCAGCAAAGGTGACCACCAGGGCGCCGTCGAAGAAGACTAGGGTGCGATCGGGCTGCTGGCAGGCGTCAATGTACTCCACTAGGCGCGCCACTTCCATTTGAAAGCGGCGAATATTGACCCGACGCTCCACGGGCTGGGCTGGGTTTGGCCCCAGGTCTGAAGGGGTCATCAGATCCACCCGCACATCCTTGTTGTAGGGGCGTGTGGCGCTGTGGGGGTTTTCAAACCAGCCAATTTGCAGCAGCGCAATGGGAATGGAGATATCTTTGCCGGGGGAAATCTGGGAGCCGTCGACCGCAAAGGTGGTGATGTCTTCTAGGACGGTCTGCACCCACTGGGCACTCTGTTCGCGGTTGGTCCAGCGATCGCCCACCGGCCCAGACTCGGCAAAAAAGAACGGCACAATGCCCTTCTTAGGTTTTTGCTTAGTCGTCAGGGCTTCTAAAGGTCGTGCTCCAGCGAGTTCAGTAGAGGGCAGCAGCGCTATTTGCCGGGTCGGAGACAAGGCCGCAAAGTCTATCCAGGCCTGGTTGTAGGCGTGCAGCAGCTCAAACTTGGCCCGACTAAAGGAACTGAACGCATCGCGCTTTTGGTCGAGCAGGGCTTTGATCTGACCTGAACTCACTGGCATAACCCGTCCGTCACTAAGAACACCTGTATTAATCGGTGATTCTAGCGGGTTTGAACGGGTCTGTCACGGGGTTGGGCCAAGGAAAAGATAACTCCCAGCAATCGCCGGGGGAATAATCTCAAACCTGATCTCGTCTCATACTCAATCCTTAGCCTGGATTGCCCCTCAAGCTTTGTAACCGTCCCCTGAGCGGAGTCGAAGGGGACACCTCGTGTGGGTTTTGGCTTCGACTTCGCTCAGCCAGCATAGTTGTAGGGACGCTTACAAGCTTTTTGGCAGGCAAGCCTAATTTTCAGGCGGACTCTGGTCAGGGAACCCAGGCACTAATCTGCCAAGGGCTAAGGAATTCGGTGTTCCTACCCTGTTGAGGCAAGTCTGGAAAGGGCAATCTAAAGACAAGGCAATTGAACTATCAACAAACCATGATTCTGCAACTTTATCTGTTGATATCGCTGACGGTTTTGCTGCTAGCTTTGGGTCCATTTCTCAGCGACCCGTCTCAACCTAAAACTCTGGTGAGTAGCTGGGCTTTTCTCGCCCTGGCGGTTTTGCTGAGTCCCATCACTCTCCCCAATATGATCAGGGTATGGATGCACCGTCAACGTCCCGGTTCCTCGGGTTGGCTGCTGACGTCTAAGTATTAAGTGGGTGCTCTAAATTAATTGTTACTAGAAGCGGGGCCTCTCGTCATGAGAGGCCCCGCTTCTAATTATTTTTGGGCTAATCATCCCTCTAGTGATGGTGATGACCGTGGTCGTGGCTGTGGCCATGATCATGCCCCGGCAGGTGGTGATCATGAGTATGGCCGTGGTGGCTGTGCACCGCTGCCGCCTGAGATGCCGCCAGGGAGGGGTTGATCGCTAGAGCATCTTCCTCTAGCAGATCGGCGATGTGCTTATCGGCCCAGGTGGCGGCCATGGCCAAGAAGGCTGGGTCGTCATTGACACAGGGCATTTGCACGTAGGTGACATCGGGGCGCTTGCGGCGCAGCCCTTCGATAATGTGTTCTACATCCAGCAGGGTTTCGTGATTTTCGGTGGCAAACCCGATGGGCATAAATACCAGAGCGGTGGCTCCCAGATCGATCAGGTTGCGGGCGGCCAGGTCGGCGTTGGGCTGGGTCCACTTGATCAGGGGCGTGTCGTGGTTGAGCCAGCCCACGGAGATCAGCGGGTACTTGTAGATCAGTTTATCGCGCACTTTGTCGTAGAGCTTTTGGCTTTCGTCAATACCGGAGGTAAAGCCTTTGGCTTCGTGGGGACAGCCGTGGTTCATCAGCACGATGCCGGTTTGGGAGGGTAGGTGAGCGACGGCCAGATGGCTTTTAATTTTTTCCTCGACCATGGTGGCCAGGTAGTCAATGTAGTCGGGTGCATCAAAGAAGGAGGGAATGTAGCGCATTCCCTGCACCCAATGCTCGGTACCGTCGGAGAGTTTGGCGAGGGCGTCGTTGACCTGCTCGATCGCAATGCCGCTGGTGAAAATAGAATCGACCACCAGCAGGGGATAGATCAGAAGCTTATCGTAACCCTCTTGCTTGACCTGCTCGAGCACCTGGTCGGGCAGAAAAGGCTTACAGAAGTTGAAGGCTTTGAAGACCTTGATGCGATCGCCCCACCGCTCCTTCAGATTGGCTTCAATGCCCGCTCGCTGAGCTTCAAAAATAGCGTTGTGAGGGGAGATAAAGTTGCCGTGCTGGTGGCTCCACTCGTGTAGGTCAAAGGCGGCCAACACTTTGGCCAGGGGAGGGTAGACCCAGGTGGGTACAGGGGCGAACTTGGCAGTGAGCAGATTTAGAGCTTGCTCATTGTAGTTGGCAAAGTCCTCGTAGCTTTCGACTTCGCCATAGCCCATGAGCAATACGGCTACTTTGCTGCTACCGCCGTCGGGGGAAGTCGAGGTAGAGGATTGGATAATGTCGGGGGTTGCAACCATGCGATGGCCCTCACGGGGGATGTCTTTCTCCCATAGGCTAACATCCCCGGCAGGGGGATGTTGTTAACAAAACCAGCAGTTTAAGGGCAGCCTCGCTATCAGAGACAGGGCCAGGGTCAAGGTTAAACGACGCCTCGGGCAGCTGCTGCCCCAGGGTATGCCAGTGGTCGTGACCCATGTCCTAAGCGCAGTGGCCAGCGCTACGACTGTCACCGCCTGGGGTAGCGCTAGCGGTAGGTACAGCAACAGTCCCCTAGATCCAGCGTCAAATTTATGTCTTGCCACCGCTCAGCGCACTGCCGCAATAGCGCCCCAGCTTCTACGACTTGAGAGAAGAACAGTCTGAGTCCCGCTGTGAGCCGTCGGGCATCACAGTCTGGCAAAATTTTGCTCCGGTCAGGTTCGCTCCGGTCAGGGTTGCCCCGGTCAAGTTGGTATGGCGCAGATTGGCCCAGTAGAGATTGGCATGGGCTAGGTTGGCCTGGGTGAGGTTTGCCCCTTCTAGGTTGGCGTGACTCAGATCGGCATGCTCGAGGTGGCTCTCGCGCAGATCGGCATTGACTAGCGTTGCCCGGTAGCAGTGGGCCCTGTACAGGCTGGCTTCGCGCAAAACTGCATTGGCCAGAGATGCGTTTCTCAAGTCGGCCTGGGCCAGATTGATCTGATAGCCGTCAATGTGGGTGAGATCGGCCTGGTGTAGGTTGGCCCGGGCCAAGTTGGTCCGGCGCAGATCGGTCTCCGATAAACGGGCTGAGGCCAGATCTAGTCCTTGGAGATCTAACCCGTGTAGGTCGCGGGCTCCCGCCTGGTAGTAGCGATTCACCAATTCTCTCAGGGTAGCTGGGGTCATTGTGGCAAAGGCTTCAAAAGAATTAGAGGTGCAGCGTAACGCCCACACCCCTATTCTCGCGCCGCGATCGCGTCAGTGCATCAACCGTTACAGGAATGCTACATTTCGAGCCACAGCTAGATTCGCCCAACACCCTTGCTGCGCTCATCACTGCCGCTGGTTACTTTGCCGCTTTCATCGGTTTGGTTAATTGCACGCAGTTCAGCTTGCCGCTGCTCCCCTTCGGCGACCTGCTCTTCCCGCAGGTCACCTGGTTCGTCGATATACATTTCTGGCTCAATAGCGTAGTTATTGACCAAGCCCTCCCGGTCTACGGTGTAACCACCGCTCGTGTCGATGGTTTCCCCAGCCTCATCCGGCACCTGCTTATATCCGCCACCTTCACGCTCTTTGCGCGCGGCTGTTTCCGCCGGAATCAAATTCGGATCGTAGTTATCAGATTCAACTCTAGGGTTAGACATCGGAGCCTCCATTGAGGATAAATGAACAGGCTGAGTGCATCGCAGGATGCCGTGTGACTTCTGAACCACTCAACGCTTACGCAAGCTTAGAACAGACTTTCCTGGCCCATATCCACCATGGGAATGAATCGTCTTGTCTACCTTTTGGAAGAGATTAAATAGACTATTTTTAGCTGCCAGAATTAAACAGGTTGGTATTTGAGCGATGGACTATATCACCGAGGAAATGAACTGAATAATGAGCGTATTTTTGAGCCAAAAATTTCCCGACCTAGAGGGCTAGAACTGTTAGATGGCAGTGCTGGCAACCATTCCATCCAATAGCTACCCGGATTCCCAGCCCCTTTTTCGGCAATGCTTACCCATCTGGCGGCCCAGTCTATCAGTGCCAGAAACAGTCAGAATTCACTACGGATCTGGAATGGTTATCATAGATTAAGGGATGGGTCTTCCCCCTGGCCAAAACATATCCCTATGCTAGGCTCAAGACTGACCGAACCACATCTTTTCAGAATATTCGGCCTAATCCTGGCAGTCGCTATTTTTAACCCGAAGCCGGGCTGTAAAGAGTCCATGTATCCTCCTTTAGGATGACGTAAGTTATTAATTCACCGATGTCGGACTGCTGATTTCAACTTTAGGTAATTTCCAAGAAAGAAGATGTCCCCATGTAGGGGCGTAGGCTCTGCGCCCTTGAGAGGAATCAAAATTCTCGGGTATTTTCGTTTCTAGAATTGTCCTTAGCTCAGAATTACTGGCTCCATGGACGGTTGGGCTACTGGTTTGTGCCACTGTAGCTTGATAGTGCAAATGCACCACAGTATGATGGGGAGGCTGACCCTTGGGCTCTCCTATGGCCATTGTTTCGTCCCATACTCCTGATGACTCTGCGTCGTCGCCCCAGCAGGCCTCGGAGGCTCGGTCTTCCGTCCCGGATAATGCAACGGTGCAACCCTTGCTCTCCCTGGTGAAAGGGGGAGAGATTCAACCTGAAGACTTGGGTGCCCAAGGGGCAGAAGCTTCACCCAAGGCGATCGCCGCTGAGGACAGCCTCCGCCCCCAGCGGCTGCAGGACTATATTGGTCAGGCCTCCCTCAAAGAGGTGCTGGGCATTGCCATAAAGGCTGCTCAATCTCGCCAAGAACCACTCGATCATCTGCTGCTGTACGGGCCGCCGGGGCTTGGTAAAACCACCATGGCGCTGATCTTAGCCCAGGAGATGGGAGTGACCTGCAAAATTACCACGGCCCCAGCCCTGGAGCGCCCGCGAGACATCGCTGGGCTGCTGGTTAACCTCAAGCCCGGCGATGTTCTCTTTATCGATGAAATTCACCGCCTGCCCCGGGTCACCGAAGAAATTCTGTATCCGGCCATGGAGGACTCTCGCCTCGACATCACCATCGGGAAAGGGCAATCGGCTCGCACCCGCAGCATTCCGCTGTGCCCCTTTACGCTGGTAGGAGCGACAACGCGGGTAGGGGCGCTGAGCTCACCACTGCGCGATCGCTTTGGCTTGATTCAGCGGCTGCGGTTCTACGAGCACGATGAGCTAACGCCCATCGTGCTCCGCACCGCCGATGTATTGCACACCCCCATCGAGACTCCTGGGGCCGAAGAAATCGCCCGCCGGGCCCGGGGAACCCCTCGGATTGCCAACCGCCTGCTGCGCCGAGTGCGTGACTATGCTGAGGTGAAGGCGGCAGGTCCCATCACCGCCGCCTTGGCGGCTGAGGCCCTAGAGCTCTTCAACGTTGACCCCTGCGGCCTCGACTGGACCGATCGCCGCCTACTGTCGGTCATGGTGGAAAATTTTGGCGGTGGCCCGGTGGGTCTCGACACCATGGCCGCTTCTACGGGCGAAGATCCCCAAACCATTGAAGAGGTGTATGAGCCCTATCTGCTGCAGATTGGCTACCTGCAGCGTACGCCTCGGGGCCGAGTCGTCACCTCAGCCGCTCGCCACCACCTAGGCTATGAGGTGCCACCTGCCGATGGTAGCCAGCTGCCCTTGCTGTGATTAGCCGTTAGCGGCATGGGTAGCAGCGACTATACCCAGGGCCATGGACCAGCTTGCCCTGCCTACCACCCATGCCCTGATGTACCCTGCTCGCCCTAGGCTAACTGACGGCTGAAGGATATCTTGGCGGTTGTATCCTCTGGCACATCAATGATGGCTTGCATCAAGTTGGTCTGGCTTAGGTTGGCCCCGGACAGATCCGTGCCCAGCAGGTTGGTGCCCAGTAGGTTGGCCCCGCTGAGGTCGGCGTTGGCGAGACAGGCCCCCCACAGATCGGCATGCATGAGGTTAGTCCTGGCTAAATTGGCTCCCCGCAGATCGACCCCGGTCAACCTAGCCCCGCTGAGGTCCGCCCCCCACAGTGAAACTCCTGGACCTAGGCGATGGAGTGTAGGGGGCACTTCAAACCGCTGGGGAAACCGAGTACTGTCAGAATATAGCGCCCCTGCTAAGTGGGCATCGGTTAGCTGGCAGTTCCGCAGGTTAGCGCCAATCAAATTGGCCTGGCGCAAATCGGCGTGGCGCAGGTCGGCCCCGCTCAGATCGGCCAGCATGAGGGTAGCGTGGCGCAGATCGGTATAGCGGAGGTCGCTATCGCCCAACAGGGCGCTAAGCAAGTTGGCCTTTTTGAGCACCGCCCCAAACAGTTGGCTGTTAACCAATAGGGCACCGCTCAGATCGGCACCGCTCAGATCCGCGCCCCCGAGGTCTCGCTCCCGCAGGTCTTTGGTGGCAAGGGTTGCCCCAGGTTCTAGGTTCACCATGCGGGCATCAACCGGGCAGAACCCTCTGGGGAAGAGGGTTTTCGGGTTGTATATCGCCCCTTCTAGGCGGGCATCCCTGAGGTCGGCTCCCAGGAACACGGCCTCGCGTAGGTCAGCCCAGCGCAGGTCAGCCCCGATTAGGTTGGCATTGTTAAATAGAGCTTCTTTGAGGTTAGCCCGGCGAAAATTGGCTTGGGCTAGGTTAGCGCCGCTAAAGTCGGCGCCCCAAAAGTCGACTCGGGCTAGACTCCAGTGGTTTAAGTCGGCCCCAGCCAGGTTAATTCCGGTAAAGTCTCGTTCTCCGTCCACAAAGGCTTTCCAAAGATTTTCTAGAGTTTGGAGATCCATGCCTGTTTTGCTCAAGTTTGCTTACTAGTAATGTTTAGCCAATACAGTAGGTTTGCCTATTGGGCTCTCACCCCTGATGGGCGCTCAGGGTGGCCAAGGGGCAGCGGGGCCAGTGCGGTAGAGTCGGCGGGGGCAGGTACTTTGCCGGCCGCCCAGTCTGACAATTCATTCACAAGATCATGTGAAGGGGATGCTTCCTCCGAGGACAAGGCTTGAGGAGTGTTCAAGGCTGTCAAGACCTGCTCTAAAAGCTGCTGGTGGCGATGGACCCCGCGCTGACGCTGGTCCATCGCTCTGGCTGTACCCACGCCAATGGCCGCACTCGATAAGAGGGCAAAGCCGATGTAGCGAACTGAAAACTCTTTGGGCTGACTTGGGATCAGTGCTGGTTTGACCCACTGACTGAGAGGCGAGGACAGTTTTTGCGACATCCCCTTGCTGTGGGTAAAGGCTAGGGGCCAGAGGAAGGCTGTCAATCCCACGATAGAAGCCAATAGGACCGGTAAAACAATCCGACGAGAGGGAGAATTATCCATAAACACAACGCGGTGGGCAGAGCTGCCCACGTTCTGAGGGAACCCCTTCAGAGTACGCAAAAGACCGGCAAGAATCTGCGAATTCACTGATAGAATTCTGTGATGCTTTGGTAAATTATTTTGGCTGTCTCAGTATTTTTACGGATAAAGTATGAGCTTCTCTTTTATTCCCTTTCAGTCTTCATAAAAACGACCTAAATGCCTAACTGGGCTTGATGAAAATTCGCCAGTTTTTTGGTTCAAACGTTGATGACTGGAAAGCAGTCTGCCCACATCGGGCTAACTCTGGCGGGGGATTTTTTTAATTAGCCCGAGGGTATGGCAATGGACATTTGGGTTGGACGACCCTGATAGCTTGAAGCCCTGGTCAGTTGCAGAAGCGGTGCCGTCCCAGGCTCAGCAATAAATTGAGTAGCCATAAGCAATCAACCCAGCGCGGCACCCAGGGGAAGCCCTGGGAGAAAATCCTATTTTCTGAGCAGTACAGTCGCCACCGTTATATTTTGGGAGTTAGCTCAGGAGGTCTGCGATCGCCCCTTGAATGAAGGCCTCGTCCTCAGGATTTTGGTACGGATTCCCCGCCCGGTGGCCCCAAATCGACGGAATCGGCAGATAGGTCGCGTTGGCAATCAGCGCTGCCTCGGCTGCGCAGTCCTCGGGCGTAAAGTACAGGTCGGTGGTGGCTGGCATCACCAGGGTTTGAGCACTAATCGACGCCATGGCTTTGACGTAGTCGCCCTGGTACACCGGATTGTTGCCCACGTCGCAGCGCAGCCAGGTGTCGATCATGGCCAGCAGGTTGTGGGGATCGCGCTTGCGGTAGCCCGCCTCCCAGCCGCGCAAAATGTAGTCTTCGAGGGTGTCGTAGCCCCAGGCCAGGTAGGGTTTGGCCCGGTAGTAGGCCTGGGAGGCCGCCCAACTGGCGTAGATCTGGGCAAAGGTGTGAAAGCCGCGATCGGGCGTGCCCTCAAACCGTTCGCCGTTCCAGGTGGGGTCGCCAGTGAGGGCGGCCCGCAGGCTGTAGAGAAAGATTTTGTTGTGGTCGGTGGTTTTAGCCGTGCCGCAGAGGGCGGCCAGGCGCTGCACCCGGTCGGGGTAGAGGGTCGCCCAGTGGTAGCCCTGCTGCGCCCCCATCGACCAGCCGTAGACTAAGGCCCACTGGTCAATTCCCAGTTCCTGCATGAGGGCGTGCTGGGCCCGCACGTTGTCGTAGTGGGTAAAGTAGACGCCCGGCGTGGCTACCGTCGGGCTGTTGCTGGGGGAGGTGGAGAGGCCGTTGCCAAACATATTCACCATCACCACGCCCCAGCGGCTGGGGTCGAGAATGCCGTCGGGGCGCACTAGCCAGTCCACGTCGGTGTGCTGGGCCCCGTAGGAGGTGGGGTAGAGAATGGCGTTGGTGCCATTGCCCTTCAGCTCGCCATATACCTGGTACACCACCTGCGCCGACGGCAGCACCACGCCACACTGCAACGGAAAATCCTTTAATTCAAAGCGCCCCGACGCTGCCATGGCGATCTCCTAGCTAAAGTCGGCAACAATGCCGCGATTGACCTGCACATACCCGGCCTCTACCCGCTCAAAGTAGGGCTTTAACTGCCCGTGGGCCGATGCTAACCCATGAAACGGAATAGACGGGTACAGGTGGTGTTCGGCGTGGTAGGGCATATTCCACATCAGCCAGCGCAGGGGCCAGCGGGTGAGGGTGGTGCGGGTATTGGCGAGGGGATTTTCGGTGTTGGGGCAGCCGGTGTGTTCGGCCAGCAGCACAAACCGCAGCAGGGGTTGGCCCACCGCCAGGGGTAGCACCCAGTAGGTGAACAAAAACCACGGATGGCCCAGCAGGGTGGAGACGGCGATCACCGCTCCGTAGGTCAGCAGTTGCAGCCGCAGCGATCGCACCACCTCCGCGCGGCCACCCTCAGGAATGTAGTAGCAGCCCTCTAGATTGCCTACGGCGACCCGGCTGTGGCACTGCACCTTGCCAATCCACCAGGGAATGCCGCTGAGCTGCCAGAGGTAGTCGCCCAGGCTGACAGGTTTTGGATCCTCCAGCTCGGGATCCTTGCCAGGGATTTGGGTGTAGCGGTGGTGCCACTTGTGGTAGCGGCGATAGAAGGTGCTGTTGTAGAACGACAGCAGACCCGCCAGCCAGGCGGCTCCGTCGTTGAGGCGGGGGTTGGCAAAGGCGGTGCGGTGGCAACACTCGTGCATGGCGCAGAACATCAGCGCTAGACCGGCCCCGCAGACCACCAGCGCCGGCAGTGCCAGCCACGGTGAGCCCGTAGACCACAGGTAGCCCCAGGCATAGCCACTGAGGGCGATCGCCCCCAGATGGCCGATAAATTGCCCAGATCCAGCCCAGTTCGATCGCCGGTTGAGCTGACTCAATGCCTCGGCGGACAAAATTTGGCGCGGGTTTGTAGGTACGGTTCTAGGCCCATCAACAGAGATACTATTCGTAAGCATGGTTAAAGCTCGGTAGCAGATGACTCGACAACGTCAGATAATGTTAAAAACCGAGGTAGCAGCGGGCCAGAGCGACCAAACTCCGACCTACCCGCTATCCCTAGATAACGACCCGCTGACTCAGTCGCCAGCCAGAACAACCACTCTCAACTTGTCATAACAAGTGAGCTTAGCATATTTGCCCTTCGGTGGCACGACCATAGCTGTGGACATGGCGTTAAGCATTGACCGCTCGAATACCGCTTCAACTAATGACTCCACCTCTACACATCAGCATTTCTGAAAAGCTGCGTCACCAGATTGAGGCGGGGGAGTATCGGTCGGGCGATCGCCTGCCCAGCGAGCACCAGATCATGGAAACCTTTGGCGTTAGCCGCATTACCGCTCGGCAGGCGGTGGCAAATTTGGTCAGCCAGGGGCTAGCGATCGCCTACCGGGGCAAGGGCGTCTTCGTCACTCCGCAAAAAAAAGTCACCTACTCCCTCTCTAGCCCGCTAGTATTTCTAGAGCAAGACCTGGCCCGCCAGGGGGTCGCCTTCACCTTCGAGAACCTCGCGTTTGAACCTGCTCCAGCCCCTGATGAGGCCGCCGCCGCTCTGGGCATACCCACCGGAGCGTCCGTCTACCTACAAAAGAAACTCCTGAGAATGGATGGTGCCGCCGGGGGGTTAGATATGTCTTACCTGGTGGCCGCCCTGGGGGATAAATTTGCCCCTCTGCTGGAGCAGCAGATGACCTTCCCGACCCTGGCCCAAAACGGCATTCCCCTGGAGCGGGTAGATGCGGTGGTGGAATGTACCCACGCCGACTACGACCTGAGCGGCTACCTGGAGGTACCCCTGGGCCACGCCCTCATGATCTACCGCTATACAGCCTATACCCTTGACCAGCAGCCAGTTCTCCATGGGGCAACCATTTCGCGGGCCGATCGCTTTTGCTATTCCCTCAGCACCCGGGCTGAGCTATAGATCGCTCCAGAGGCGGAGGCAAAATCTCCTGGGCGGTCGGCGATAGCCACATATCGGTAAGATTTTGGGGATTCAGCACGCCATTGACTAACGCTTGCGGCAAGGGCGCCGGACTTGGCGCAGGCTATCCTCCCTACCTTGCCTTAAGGCATCACCCTGGCCCTCAATCCATCCCTTGATAACCCGACACCCACCCCACTGCCCCGCCGGTCGCACCATCGGCATCGTTATACTGAGTCCTTACGCTAGCCAGCGGCAACCCCCAGGGGGTTGCCCGCCTGTCAACCTCAGGGGGGATCGCCATGAAGCCGTCACTTGTTGTCATAGCCGCCCTGTCCAGCCTAGGGCTGAGCGTTCTCGGCGGCCTGCCGGGGAGGGCGGCTGAATCGGTCCTGATCAAGTACCGGGGGTTTAGCCGCTCTGTACCCGTGGCCGACCTGGCGACCCTGGCCGAAACCGGGGAGCCATCGCGATCGCTGGGGGCGTTACTCGCCATGGCAGGACAAGAACCCGATGGGCTGCGATCGCTGCTCATCCGTCCCCTCCCCGCTGACCCAGTGCTGCTCGATCGATCCCTAAATAGCCCGCCCGGTGAGTGGATGCTCGATCAGCTGGGCCAATCGATTCACACTAGGGCGGGAGATGCCAATCGGCAGGCGCTGCGAGCAGCCCTGGTGCTGTCGGCCAGCGATGACGGTCAGCTGACGCTGCTCGAGGTGCTACAAAACTACCCGACCGCAGATGTGGTGCTCGAGGGCGATCGCATTCAGGCCACCTACAATCGCCTGGCTGTCTTTCTCAATCCCCTGTCAATTTTTCTTTAACGGATTCCGGTTCAACAGCCCTGACCCAGGAGGCGAATTTGGCCCCTGAGGCCGGTCGCGGCAGCCTCAAGAATAGGGCGCTATGGAGCTAGACCAGGTTTGAACAGTTTGGGTATTTCATTTGAAAAACACCCGTTTGGGCACCCGAGTACAGCCCCTTGGGATTGTGGCGGAGAAATCCCGCTTAGGGTTTAGATGGAACCTTTTTAGCCAGATTGGCCCATCCGCCAGCCGTCAACTTCAGGTCGGGTTAGCGGCCCAGCAGAGACATTGCCACCATGCCTACCACGATGGCGACCACCAGCAGGGTCAGCGGTTCTAGCTTAAACTCAGAACTCTTGCCGGATCCTGTCGCGTAAAAGAACGCGGCGAAAACGATCAGAATTACAACCAGATCGAGGCCAGTAAACACAGCACGTCCTCCCAGGGAAGGCCAAAACCAGGCAGCACCATACGTATTTTAGTTCCCCTGTTCCGAAACACAACTCTGAAATAAAAGCGTAGATATTTACCCAACAGCAAGAATGCCAATAGCATTTCCTGATGGGGAGTGATGACCGTTTGTCAAGGGATCATGGGTTGTTTGCGAAATGTTTATTTAAGCACCCCATGCTGATGCGATAACAGCTGCCTCGAACGAAACATCTCACAGTAAACCTACGCAAAGGAAACCTGACCATGACAACCCTAAAAGTGGGCATCAATGGCTTTGGCCGCATTGGCCGCCTGGTACTGCGCGGCGGCATCAAAAACCCCAACATCGAGTTTGTCGGCATTAACGATCTGGTGCCTCCGGCCAACCTCGCCTATCTGTTGAAGTACGACTCTACCCACGGTCGTTTTGAGGGCACCGTCGAAGCCGTTGAGGACGGCATTGTCGTAGACGGCAAGAAAATTCCCTGTATGTCGATGCGCAACCCCACCGAACTGCCTTGGGGAGATCTCGGGGCCGACTACGTCGTGGAGTCGACCGGCCTTTTCACCACCTTTGACACCGCCCACCAGCACATTGCCGCCGGGGCCAAGCGGGTGATTCTCTCGGCCCCCACTAAGGACCCAGAGAAAGTACACACCCTGGTGATTGGCGTTAACCATGAGACCTTTAACCCCGACCGCGACATCATTGTCTCTAACGCCAGCTGCACCACCAACTGTCTTGCCCCCGTGGCCAAGGTCATCCACGAAACCTTTGGCTTGGCTGAGGGGCTGATGACCACGGTCCATGCCTCCACCGCCTCCCAGCCCACCGTCGACGGCCCCTCCAAAAAAGACTTTCGCGGCGGTCGCGGGGCGGGGCAAAACATCATCCCCGCCTCCACGGGGGCGGCTAAGGCCGTTACCCTGGTGCTGCCGGCCCTCAAGGGCAAACTCACCGGTATGGCCCTACGGGTGCCTATCCCCAATGTATCGGTGGTCGACCTCACCTTTAAAACCGAGCAGGCCACTACCTATGAGGCCATCTGCGCCGCCATGAAAGCCGCCGCCGCAGGCCCAATGAAGGGCATTTTGGCCTACACCGAAGACGATGTGGTCTCCAGCGATTTCGTCACCGATCCCCACTCCAGCACCTTCGATGCCGGGGCGGGCATTGGCCTCAACGATACCTTCTTCAAGGTGGTGGCCTGGTACGACAACGAGTGGGGTTATTCCATGCGGGTGATCGATCTCATGCTCTACATGGCCCAGACAGAAGGCATCCTCTCTGGCGTGAAGATCCCCGCTACGGTGTAGGAGAATTCGTTTGCCCCAGAAACCCGGCTTTTTGAAAAAGCCGGGTTTCTAACGCCTTGAGGCAAAGCCAATCCTACCCGCCGCTAGCGATTCAGGCTTTAATGGGGGCAGCCAGTGCCGAGAGTCATGCCCAAAATTTTTATCTCCTACCGCCGCAGCGATAGCGAAGACATCGCCCGACGCATCTGCGATCGCCTGATCGCCCACTTTGGCAAAGACTCCATCTTCTTTGATGTCGATACCATCCCCTTTGGCATCGACTTTCGCGACTTTCTCAAGGCCGAAGTGCAGCAGTGCCAGGTGCTGATCGCCCTCATTGGCCCCGACTGGCTTAGCACCACCGACAGCAACGGCGATCGCCGCCTCGACAACCCCGCCGACTGGGTACGCATCGAAATCGAGTCGGCCCTGGCCCGCAATATCCCCGTCATTCCGCTGCTGGTGAGGGGGGCCAGGCTACCGCGCCCCAACGAGCTGCCCGACAGCCTGCAAAACCTGGCCTACCGCAATGCCGCCACCGCCCGCCCCGGGCGCGACTTTCACCGCGACATGGATGTCTTGATCAGCGGCTTGGAGACCCTGATCGAACGGTTTATCGCTACAGAACCTTCCACCGCTGAAGCCCAGCCACCTTCTACCGTAGGGTGGGCATCGCCCACCAGTCCCCAACCCCCGGCAATCTACCCCTCCTTTGAGTTCGAGACTGTTACCGTTGACGACCGAGGAGAAATCATTGCCAGAACACCCAAGACAGCAGAGTACTGCACCGAAGATCTGGGCAATGGCATCGCCCTGGAGCTGGTTAAGATTCCCGCTGGTCAGTTTTTGATGGGGTCGCCAGACAGCGAGGAGGGACACGATGGCAACGAAGGCCCGCAGCACTCGGTGATGGTGCCCGAGTTTTGGCTAGGCAAATACCCCGTAACTCAGGCCCAGTACCAGGCGATAACGGGCAAGAGCCCCAGCAGGTTCTCAGAGAATGGGTCCAACCGCCCCGTAGAGCAAGTCTCTTGGTATGATGCCCTGGCCTTTTGCGAAAAGCTGTCGCAGCAGACGGGGCGCACCTACCGCATGCCCAGCGAAGCGGAATGGGAATATGCCTGTCGGGCTGGTACCACAACGCCGTTTCATTTTGGGCCAACCCTGACGACAGACCTGGCTAACTACGATGGTCGTGAGAGCTACGTCAATGAGCCAAAGGGCTTGTATCGAGAACAGACCACCAAGGTCGGGAGCTTTTCGCCTAATGTCTTTGGCCTCTACGACATGCACGGCAATGTTGTGGAATGGTGTGCTGATCATTGGCACGGTAACTATGCTGGGGCACCGACAGATGGCTCTGCTTGGTTATCTGATGGTGAGACTGCATCAAGAGTACTCCGCAGCGGATCCTGGGGCTTCTATCCGTGGTTCTGCCGTTCTGCGGACCGCAAGGACCGCTGGCCCGGCTACGGCAGCATCACTGTCGGCTTTCGAGTTTGTTGCTCGGCTCCCAGGACTTAGTTGCTCTTGATCCTCTCGTCCTTTGGAAAGGTGCTGCGCCTGCTCTCCCCTGCGTACAGTGCCTCGAAAAAGTTCCGCAATGTACGATGGTAATAAGACCCTGCAATATTCACCCATGCTGACTTGCTACATTCAGGCTGCAATGCGCCAGGCCACCTACGAACTGTTAGAAGACGGCACCTTCTACGGCGAAATTCCCCCATGCAAAGGGGTGTGGAGCAATGCAGACAGCCTCGAAGCTTGCCGCGAAGAGTTGCAAGACTCCTTAAAAGAATGGGTTGATCTTGGCTTGAAGTTGGGGGCTACACTACCAGCGTTTGGCCCCATCGGGTGATTTAGCTCCCTCTAGGCTCCCAGCTCATAGGGATCGAGCAGAAGCTGCAAGCCATCAAGAATCTGCCGGACTCGACTTGATGACAAAGTGCCAATTTTTTCATCGAGCTGGCTCTTGTCCACCGTGAAAACTTGAGAGATATTCACCACGCTTTGTTTAGGAAGGTTCGCCTCCCCTACCGCTAGCAGCACATTCCCTGGTGCAGAAGCCCGTGTGAGGTTTGACGTCAGGGCACAAACAACCACTGTTCTAATATTGCTGCGGTTAAAGGCATCGTTCTGAATCACAACATGGGGATGAAGTAAGCCAGGTGCCGACCCAATTGGATCACCCAAATCAACCCAGTAAACATCGCCTTGGCTGATCACCATTCACCCTCAACAACGCGGCGATGAGTCGATCTCATGGCCGTCATCAGGCTTGTTTCTTCTGAATCGATTTCATCGGAGTAGGCTGCATTGATACGCTCTACCAGGTTCTTCTGTCCGCGATACCGCTGAACAAAGTCTTGCAGAGCGAGAGTAATTAACTGCCCCCAAGAAACTCCAAGCTCTTTGGCCAGCGCCTGAGTATCGTCTACTAGCTCTGTTTGAATGGGTAAACCAGCCGATGGTTCGATCATGGGTATAGCCAAGTAAACACCATGTACTCAGAGAATGACTGCACCTAGTGTAGCCACATTTCGGTGCGTCAGGCTTTGCCATGACGAGACCCTACGGCATCCTTAAAGGGGTGCTTACGCCCTAAGCTAGGAGATACTTACCGCGTTGTCGGGTAGACGTTGCTGATGGTTGCTCAGGATATTTCACCCAGCGATATTTTGATTCTCTCCAACGGGCCGGGGGAAATTTCGACCTGGGTGCGCCCGGTGGTGCAGGCTTTGAGACAGCGTCATCCTGGCCCAGTCCGCATTTCCGTGGTGCTGTCGCCCTGTGCCAACGCCTCGGGGCGCGAGGTGGAAATGGCCCGCCACCTGTCGGGGGTCGATCGCGTCCAAGGGCCAGAACATTTTTTTCCCTTTCTGCTGGCGGGCAAAACCGCCGAAAACTGGGACTGGCACCCCCAGGGTGTGGTGCTGTTCCTCGGCGGCGACCAAATTTACCCGGTGATCATCGGCA
>JBGSNT010000210.1:0-15117 GCA_041739575.1 Nodosilinea sp. | reverse complement strand
ACGATGTGCTGGGCCGCCTGGTGCAGGTTGCGGGCTCGGGCGTAGTAGCCCAGCCCTTCCCAGGCTTTGAGCACCGTCTGTTGGTCGGCAGCCGCGAGAGACTCCACCGTGGGGAACTGATCTAGCCAGCGCTGGTAGTAGGGCAGCACCGTCTTGACCTGGGTCTGCTGCAGCATGATCTCGGATACCCAGATGGCGTAGGGGTGGTCGATGTTGCGCCAGGGGAGGGTGCGCCCCTGGTCGCCGTACCAAGTGAGCAGATTGCCGCGCAATGCCTCGACGGGAAAATCCGGCCAGGACTGATGCGCCTGGGCCGGATTAGAGGACGGGGGGGACTGGTTTAGGACCGCCGGTTTGATTGTTGTGTAGGCCCCCTCGGTGTCGCGCAACCTAGGCCGATTCTGCTCGACACCCTGGCCACCGAAACCATCGAGGGGACGGGGGCAGTTGGGAAGGGCTAGTCCTTCTGGGAAATCCCCTGGGACCGGTTTTTGTTGATCGCTCACTCAGTCTCAGGAATGGACTCTGCCGACATCAGCGAGGACTCGAAGGTCATGCGCTGTTCGGCGCCCCGCAGAAAATACCCGCTCATCATAGCAGAGGCCAGCAGGCGGCCAAGGTTTTCGCGATTGGTGGTAATTTCCACGTCGAAGTGCTGGGACGGTAACCCCCCCAACAGGCCAATGATGTTGTGTTCCATCATCTGCTGCACCTCAGAGGAGGCGGGGTTCGAGAGTTGGGCAATGGTCTCTGCACTCATACTGTGGACGTACTGCATGAGGGCATTGCCCTGCTCAGAGTTTTTGATGCCGCTGAAAAGGTCTTGGCCTTTACCGGAAGAATTGCTCACAGTGGATACCTCGCTTGGCTGGCAGTTTATGGTGCGTTCGCCTGGGTCAATCAGGTGGAGCTGGATGTAGTTTAGGGTTCCCGGTTGAAAGGAAAACCTTAACTTTTGTTGTCTATATCACTATTTACTAGCTACATCGGGCTGGTCAGCCATTCCTGGAACCCATGTGCTTAAGTTAACAGTCGTGGTTGTGCCCATGGGTAAGTAGAACCGTACTGGCCAGGGGGGGATTTTGCCCCGCCTGATTACTGCGAACCTCAGCAGATTACCAGCAAAGTCCAAGCATTTAAGTCCAGAGCCAGCAGCAGGGCAGAGGTCAACCGGCAGAGAAATTCTAGCGCCTGCGCTAACCCTGAGCGAGATTTATTCCAGGGGTTTATACCAATTCTCTGAATCCTGCCTACACATTTTGCCCCGTTCGGCTGAGGCTTCGACGGTGAGCTCAGCCGAACTGCTCACGTCGAAGCCTTGCCCCTCCGCCCTCCTGCCCCTCCGCCCCCCTGCTCCAATGGATAGCTTTGACCAGGAGAAACGGTATTACTGGGGGCAGATGCCTACCTTGAGCTTAGCTCCCAAGCCCAAGGCCAGCTCTCTCAGGCAGGGTTCAGGCAGCTTAAGGCAATCATCATCCTGGTGCGAACGCTTTCTGTCACAATTGCCAGCAATGTCCCTAAACCCCCAAATGACTCTTTCCTCCCCAACGGCTCCGTCTTTAGAGGCCAGCGATGCCGGTCTGGCGAAGGCAGATTTAATGAGCCAGTACCAGGCGGTGCGTAGTCTCAGCGAGGCCCTTTGCCAGCCCCTCGAAATTGAGGACTACGGTGTGCAGGGTATGGCCGATGTCAGCCCGCCCAAGTGGCACCTGGCTCACACCACCTGGTTCTTTGAGACCTTCCTGCTGCGCCCTTATCTAGAGGGTTATCAGGAGTTTCATGCCAGCTATGGCTATTTATTTAATTCGTACTATGAGGCGGTGGGCGATCGCCACCCTCGCCCCCAGCGGGGGCTGCTGTCGCGGCCTACGGTGGCTGAAGTCTACCAATACCGGGGGTACGTCGATGCCGCGATGGCACAGCTTTTGCATCAAAGGACCAATCCCCCCGCCGTTTGGGCACTCACCACCCTGGGGCTGCACCACGAGCAGCAGCACCAGGAGCTGTTGCTGACCGATCTGAAATACAACCTAGCCATTAATCCCCTGTATCCCGCCTACCGTGAAGATGTCGTCCTAGGGTCGTCCTCCGCCCCTTCGCCATTGCAGTTTGTGGACTTCTCTAAAGGCCTCTATACCATTGGCCATCAAGACCCTGGCTTCGCCTTTGATAACGAAGGCCCGGCCCACCCGGTCTATCTGCAGGACTTTGCTCTGGCCAACCGTCTAGTCACCAGCGGTGAATACCTGGAGTTCATGGTCGATGGCGGCTACCAAACTGCGGCCCACTGGCTGGCCGAGGGCTGGGCTCTGGTGCAGAGCGAAGGCTGGCAGGCCCCGTTGTACTGGCATCAGCGCGATGGCCAGTGGTGGGTGTTCACCCTAGGTGGACTCCGGCCTGTGAACTTGGCGGAGCCCGTGTGCCACGTCAGCTATTTTGAGGCCGATGCCTTTGCCCAGTGGCGGGGCTGTCGCTTGCCTACTGAAGCCGAGTGGGAGGTGGCGGCGGCGCAGCGTCCCGTTATGGGCAACTTGCTGGCTACCGATCAGCTGCACCCCCAGGCGGCTCCAGAATCTGGCCCCCTTGAGCAGCTCTACGGCGACACCTGGGAATGGACTCAGAGTGCCTACCTGCCCTACCCCGGCTTTCGTGCCGCTGCTGGGGCTGTGGGAGAATATAACGGCAAGTTTATGTGCAACCAAATGGTGCTGCGGGGGGGCTCCTGTGTGACCCCACCGGGGCATCTGCGCGCCACCTATCGCAATTTTTTCCCGCCCAGCGCCCGCTGGCAGTTTAGCGGCATCAGGCTGGCCCAAGGGTAGTTGGGGAGAGTGGTTAATTTTGAGTGCTGAGCTTTGAGTTAAAGCATCGAATTCAAAATTTTTACCTTCCCCCTACCCCTTTACCCTCCACCCTTTACCTCCACCCACCCATACCTATGCCTCTTAGCTCTAGCTTTCAGACCAAGCCCTCCCCCATCAAGCTGTACGACTTTCATCCACCGGTAGAAGACTTTCGCAGCGCGGTGTTGCGGGGGTTAAGCCTGCCGCAGAAGACGATTTCCCCTAAGTTTCTCTACGACAAGCGGGGGTCTGAGCTATTCGACGCTATTTGCCAGTTGCCAGAGTACT
This sequence comes from Nodosilinea sp., assembly GCA_041739575.1. Taxonomy (GTDB): domain Bacteria; phylum Cyanobacteriota; class Cyanobacteriia; order Phormidesmidales; family Phormidesmidaceae; genus Nodosilinea. The sequence continues at coordinate 11,983 of JBGSNT010000210.1, read as the reverse complement.
ACCTCACACGAACGGAGATGGGCATTTTGCGTGCCCATGCCCAGGATATTTCGGCAGCCTTGGATCATCGAGCCCTGGTAGAGTTGGGCAGCGGCAGTAGCCAAAAGATTCGCATATTGCTCAACGCTGCCCCCCAGGTGACTACCTACGTCGGGGTCGACATTTCGCGCCAGCACCTGCAGGAGTCCTGTGCGGCTCTGATGGAGGACTTCGATGGGCTGGATGCGATCGCCGTCTGCGCCGACTATACCCAGCCCCTGCCCATAGCGGCTATCCCAGAGCTGCAAGACCGCCCCACCATCGGCTTTTTCCCTGGTTCTTCGATAGGCAACCTAGAGCCTGTCGAGGTGATTGCCTTCCTTAAGACCGTGGCGGTGCTGGGCGATCTGATTGTGGGGGTAGACCTGAAAAAATCCCCCGCGATTATGGAACCTGCCTACGATGATGCTCAAGGCATTTCGGCGGCGTTTGCCCTCAACCTGCTGGTGAGGATAAATCGGGAACTGGGGGCCAACTTTGATTTGGCTCAGTTCACCTATCGGGCGCACTACAACGAGGCAGCGGGGCGAATCGAGATGGCGATCGCCAGCCTCTGCAACCAAACTGTCCGCTTGGGGGATGTGGACATTGCCTTTCGCCGGGGCGAAACCCTGCGCACTGAGCACTCCTATAAATACACCATTGATGAATTTCAGCTTTTAGCCATGGAGGCTGGGTTTCAGCCTGTGCAGGTGTGGACAGACATTCATAACCGCTTTAGCCTGCATCACCTGAAGCAGCTATAGGTCGTTTTCCCCGGTCTGCCAGCTGTTGAAGGGATGGCGGGCCAGGTTGGAGTTTTGGTAGCGGGGGTCGTGGGTGACCTCTAAGCCGATCCAGGGGGGCAAGTCCACCTCCTGATCGGCGTGGGTCAGTTCGACTTCGGCCAGGATGAGGCCCCGGTTGTCGCCCCAAAATTCGTCAATTTCCCACACGATATTGCCCAGGGGTAGCCGGTGGCGGACCTTCTCGATCAGGGGGGGCTGACAGAGGGTTTCGAGGATGGTTTGGGCATCGTCCACGGGGATGGAGTATTCAAACTCAGGCCGCACTAGCCCAACGGCCGGGCCCTTGAGGGTGAGATAGGCGCGATCGCCCACCCGCCGCACCCTGACCGTGCGCGCATCCTGGGTGGGAATGTAGCCCTGGCGCATGAGTTCACCGCAGGCTGCACCACGCCAGCAATCGCCCACCACCAAAAATTTGCGCTCAATCTCCTGGCCCATGGGGTTGTCCAGCTATCGTTGCCCCCTTAGCCTATCCTGTCCCGGCCTGGAAATCCGCACTTTTTGACAGGGCTGATGCAGCAGCCCCCTTTGCTGGCGATGCTTTGCCTAGGTAATTCGCCGCAGCACGTAGCTGGTCAGATCCTGGAGGGCCTGACTGGCGGCGCTGGGGGGGAGGTGGTCGAGGCAGGCGGCGGCCTGGCGGGCGTGGAGGGAGGCTAGCTCGCGCGACCTGGCAATGCCGCTACTGCGGTGCACCAGGCTAATGGCTTGGTCAAAATCGTCGGCTTCAGAAAACTCTCTCTCGATCAGCGTAGTTAAAAAGGGATACTCCGCCATGGCGTAGAGTACCGGGGCCGTCAGGTTGCCGCTCTTGAGGTCGGAGCAGGCGGGCTTCCCCAACACCTCATCGGAGCTGGTGAAGTCGAGAATGTCGTCAACGATCTGAAAGGCTAGCCCCAGGTGGCGACCGTAGTCGTAGAGCTGCTCAGCTATCGTTTCAGGCACCTCGCTGAGGACCCCCGCAGCCTTGGCGCTGTTGGCCATTAGCGAAGCGGTTTTAAAGTAGCTTTTGTCGATATAGGTCTCCAGCGACAGGCTGGTATCGAAACGGTTGAGCCCCTGCTGAATTTCGCCTTCGGCCAGATCCATGATCACCTGGGAGAGGAGCTTGACCACTCTCAGGTTGTCGAGATTAGCCAAATACCAGGAGGCCTGAGCAAACAAAAAGTCACCGGCCAGCACGGCAATGCGGTTGCCAAAACTGCTGTGTACCGTGGGCACCCCGCGCCGCACGCTGGCTTCATCGACCACGTCGTCGTGGACCAGACTAGCCGTGTGAATCATCTCGGTAATTTCGGCCAGGCGGCGATGCTTAGCGGTAATCTCTTGCCCCGGTAGAGTGGCCTTTGACAACAGCAGCACGATAGCTGGGCGGAGTCGCTTACCCCCGGCACCGAACAGATGCTCTGCCGCTGCTGACAGAATAGGATGCCGTGCTCCGACTAACCCTTTGAGATTTTGGGTCATCAGGTCTAGGTCGGACTCAACCGGCGCGAAAAGTGAAGTTACTGAAGTCATAGACCCCGGCAAGAGCGGTAAAGTTACGAATTTTTACATATTCTATCGTCATTCTAAGACAACCCTGGAGGGAGTATTGCCAAAAGCTGGGGTCACTTAGGCCCTAAGTTTTCCTCGTCCAGGCCGAGCTGGCCCTTAGCTCGTAGGCTGAAATCTCCTCGGGGTCTGGAATTGCGCGTTTATGGAGCGGGCGACCGAGTGACGCCAATGAATCTCCAGGGGGCGGTCAAAATTTATCGCCTTTGTGCTCTACTTTTCCTCTCCGGCAGGGGAATCTCGTGATAGACTAAGCATAAGAATTTCTCAAGAAAGTAGGCGGAGTCTTCAGCATTTTTTGTCTGATGCCTGCCTGTTTATTCCTTTGAGTTGATTGCAGCGCTGGGTGGTTCTTCCACTGTTTCTATAGGCGCTGGGTCATTTTTTATAGCTTTGCGGGGTGTTCTTTTCCCCCTTGGCGTCTAGCAGGCAAGATTTTCTCCTTGGTTTAAGGGGAAGGCTTTCTGCATATTTCTGGGCAACACAAAACTGTGCAGCCCGGTGGTTACCGATCGCATCTGTTCCTCACCGCTTTTCCCGTCTATGACCTACTCAGATTTTCGCCTTGTTATACCTCTTCTGGCGATCGCCTACCTGCTGCTGGTCTACAGCATGTTAGTGCTGGTGCAGCGACTTAGCTCCCGTCGTTCTGAAAGCTAGCCGGGGGGCATGGGTGCCTATGCCCAGGGATGAAACATAATTTCCCTGAGGCTAATGGGTTTTGGACCAGTAGCCAGCAGGTGGGGCAAAGGGACGGACTTGTAGTATGCCGAGCCTTGACCAGCGCAACGCTGGATCACTCAGCTTAGACTCAGCTTTGTTCCCTACAATCAACAGCGAGGTGAACCAGGCGAACTGGCTCGCCATAGGGTTGTCATATTGCCGACACACCGTTGCGATATGTTGCGAATAAGTTATAGAGGTGAGGTTGTCACCGGTCGGGAAAGGCTGGGGTAGTCTTCCTTGCCTGGTTCAGGAGGTTCGGTTTTCCTCTGGGGTAATCCCCCCCGGTCAACGGCCTCAATCCTGCAAAATAAGGGTGTTGAAGCCAAAGCCGTCGCCCAGGTGCCAGCCTTGAACTGAATCATCTGATGCAGACCGCCAAGCAGGAGTTCGCTACCCTGAGTTACATAAACAAACCCGTGACCACACCCGTTAACCATGCAGCTACACATGTAGTACTTTACGCAACTAGAAAGTTGTTATACCCTGGAGGAATAAACTCATAATGGCTTCGAGTTCTATCTCAGGGTGTATAGGGCTGGGATTGGGCCTTTTGCCGAAGCATTTGCTTTTGCCGTGGCTGTCAGGTAGGCGTAGCGTTGTTTGTTGTTTAATTCACAATCTGGTACTGCTGCATTGCGAGTAATTACTTTAGTTCGGATTTTTGGCATGCAGCTGAGAAGATTGTAGAACCAAATCCGTTGATAAGGTCGGGGCGTACATCTACAGGCAGCTCGTCCCACCATCGTCAAATATCGCGGCTGAGGGCAGGGGTGGGCAGAGTCGGCTAGTTCCGACAGTTTTGAGTATTGCTGGTTCGAGTGGCCCCGTCCTTTTGGGAAAGTATTTTTTGTCTCAGGTTTTTTGTTTCAGCGTTTGCAGCTTCGTCAGCGGAGGAAAGGTTTAATTCATGGCCAAAACTAAAACTCGCACGTTAAAAAGTAAGCCCCTCTACAGTGCCGACGCTGTGAGAACCTACCTCCATGAGATTGGTCGGGTGCCGCTGTTGACCCACGAAGAGGAAATCATCTTTGGTAAGCAGGTGCAGGCCTACATGGCTCTGCTCGAGCAGAAAGTGGCCCTGACCGATGTTTTGGGCCATGAGCCGACCTCGGCAGAATGGGCTGAGGCAGCTCAGCTGACCGAAGAGAAGCTCAATCAGACTGTGCGCCAGGGTGAACGGGCTAAGCGCAAAATGATCGAGGCCAATTTGCGCCTGGTGGTGGCGATCGCCAAGAAATACCAGAAGCGCAATCTGGAGTTTCTCGACCTCATCCAAGAGGGCACCCTGGGGCTAGAGCGCGGGGTCGAGAAGTTTGACCCTACCAAGGGCTACAAATTTTCGACCTACGCCTACTGGTGGATTCGTCAGGCCATTACCCGGGCGATCGCTCAACAGGCCCGCACCATCCGCCTGCCCATTCACATCACCGAAAAGCTCAACAAAATTAAGCGGGTGCAGCGAGAGCTATCCCAGCAGCTGGGGCGGGCCCCAAACGCCGCCGAAATTGGCGAAGCGCTGGAACTAGATCCGAAGCAGATTCGCGAGTTCCTGGTGCTGGCGCGGCAGCCCATTTCCCTGGATGTGCGGATTGGCGACAACCAGGATACCGAGCTACAGGAGCTACTCGAAGACGACGGCATCTCGCCGGAAACCTTCACGGCCCAAGAATCGCTCAAGCAGGATATTCGCAATCTGCTGTCGGAGCTGACTCCCCAGCAAAAAGAGGTGATTACTCTGCGCTACGGTCTCGAAGATGGCAACGAGCTGTCCCTGGCGAAGGTGGGTAACCGCATGAACATCAGCCGGGAGCGGGTGCGTCAACTGGAACAGCAGGCCCTCAAGCACCTGCGTCGGCGCAAGTCCACTATGCACGGCTACATCGCTAGCTAGACTCCGCTTAATCGGTCCCTAAGGAATCTAGGTAATTTCTGAGGAAGAAGATACCCCCATGTAGGGGCGCAGACCCTGCGCCCCTACATGGGGAGTCAAAATTCTCGGGTATTTTCGTTTCCAAAATTGTCCCTAGTAGTTTTTAAAGCCTTCAAGAGCCGCCAGGAGGTGGGGGGTAATTTGCCCTTCACCTCCTGACGTTTGGCCATTGGTCCCCGATTAGGCAATCTGGCTGTTCATACTTTGGATCCAGGCTTCGGCCTGGGTCTGGTTACGGCCTAAATGCTTGGCTCGGTAGAGCGCTTGGTCAGCTTTGTTGATCAGATCGTTGATGTGGGGCATAGCGGCGATGGCGCTTGGGTCTGGATTGGCAGAGCAGCACGATAGACCGATGCTCGCTGTCACCGAAATAGAGCCGCTGCCCGTGTCAAAGGGGGTGGCTGCGATCACCTTGCGCAGCCGCTCGGCACCAATCCAAGCCTGGGCTTGGTCAGTTTCGGGCATCAGCAAAATGAACTCTTCGCCGCCATAGCGGGCCAGAATATCGCTCTGGCGCAGGTTGGCTTTAATGCGTAGGGCGATGTCGCGCAGCACGGCATCCCCTGCTAAATGGCCGTAGGTATCGTTGATTACCTTAAAGTGATCGATGTCGAGCATAAGTAGCGTGATCGAGCGATTAAAGCGGGTCGATCGCGCAATTTCCCGGCTGGCTAACTCAATAAAATGGCGGCGGTTGTAGACATGGGTGAGCGAGTCGCGCATGGCCAACTCTTCGAGGGCGATTTGGGCCGCTTTGATCTCGGTAATGTCTTCTACGGCGCCCTCGTAGAACTGAATTGTGCCGGTCGCATCTGTGCTTGCCCGCGCGATCACCCGCACCCAGAGGTCGCGGCCATCGGGGCGCAGCAGTCTAATTTCGCAATCCTTGAGACTGTCTGCTTGGCTTAGGTAGTCTGCCCAGGCCATGGGGTGACTTTGGTCGGCCAGCAGGCTACTGGGTTGAAGCGGGCTAGCCGCTAAAAAGTCGGTAACGGTGTCGTAACCAAAAATATTTAGCAGTGCCGGGTTGGCATCTAAGGGGCGACCTTCGACGCTAAAGCGACATAGCCCGATGGGGACATGGTGAATGAGACTGCGGTAGCGAGCCTCTGAGGCCTTGAGCTGGTTGGCAATTTGCCGGGCCGCAGTGATGTCGTGCATAAAGGTGACCAGGGCGGGGCGTTCGCGAAAGGAAATGGGGGTGGCGTAAATTTCCACCTCAATCACCTGACCCGTTTTGCTCAATAGCTGCCCTTCCTCCGGGCCACCGTGGGCTAACCCCAGGGCTGCCAGATCCTTCCCTGGGCCCAGTCTGACCAGGTTTGCAATGGCCAGACTCTCGAGTTCTTCAGGGCTATAGCCAATCCACTGGGTCAGGTAGGGATTGCCGTAGACAATGCGATCGCCCTGAAACATCGCCACCCCCACGTTGGCCAGCTCCACGATGGATCGAAACAACAGCAGCACCGCATCTTGTCGCTGGCGGGCGCTTTGGTCCTCCTGATCCCCAGCGATCTGGGGCCCATTCGTCGCCGTGAAAGGTGCTGACTCCAACACGGGCAGCGCCGTGGCTACCCCTAGGCTGTCCCGTAAAACTTCGGCGGCTTCTAGATGCTGGAGAGCTAGCTCAAAGCTATTCATTGACTTGTAGGTCTGGGCCAGCTGTCGGTGGCATTGAAAGAGGGCGTTGAGGTTGTGCTGTTCAAGGGCAATGGCGATCGCCTGCTCGATGAGGGCCACCGACAGGCTCGGTTGCCCCTGGCCCAGATGGACATGGCCCAAACGCTGCAGCACAATCACCTCCGCCTGGGGATTGCAGCTCTGCTGGGCCAAGGCTAAGGCCTGTTCAAAGGCCTCCAGCGACAGGGCATAGTCGCCCTGGGTTAATGACTCTTCGCCGCGGCTCAGCCAGTTAGCCACTTGATGGGGCAGGGTAGTCATGTAGGTACTAGCTGGTAGGGGCAGGGGCAAACAGTCAAACAGGGCGTAGCCAGGTCGGCCGCTTAAAACTGGCCGGTAACACGCTTCTCAAACTCTTGTCGCACGGACTCAGCCAGGTCGAGGGCCTCAGGGTAGATGTCGGCGTGGGTCTCCTTCAGCCAGGCGATCAGGCGGGAGAATTGGGCATTCCGCAACTCTAGGTCAGCTTGAAAAATTGAGGCGGTAGCCATGTGCTGGGCGTAGCTGGGGGGGTGACCTTGCCGGACAAACTGGGCCGTCAGGGCCACAAGGGCTTCTTTGCGAACATCGGGCTGGCTGGAGGCCATCGAAAATTCCATGGTGCAATTTCTCCCTGGGTACAAAAACTGCCTGGCGGGAGAGACCGTCTACCGCCTGAGTATTGGGTTTAGGATGCCCATCCCCTACCCCTCACACCGATTTTAGAGCAAGTAATTTAAATAGCTAACTAACCGTAACTAGACTGTCCGTAGTCTCTAGAGCAGGACGACGCTCAACCCTCTTATCCGATGCCTGGGGGTGCTCTTATCCTGGCAGGTGCCACCCCTTGAGATAAAAAACAACTAATTTTTTCTTTAAGTCCTAGTTTTTTGACGGCGGGCAGAGTTACAAAACTTCGTTAAAGTCCCCAGGGGGGCTGACAGAGTTGAAGCAAATCAAAAGTTTCCTGAGCCGAACCAGATCTGCCCTTTAGCATGCAAAGATGCATGGCAATGTTTTTTTAGCCGTGACAGTAATTTACAAGCTCTGATCGCAGGCCCCCAAGGGAGTCGCGATCGCACATCTCTCCAGGAGAGTAGCCATGAAACAAATTCCCACCCCTTTTTGGACGCTGGTCCTTGGTGTCGCTATCACCTTAATTAGTCTGTGGGTGGGGCAAAATAACCATCTGCTGCCGGTGCAGGCGTCTGAACAGGCCCCCCTGGTGGATGACCTGTTCAATGTCATGATGACCATTGGCACCGCCCTGTTCATTGTGGTGCAGGGGGCAATTATTTACTCCATGATTCGCTTTCGCAAACCCAAGGGCGACGAAACCGATGGCCTGCCCATTGAGGGCAACCTGCCCCTGGAGGCATTTTGGACCGCCATTCCCGCTGTCATCGTCGTGGGTTTGGGGCTCTATAGTGTGGTGGTGTTTCAGGAAATGGGCGGGTTTTCGCCCGGCGGCCACCACAACCACGGCACCATGATGGCGATGGCCCCCCAGCAAACGGTGGTCGATGTGGCCCCTCTACTGGCCCAGGCGGGCGAAGACGACGGGGTATTTTCTAAAACCCAGGTCTATGGCTTTGGTGCCGGTACCCAGGCCCTGGGCAACGCCCCCGACCTGACGGTGAATGTCACCGGCATGCAGTACGCCTGGATCTTCACCTACCCCGACACCAACATTGTCGATGGCGAGCTCCACGTGCCGGTGGGCCAGGACGTGCAGCTGATTATTGAGGCCAAGGACGTGATTCACTCCTTCTGGGTGCCCCAGTTTCGCCTCAAGCAGGATGCCCTGCCCGGAGAAGCGGCTGAGCTGCGGTTTGTGGCCACCCGCGAGGGCACCTACCCCGTAGTCTGTGCCGAGCTGTGCGGGGCCTACCACGGCGGCATGCGCACCCAGGTGATTGTGCATTCCACCGAAGACTATGCCGACTGGGTCGCCAGCCGAGTCGCTTCGGCCACTCCGACTACAGCGGTAGCTCAGCTTACCGAACCCGCCACCGATGCCGACTATTTGGCGAACATGGTCCCGGATCTGGCCACCGCTCCGGTGCAAATTGCCCAAATGATGGCTCACGGCACCCCCTAGCAGCCATCTCCGCTGGCTTTTGGATCAGCGGTTTAGCCCATTTGACCGTTTTTATAGCCCTTTATTAGCAACTCATTCATGGCCCAAGCAGATATTTTGACCCCCACAGATGTCCAGGGTGGCCACGGTCATCCTGAACAGTGGAAGTGGTACGACTACTTCACCTTCAACGTCGACCACAAGGTGATCGGCATTCAGTACCTGGTGACGTCGTTTTTGTTTTATCTGGTGGGCGGCTTTATGGCGGTGCTGATGCGCACCGAACTGGCTACCCCTGACTCTGACTTTCTCACCCCCGAGCTATACAACGCCTTTTTGACCAACCACGGCACGATCATGATCTTTCTGTGGATTGTGCCGGCGGCGATCGGGGGGTTTGGCAACTACCTGATTCCGCTGATGATTGGGGCGCGGGATATGGCATTTCCCAAGCTAAACGCCCTGGCCTTTTGGCTCAACCCTCCGGCGGGGGCACTGCTGGCGGCCAGCTTCTTTGTCGGCGGTGGGGCTCAGTCGGGCTGGACCTCCTACCCACCCCTGAGCGAGATCACCGCCAACCTGCCCCAGACCCTGTGGTGTATAGCCCTGATTATGGTGGGTACCTCCTCGATTCTGGGATCGGTGAATTTCTTGGTCACCATCTGGAAGATGCGGGTGCCCAGCATGGCCTGGGATCAGATGCCGCTGTTTTGCTGGGCTATGGTAGCCACGGCCATTTTGGCGCTGTTTGCTACCCCGGTGCTGGCGGCAGCGCTGATTTTGCTGATCTTTGACATCAACTTTGGCACCTCGTTCTTTAAGCCCGACGCGGGGGGCAACGTGGTGGTCTACCAGCACCTGTTCTGGTTTTACTCGCACCCGGCGGTGTATCTGATGATTTTGCCCATCTTTGGCATCATGTCGGAGGTGATTCCGGTGCACGCGCGGAAGCCGATTTTTGGCTACAAGGCGATCGCCTACTCCTCCATGACCATCTGCCTGGTGGGCCTGTTTGTGTGGGTACACCACATGTTCACCAGCGGCACCGCCCCCTGGATGCGAATTTTCTTTACCATCTCGACCCTGATTGTGGCGGTGCCTACGGGCGTCAAAATCTTTAGCTGGGTGGCCACCCTGTGGGGCGGCAAGATCCGCTACACCACGGCAATGCTGTTTGCGGTGGGGCTGCTGTCAATGTTTGTGTTTGGCGGTCTCAGCGGGGTAACGCTGGGGGCAGCGCCCTTCGACATCCACGTGCACGATACCTACTACGTGGTGGGGCACTTCCACTACGTGCTGTTTGGCGGCTCGGTGTTTGGCATCTATGCGGGAATTTACCACTGGTTCCCCAAGATGACCGGGCGCATGCTGAATGAAAGACTGGGGCAGGTACACTTTGTGCTGACCTTTATCGGCACCATTCTCACCTTTACCCCCATGCACTCGTTGGGAATGCAGGGCATGCCCCGCCGGGTGGCGATGTACGATCCGCAGTTTGCCGACCTCAACCAGCTGGTGACGATTGGCTCCTACGTGCTGGCGGTGTCGGTGATTCCTTTCTACATCAATGTGATCTGGAGCTGGATGGCGGGCAAGGAAGCTGGGCCCAACCCCTGGAATGCCCTGACTATGGAGTGGACGACAGACTCGCCGCCGATTATCGAGAATTGGGAGGTGCTGCCGGTGCTCACCCACGGCCCCTACGAGTACGGCTCGGAGAGAGCCGATGAGGTTGGCCCCGCTGGCGAGGCGGTTGTGCCGACACAGCGGTAGGGAGGAGGAGGTTGTATTTGGCTAGATTCCTCGCATGATCCCCCCTGCCCTCTATTTGAGGCGATTTATTCAGGGTGGATTCCCTGAATGATCCCCCCCTGCCTCCCTTAAAAAGTGGGGTGATAGGGTGAAATTACAATCGCGAGAAGCGGGGGGGATCAATCTCGATAAGGTAACGTTCCCTAACGGTGGGATGGCCACTGCCCACCATTCCCCCACAAACTTGTAGATGAATCTTTCTCGCTCTTATCTACTTCTCCCTTGTCACCTCACTTCCCCTTTGGAAGGTTGCGAGGGTGACTGAAGCCCGCAGAGTCTTGGGTGGGCGGTGCCCACCCTACGGGGTTCTCTACCCCCTACCCATCCACCCCTTACCCCCACCTACCCTATGCAAGGCACTGTAGATTCCACCCCTGTCGTTACTGGCCATGAGGTAGTGACCCACGAAGAGCACCAGGATTTGCGGGTGCTCGGCCTGATCACCTTTCTGTGTTCAGAGTTTTTGATGTTTGCGGGCTTTTTTGCCGTCTTTCTAGTGTTTCGCGGCAGCAATGCCGAGTGGCCACCGAAGGAAACCGAGGTGGAGCTGCTGCTGCCCGCCATCAACACCTTTATTCTGGTGTCGAGCAGTTGGGTGATCAACCTGGGCACCAAGGCGATTAAGAAAAACGACCTGGCGGGCATGCGCAAGTGGTTTGGCATTACCGCCGCCATGGGGGCGGTGTTTTTGGTCGGCCAGGTGTATGAGTACATGAACCTGGGCTACGGCCTCAGGACTAACCTGTTTAGCAACTGCTTTTACCTGACGACGGGCTTCCACGGCGCCCACGTGTTTATTGGGCTGGTGCTGATTTTGGGGGTGCTGTGGCGATCGCGCCGGGCGAACCATTACAGCGACATTACCCACACTGGCCCCGAGATGGCCGAGATCTACTGGCACTTTGTGGATGTGGTGTGGATTGTGCTGTTCAGCCTGATTTACCTGCTGACGCTGCTGTAGGCTGAGCTAGCTAATCCCACATCCTCGTTTAGAAGCTTTGCCTAGCCGGGACATTGAAGTGCAGTGCCTGGCTAGGTTTTTTGCGGTTTTAGCCCTCCCCTAGAGCGATGCAGCAGGTCATGAAGTGATGTATTCGCCGTTGCGCTTGGTGGGGACGGGGGCGATCCAGGCAAATCTGTCGCAGGAGTGCAGTGCCACCATGCGATTGATGGCTTTGACCAGGGCGGCGTAGTCGTCCAGCAAGATGTGAGTCGATTTTGGTCGTACGGTGGGCTGAGTGAAGGTGGTGGAGAGCTGGTTGACTGACAAAACATGGATCGCTAACCCCTGAAACCCCCAGCTGACAAGCATTGCAGGCGATATGAAGCCATAAAACGCGCTTGATCGCCTCAAACCCTTGCTATAAGGGGCTTTGAGGGGTATCCAGGCAAACT
>JBGSNT010000204.1:0-1577 GCA_041739575.1 Nodosilinea sp. | reverse complement strand
ACCCTGCTGTTTCCTTAACGTAATCCACCGCTCAAGGTCAGTCTGCTGCTCTCCTGGTCGCCAGAACCACCGGAGCAAGTGCAATCAAATACCCCATAGAAGATAAGAAAAGTGGATCATGCAACGCTCAACGAACAGACTGCCTACGAGATTGGCATAGAGGCCTACCACTACCTCTACCCGCTAATCACGATGGACGTGACCCGGCGCACCATAACCAACTATGCCGCCGATGCAAAGCCCGGTATGGGGCCGATGAATGCCTTTCACCACATGCGAGCCTTTCCATCCGCTGACTTTCAGGAGGTGGTGCGGCCCAACTTCGACACCCTCTACTCGAGCGTCTGGCTCGACCTGACTAAGGAACCCATAGTCGTGACGGCCCCCGACACCGACGGGCGCTACTATCTGTTGCCCATGCTCGACATGTGGTCTGACGTGTTTGCGGTACCCGGCAAGCGCACCAGCGGCACCAGCGCCGCCAACTATGCCATCGTGCCGCCGGGGTGGCAGGGCCAATTGCCCGCCGGGGTGGAGGCGATCCAGTCGCCCACCCCCTACGTGTGGATTATCGGGCGTACCCAGACCAACGGTCCTAAGGACTACGCCGCAGTGCACCAAGTGCAGGATGGCTATCAGGTGACGCCGCTGTCGCAGTGGGGCAAGCCCGTGGCGCCCGTCGAGGCGGTGATCGACCCCAGCGTAGATATGAAAACGCCGCCCCTACAGCAGGTCAACACCATGACCGCCGCCCAGTACTTTGGCTACGGGGCAGAGCTGATGAAGCTGCACCCGCCCCACATTACCGACTGGTCTACGATCGCCCGTCTGGGACGCCTGGGGCTGGTCGCGGGCGACAGCTTTGACCTGGACAGCGCCGATCCCGCCGTTAAAGCAGGCCTCGGTCGGGCCGTGGTAGACGGCCTCAAGCTGATGGTCGAAAAGCTGCCCACCCTGGCCCAGGTGGTCAACGGCTGGCAGATGAATACCGACACCATGGGGGTCTACGGCAACTTTTATCTGAAGCGGGCGATCGTGGCCATGGTGGGCCTGGGCGCTAACCAACCCCAGGATGCGATCTATCCCCTCAACGTGGTCGACGCCGAGGGCCAGCCGATGGCGGGGGGCCACAGCTACCTGCTGCACTTTGAAAAAGATGAACTTCCGCCAGTGGAAGCCTTCTGGTCAATTACGATGTATGACGCCGAGGGCTTTCAGGTGGCTAACTCTCTGGATCGCTTTGCCATTGGCGATCGCGATGACCTTACCTACAACGCCGATGGCTCCCTCGACATCTACATGCAGCACGAGTCGCCCGGTGCCGACAAAGCGTCAAACTGGCTGCCAGCCCCGGCTAGCGGAGCGCTGGGGGTAACCATGCGCCTCTACGCCCCCAAGGCAGAGGCACTCGATGGTCGCTGGGTGCCCCCAGCGGTTAAGAGCCTATCCGAAAAGTCAGTAGGCATCTGAATGATACCTATCGTGGCCGCAGACTCGTGGGTCTAGGGAGACGGCTATTGCTCCAGGGAAGTAAGGGAAAACCCATCTACACCGTTGGTTAATTGAGGCTCTAGATA
>JBGSNT010000170.1:0-13533 GCA_041739575.1 Nodosilinea sp. | reverse complement strand
CTCATTAATCTCTGCCGAGGGCTAGGCTGTACCACGATCCCAGAGGGCGTTCGAGACCTCACTAATCGCATTGGCAAGGTCTTTGAACTCCTCTCCTTTGGTTTTTCCTCTGCTTAAAATGAATCAACCCTGAGGGTTCTTGAAGAGCCCTGGGATCTGGGGGAAGACAAATTAACTGCTGGTGGTGGTGCTGGGTTTGGGCAGTTTGGGGATCAGCCAGGAGAGGAACTGATCCTGCGATCGCGTTTGCACCAAAAACTTCCCTGGCCCGGTGAGGTCGGCCACAAAGCCTTCGCCACTGAACATAAAGGTTTTCATGCCGCCGATGGAGCGGGTCTGGAAGGGCATGGACTCGCTCAGAGCCACCAGGTGCCCGGTGTCGATGGTGTAGGATTCGCCAGGGGCCAGGGTGATTGCGTGGATAGCTCCGTAGGAAGACACCACTAGCTGCCCCTGGCCCTCGACCCGCAGCATAAACAGGCCACCGCCCGTGCCAAAAAACGACTTCGACCCGCCCCATTTCGTATCCAGAGCGATGTTGATATCGGAGGCGACGTAGGCCCCCGACTGCACCAGCATTGGTTCGCTCAGGGTTAACAGGGTCAAATCTCCCGGTAGTGAGGGAGCCACGAGCACCTCGCCCCCCTGGGCTGGCGCGGTGTAAACATTCTGAAACAGGCTTTCGCCCCCCAGCAGCGATCGCTTCAGGGATTGCATGAAGCCCCCAGTGGCAGTAGTTTCTAGCGTCACCCCGGTAGACATGCCGACCATAGAGGCCGCCTCGACTCGCACCTGTTCACCCCCTTGCAGGCGCAGCCGCCCTAGGGTGTAGGCCGATTGATACATCAGCTCAACTTGCATAGCCTTGGTGTCCTGAGTAAATGGTGTCTGAGTAAATGCTGGTGCGGGTCGTTAAGCTGGGGTAGCGGCTACGGTACCCGACTGCAAGGCCGGGATCTGCTTCATGACGCAGAAGTAGACATCCTCTAGATCGGGTTCGACCACTTCAAACCCGGCACCGGGGTCGGCTTTGCTGTAGATGCGGGCGATGATGTCGCCCATAAAGAAGCGGGTGGAGAGCACCTGGTACTGCGCTTCATAGGTGGGTAGCTCGTCGCGCTTGAGCTGAATCCGCCAGACCTTGCCCGCCAGCTGCTCCATCATGGCGCTGGGCTGTCCGGTGGCGCGAATCTCTCCGGCGATCAGCACCGCCATTTGGGGGCACAGCTCGCTCACGTCTTCCACAATGTGGGTGGAGAGGATGATCGCCGCCCGCTCGGAAATTTCGCTCAGCAAGTTCAAAAAGCGCACCCGTTCGGCGGGGTCGAGGCCCGCGGTGGGTTCATCGACAATTACCAGGCGGGGTTCGCCAACGAGGGCCTGGGCAATGCCAAACCGCTGCCGCATGCCGCCAGAAAACCCGCTAACGGCGCGATCGCGCGCGCTGTACAGGTTCACCTGCTCCAGCAAATGCTTCACCAGTTCCCGGCGCTCCTTGCCGTTGGTGATGCCCTTTAGCGCCGCAAAGTGATCCAGCAACTTTTCGGCGGAGACCCCCGGATACACCCCAAAGCTCTGGGGCAGGTAGCCCAGCACCTGGCGCACCTTCACCTTTTCCTCCAGCATGTTGATGTCGCCCCACTGGATGGTGCCCTCGGTGGGTTCCTGAAGGGTAGAAATGGTGCGCATCAGGCTAGATTTGCCTGCTCCGTTGGGGCCAAGCAGGCCGAACATGCCCATGGGAATGTCGAGGTTGACGCCGTTCAGGGCTTTGTAGCCATTGGGGTAGGTTTTCGTCAGGTTCCGAATTTGAATAGAGGTAGCAGTCATCGGTTTCTGGGGATGGGGGATGGTGGGCTGGGGCAACGGGGCGATCGCGTGCTAGGGCCGACCGGCTTCGTAACCAGCGGCGTAGCCTCGGGTGTATTCCCGCGAGGCGTTGGCGGGCAGACCGTGGCTCCCGGCTACGGGGTCGTAGGTGCGCCCGGCGGCGGCATCGGCCCGCCCGTGCTCGTAGCCATCGTCGTAGTACTGCTGCAAGTTGGTGGTGTTGCCGGGGCGGCCCGCTTCGTAGCCGTCGGCATAGCCACGGGTATAGGCACGGGCATCAGAGTCCGATAGGTTGCGGCTGCCGCCAACGGGGTCGTAGGTGCGCCCGGCGGCGGCATCAGCCTGGCCCGCCTGATAGCCCGTGTCGTAGTAGGAGGCTGAAGGCAGCGTAGTTCTGATTTTCAGGTAAGCCCCGTAGACCCAGCCCTCCTGCTGGGGATAGCCAGCGGTCATCGGCACAATTTTGTACCAGCTGTCAGCCCCGTCGCCGTACTGGCCGGTGATGCGCACGGTGACATCGCGGGGCAGCACGTAGAGCACGGGGGTATCGGCCCCGGCCCCCACCCGGACATTCAGCTCATTGGCGATCACGGTGCCGTAGAGCTGGGCCTGGGCCAGCAGATGGGGCGGTTGCTGGGCCTGGGCGGGGGCGATCGCCCCACCGGGCAACATTCCCACCATCACCCACAGTGGCAAATACTTACTCATCGTCATTTTTTTACATCCCTGCAGTAACCGTCAAAAACCAAAGGGCACGACCGTGAAGCGGGTCGTGCAATCCAGAATCACGATTTTGAATCGTACATTAACAGGGAAGAATAGCAATGAAAAATATGGATTCTATAAGCGTATAAATCTATTCATTTAGAATGCTCTATTGAATAGATGAGAGCATAGCTCTACGACCAAAAGTAGTATTAGTTAGAAAAGTGATAAATGTGACTTTAGTTAGTGATTGATTGCCTGCTGTTTCTCCTGCTGCTAAAGCGGTATGAATGAACTTAAACAGGAGAGACCTTAAGGATTCCTTGCCTTGATTACGGAGTAAATGCAGGTCGAATGACACGTCTATGGGGCGATCGACTACCGATCAATGAAGACTTTATCGCCTTCCAAAGTAGCCCTTTGTAACGTTGTATCCATCGAGGAATTTAGCTCTATTTCGCCGTGATATACCTACCATTACTGGGTCTTGAACAGCGGATTTACGGATGTTTTCATTGTCAGCACTGGAATCCATCCAAGCCGCCCTAGGCCCTGACAATCGCCTTAAATTATGAGAAGACTATAGCCATGAAGCAACAATTAAAACGGCCTTTTCTGCCCGCCGCCCTCGCTATGGGTGCCCTAGTTGGCACGGCGATCGCCATGCGGCCCGCCCAGGCAGAATTTAGCATTGCCTACTGCGATGGTGCGGCCTACGCCACCAACATCTACCGATCTGGAGACCCGGAAGCTCCCGGCAGTGCCCTCACCATGCGGATCTACTCCCGCCGCGATCGCGTCACCTTTCTCAACACCGAGGCCAACCGCGCCCCCAACCCCGAGGGCTATACCTACAGCAACATCCGTGGCGAGCGCCAGTGGGAGCTGTTTATGCCCAACAATGACAACACCTGCACCCTGTCGCGCGATGGCACCGTGGTCGATCGCGGCACGGTAACCCGGCGTGAGCCCTCCAGCGGCGACTAGATCGAGGGCAAACCCTATCCAACTCGCAAAACCCCCGATTCAGAGCCCAATAAACCATAGGGGCATTGCAGTGTGTCGCCCGACGTAAGGTTGTCCCCCCAAGATACGACATAGAGTTGTGCCCCTTCGGCGCTTTAGCGTTAGAACATAAGACGTTGTACAGTTGTCGTGACTGGAGGTGAAACCGTTGACTCACGTCATTCCAGTACCGCTGCGTCGAGACATTGTGACGCGCCATCAAGCGGGAGAACCGCTTTCGGAGATTGCCCAACAGCTGAAGTTGTCGGTTTGGGGGGTGCGTAAGATATGGCGACAGTACCGAGACCATGGCGAGGCGGGACTGACGATCCGCTATCGGCAGAGTGGGCGCAGCGGGCCTCGCGGCGAGCGGTTGATCTATCGAGCGGCGGTGTGGCTGAAGCGACGACATCCGGGATGGGGGGCGGGGCTGATTCGAGTCCTGCTGGCCGAGCGCTATCCGCAGGCCGCGATTCCCCATCAACGCACCTTGCAGCGTTGGTTTCGCCAGCAGCAGATGAGCGTGCCGCCGATGCGCCATCCCTCCGTCGAGCGGCACCGGGCCGAGCGGGTGCATGACGTCTGGCAGTTGGATGCAACCTCCCACCAGCGCCTGGCTGATGGGACACCCGTCAGTTGGATATCGCTCCTTGATGAACACAGTGGTGCGGTGCTTGAGAGCCGCGCTTTTCCCCCAATACGTCTTTGAAGCTGTACCCGTTGAGCAGGTTCAAGCCGCCCTACGAGACACCTTTGCTCGATGGGGACAGCCTCAAGCGCTGCGGGTCGATAATGGCCCACCGTGGGGAAATCGCCACCACATGCCTCAGGCGCTGACGCTTTGGCTGGTCGGGTTAGGCCTTGACGTCATCCATAACCGCCCCTATCGTCCGACCGACAATAGCCGAGTGGAACGGTCGCACGGGGTACTGAAACGTTGGGTTGAACCGGCACAATGCTCGAATTTTGAGGACTTTACCCAGCGCCTCAACCGGGCTACGACCCTGCAACGCGAGCAATACCCCAGTTGCTCGGGCGCACCACGGCGTCAGGCCTATCCGGCCTTGGCCCATCCCGCGCGACCCTACACCCGAGCCGCTGAACCCGAGCAGTGGCAGTTCCACCGGGTCTGTCAGTACCTAGCTCAGCATCATTGGTGGCGAAAAGTCAGTCAGACGGGGCAGATTTCTCTTTACAACCGCAACTATTCCGTCGGGCGCACCTATCAGGGCCAAATGGTGAGTGTCCACTTTGATGCGCAGACCCAAACCTGGGTTATTGAGGATGTCCAAGGCCAAAGGATTGCTCAACCTCGCTTCCAATCCTTTACCCCTCACAACCTGCAAACCCTGCAACTCACCCACCCCAAAAAAAGAACCCCCTGATTCATTCAGGGGGCATCACCTTATGTCGCCTATAGGGGCACAACCTTACAGCGCGTGACACAGTGCAATGCCCCTATTACCAAGCGGAAACATCAGATCTGGGTTCTGGTCTACGGGCAGGGGACAGAGGTAATATCTTGTATCTGCCCGTTAGCGGTAAATTCGGTGACCCAGCCAACGCTGCCGTCAAAGACCGTCACCTGCACCCAGGTATAGCCATCGCCAGGCGTCTGCCGAGTCGGCGGATTGGTCGAGGCATAGACGGTGTCCCCCGAGTTGTAGTTGGCGACAATACCTGCGTTGGTAGATGGGGCAGTCCTCACCTGGAGAGGTAGGTTGGCCCTAAAGCAGGCTCTGCTGGTGGGCGGTGGGCTTCCACCGCAGTTAGTCAAAAACGAAGCGCTGAGCCACCCTACGGGCTGGGACGGCGACAGGCCGTTAAAGTTGCTGGGCAGAAAAATTTGCGCTCGCCCCTGCACCACCACCCCAGTCAGACTGACCTGGGTGCCTGCAGCCAGAGTTCCCAGGCGGTTGGTCACTGGCCCCAGGCTAGTACTGTCAAACACTTCTACGGTTTGGTTGAGCTGGCGGCACTCGCGAATTAGGCCCTGGTTTTCTTCCAGCCCCTGTACGACAGTTCTAGCCCTTTGGGCCAAGGCCACCGGGGCTAACCCCACCCCTACGGATAGAACGGTTGCTAGCCCCAGGCTAAAACGGCGCAGCATAGACGGTTTCATCGGCTCTCTCCCCAAGGTGATCGACTAAAATTTGCTTATTTTGGACATTTTCAACGGTGGTGCGTCGTTATGCTACCACTGGCTAACCCATGGGACTGAAGATGGTGGCAATGATCCCACTATTGTCACTTTTCTAACTTTTTCAAAATGCTCTGACCAGGTCATCGGGGCGACAGGAGGACTCTTTTGCACCAACCAAATCTGTTCGCCTGATCCTGGAAAGCCCTCACCCTCGTCCTCTCTCAAGGGGAAAGACCACTGGCCTGGGGGAGGGTAGCGTATAGATAAACGTGCCTATGGTGATCCAATGCCATCTATCTATCGATAGATTTAGATTAGATAGGTGAGCTTTTTGGCGGTGGCCCAACGCAAATCATGGTTGAATTTTCCTGCTTGCCGTTAGTTCAACAGACGCTACAGCGATCGCTCACACAGCTAGAGCAATTGATTGTAGAGGGGTCTTGGCAGGGGCAGCGATATGGGCAGATGGCTCAGGCGTCAGGCTATGGCGAGGAGTACCTCAAGCAGGTCGGTGCCCGGCTGTGGGCGGAGCTGTCTGAAAAGATGGGCACTCCCGTCACGAAGAAAAACCTACGGCTCATGCTTGATACGGCAACATCTCCAGCACTGGGGAAGGTCATTTCTCCGTTCAAAGCCATGCCGTCGATGGCCTTAGTCCAGCGTGAAGCCGAGGCGGAGCCGGTCAAGCTAGTGACTTCTCTACCCAGCACCATTGACTTTCCGTCGGGGCCGTTGCCGCTGCACTCGGGTCTCTACATCAACCGTCCTCCAGTGGAAGAGGTGGCCCTCGCGGAAATTACCCACACCGGCTGTCTGCTCTGCATTAAAGCACCTCGCCGGTTTGGCAAAACGTCGCTGCTGCAACGGGTGATTGCCTACGGGGAAGCCCATGGCTACCGCCCCTGCCGGATCGATTTGCAAGAGGCCGACGCCGCTGTTTTTGACAACCTTGAAGCCTTGGTGCGGTGGTTTTGTCGCCGCATGGTTCATGCCCTAGGGGCTGACCTCAAGCTCGATGACCGCTGGGACCCAGAGATGGGCAGCAAGGTGAATGCGGGCCTCTGCTTGCAGACCCTCCTGGCCCAGGCCGATCGCCCCCTGCTGCTGACCATCAACGCCCTAGAGCAGGTGTTTGCCTATCCGGTGATCGCCCGCGATTTTCTCTCGATGCTGCGGCTGTGGCACGAGCGATCGAAGGACGACCAGCTATGGCGAGGGCTGCGACTGGTGCTGGTCTACAGCACCGACTGCTATATCGCGCTGAATCTGGAGTCGTCCCCCTTTAACGTGGGCCACTCGCTGCGGCTACCTCCCTTTACCCTGGATCAGTTTTTGACCCTGGGCCGCTGCTACCAGCTGCCGATCATAGATAGCGATCGCCACCGCCCATCCCTGGAAGAGTTCTACGGCCTGATTGCCGGGCATCCCTATCTGGCTAACTTGATTTTCTACGCTCTGGCTGAGGGGCAACCATTGCCTAGCATGGCTACCCTAACCGACGGTATCTTTCGATCGCACCTGCAAGAGCTGTGGGTGCAACTGCGGCAAAACCCAGCGGCCCTATCGGCCTGGCAGCGAGTGATTGAGAGTGA
This sequence comes from Nodosilinea sp., assembly GCA_041739575.1. Taxonomy (GTDB): domain Bacteria; phylum Cyanobacteriota; class Cyanobacteriia; order Phormidesmidales; family Phormidesmidaceae; genus Nodosilinea. Next base: position 6,258 of record JBGSNT010000170.1, on the reverse strand, counting down.
GGGGGTGTCCCTGAATGCGATCGACAGCCTGCGGCTGGAAAGTCTGGGGTTGATTCGCACCGAAGGGGGGCTAGCGTATCCCATTTGTGAGCTGTATCGGAGCTTTTTGGCCACCCAGTTGCACTGTCCATCGGAGGAAGTCATGGTCTCGCGGGAATAAGGGACACAGGTCAATAACCCAAAACCCCACGGCCCATTCATCCCATTATCTGCCCACCCATCACCCCATGCTAACCCTCGCAACAGACTTTCAGCGGCGACCCTTTCAAGTCGGTGGCACCCTGCGGGTGGATGACCCCACCTACATCCAGCGGCGGGCCGACGATGACCTCTACGAGGGGCTGCTGCGGAGCGACCTGTGCTATGTGCTGACCTCGCGGCAGATGGGCAAGTCGTCGCTACTGGTACGGGCCAAGCATCGGCTGACCCAGGTGGGGTGCCGATGTCTGGCCCTAGACCTAACCAGCGTGGGCACCGAAAACATTACCCCAACCCAGTGGTACAAGGGCATTTGCGCCCAGCTCTGGCTGGGTTTTGAGCTAGGAGACTATGGTGAATTTCAGACCTGGTGGGCTGCGCAGCAGGGAGATGGGCTGCTGCAAAAACTGGTGGCCTGCGTGCAGCAGATTCTCCGGCACTACCCTCAGCAGCCGGTAGTGATCTTTATCGATGAGATCGACAGCGTGCTGGCGCTGCCGTTTCCGGTGGATGATTTCTTTGCCCTGATTCGCTATATCTACAACCAGCGAGCGGTAGAGCCAGCGTTTCAACGGCTAACCTTTGCCCTGTTTGGAGTGGCCACGCCATCGGATCTGATTCGCGATCGCAACCGCACCCCCTTCAACATTGGCCAGGCCATTACCCTGGAAGGTTTCTCGCTGACCGAGGCCCAGCCGCTGGCGGCAAAATTAGACATATCGACGGATCAGGCCCAGGCGGTTTTGGCCAAGATTCTGTACTGGACGGCGGGGCAACCCTTTTTGACCCAAAAGCTGTGTTACCTGGTGTGGCAGCACAATCAGACCCATGGCCAACCTTTGTTGGGGCCTACCGATGCCGCCCATTGGATGAAAACTCTGATCCAGCAGCAGGTGATTCACAACTGGGAAGCCCAGGATGACCCGGAACACCTGCGGACGATTCGCGATCGCATCCTGCGCAATGAACAACGGGCCGGGCAATTGTTGGGACTCTGCCAAAAAATCCTGCAACAGCAGACGTTGCCTTACCTCGGCAATCAAGAACAAACCGAGCTTCTCCTGTCAGGCTTAGTAAGCCGCTACCAGGGCCAACTACACATTAAGAATCGCATTTACCACGCCATCTTTAACGCCGACTGGGTGGCTCAGGCCCTCGCGGCGTTGCGGCCCTACAGTGCCCCGTTGCAGCAGTGGGTTGCCTCTGGCAAGGGCGATGATGCCTACCTGTTGCGGGGGCAGGCCCTTACCGAAGCCCAAATCTGGCAGCAGTCTAAAAGCCTCACTGAACTCGACTATCAGTACTTGCAGGCCAGCGAAGTCGCCAAACAGAACGAGATTCAGCAGCAACTTGAGCGAACCCAACTCCAGGCCGAAAATGCCCACCTGCGCCAGCAGCGAGAATTAGGCCGGTTAAAAACGGGGCTGTTGGGCGTGGTTTCTGCGGCCTTGGTAGCGGCCATGGGGTTGAGTACGGTGACTTGGCAGCAGTATCAGCGGGCCAAAGTCAGCGAGGTGAGGGCGTTGGCGGCTTCTTCTCAGGGGCTGTTTGCCTCTGACCAACAGTTAGATGCCATGGTGGCAGCGGTGCAGGCCAAACGGGCTTTGCAAGCCTTACTCCGCCCCGACGACGAAACTCAACGGCAGGTTGACCAGGCCCTCAACCGGGCCGTCTTTGGCAGCAATGAGGTCAACCGTTTCACCCAGCACGAAGGCGGTGTACTCACGGTCGATATCAGCCCGGATGGCAATACTATCGTCACTGGCAGCAATGATAAAACAGCTCGGTTGTGGGGTAAGGATGGCACCCTGTTGCATACCCTATTCCATCAGGACACCGTGCATCGGGTCGTCTTTAGCCCTAAGGGCGATCGCGTCATTACCGGCAGTTTAGATGGCACGCTGCAAGTCTGGAGCGTGGATGGACAGAAGCTCCACCACATTCAGGCCCATGATCAACCAGTTTGGGGCGTTTCGGTCAGTCCCGATGGCAACTTCATGGCGTCGGCCAGTAGCGATCGCACCATCAAACTCTGGCGCGCCGACGGCACCCTGGAGGCGACCCTGCCCACCACCCATACCGCCTGGAGTGTCGCCTTTAGCCCAGACAGCGCTCACATCGCTGGCGCAATTTTAGATGGCTCCATTCAACGATGGACCCTACAAGGGCAGCCTTTACCGACCATTCAGGGACATCAAGCCGAAGTGTGGGATGTGGCCTACTGCAACCAATCTGGCCATTTAGTTTCTGTCAGTTCTGACCGCACCATTAAAATTTGGAACTCTGACGGTACCTTGATCAACACTCTGCAACCTCCCGAACCTGCTGCCCAGTTGGGCGTAGATTGCAGTGACGAGGACGGTTTCATTGCGGCCAGCGGTAAAAATAACACGGTCAGTATCTGGCGGTCTAACGGCAACTATATACGTACCTTGAAGGGACATCGGGCGACGATTCGAGATGTCGCCCTGGCTCCTGAGGGTACGTTGGCGGTCTCCGCCAGCGATGATGGTACCGTCAAGCTGTGGCAGCGGAACTCCTATCTGTTAAGGGCTCTAAAAGGCCATCAAGATACCGTCTGGAGTATTGCCGTCAATCCTGATGGTCAAACGGTGGCGTCCCTGGCGGCTGGCGGTACGCTAATCCTGTGGCAAGACCATAGCCTAAGTACGGCCTTAGCCATGAATCAACGGGGGGTAGCCTTTGATGCTAATGGTGCAACCCTAATGACTACAGGCTTTTCTAGCCTAAGTCGCTTCCGCCTGGATCAACTCCTGCAAGGTAACTCGGTTCCCCTCTGGCAACAGACGTTTGACGATGGTGCAGCCTTTAGCATCGCAATCAGTTCCCCTACCTCGGCACTCACCCATACCCATGCCCCCTATATTGCCACTGGCAGCGATAGTGGCACAATCAAGCTATGGACTGCCAACGGTATCCTCAAACAGAGTTTCACCGCCCACGACTCACGCATTTGGCAGTTAGCCTTCAGTCCCGATGGCAACCATCTGGTTTCTGCTAGTGAAGATGGCACCGTCAAGCTCTGGCAGGTCGATGGGGCTCTGCTCGACACGTTGGTGGCTCAACGCGGGGCAATTTGGGGAGTTGCTTTTAGCCCCGATGGTAGCACCATTGCCGCCACCAGCTTGGACGACACCCTGCATCTGTGGCGGGTTAGCGACTGGAATTATCAGCAGGTTCCAGGGCAAAGCCAGGGGCTAACCCGCGTGGCCTTCAGTCCTGATGGTCAAACCATTGCCACAGGTGGCATCGACACTACCGTTAAACTCTGGAATCGCGATGGCACTCTGCAAAATACCCTACCTGGGCACAACGGTCTGATCACCAGTCTGACTTTCAGCCCCGATGGTCGCTACCTCTACTCCGGCAGCGATGACACCCAGATCATTGCCTGGGATCTCAACCAGATTGCCAGTCTTGACCCATTCGAATACGCCTGTAGCTGGATTGGCGACTACCTCAAATCCGTTGCCCATGAGAGCCCCCAACGATGGTTCTCAATCCCCCGACTACAACCCAATGACGGTTCGCTATGCCCCGACCATAAATGACTCGGAGACTGTAGATGCAGCCCACCGCCGTGGCTTACAGCCTAGACGGTACCCTCAAACTGTGGAACCGCCAGGGGCAGGTCCTTTACACCCTCCAGGTAGAAAGGAGAGTACGGCAAGGCTGAACTTCGGCCAAAACGTGCCTTGGCGGTGAGAAAATGATTATTAGGCCAGGCCCATCCCAATGTCGCCTCCAGCCTCAATAACCTGGACAGACTCTACAAATCCCAGGGGCGCTACGGGGACGCCGAACCCCTCTACATCCGGGCAATGGCGATGCGGCAGCAGCTGTTGGGCGAGACCCATCCAAAGACAATAGCTGTTCGGCAGAATTCGGAACGTTTATGACAGAAGCATGAGTCAGTTGCGCCGGGAGACAGCTCGGCTAGTTGCCCGCGCCGCAACCCCTCCGCAGCTGCATCTTATGCGAAAGCTCTCTCTACGCAAGGCATCCAGGCCAATCGAGAGCTTTAGCAGCAACGTTTAGGAAGAACGGGAAAACCAGGCATTGAGACAACTGGCACAAGGCCGCCTAGTCCGAAGCTAGTCCACGTTTTAGCGTTACTGGCACAGAGTATAAGTGCTCATGTCCAATGCCTCGGATTGAGAAAGCTATGCAGCGTCCTGCCAGAAAACAAAGCTTTAGCTAAAGCTCAATTTCTAGAGGTTTTCTGGTTGGCTGAAGTATGGGATCACTGTGGCGGTGGGTCAGTTGATTGGCGATTTGTTGGCAGTACTCCAGCGCCGCATAGTGGCCCTGGTTCAGGCGTTGGGCTTGCGCCGTTGGCCCCTGCCGGAGGATGCCCACAATGTCTTTTGTGGGTTCTCCATCTGAGACAGCAAGTTGAGCAACTTCGACATCTAATTGTCCCCCCTGGGGCTCGTCAGAGCCGCCTTGGACGGCCCTGGCGTAGAGGTCGTAGCGTTCCCTCCAAAGCTGCCGCAGCGCCTCGTAATCGGCGAGCTGCTGCTGACACTGAGCCTGAGACATATCCATTACTTGAGCCAGCACCGCATCTTGGTCGGGGCGATACTCAATCTGTCGGTGCATCTGGAGACCCTTCAGGGAGTAAGCAGGCCCGAGGCGACGACCGGCAAATGAATGGCCATCAACGGAATAGGAAATACCCGTGAAGGCAGGCTTTTCCCCTGGAGAGGCAATCTGTCGCAGGTGAACCTCAATACCGCTAGCCTTGAGCCGGGTCACCAGCATAGACAAGGTAGGGTTGTCGTTTGTCGCGCGGTCAATCTCATCCCAGATCATCTCCTTGGGCAGGATTTCGCCCGTGCGTTCCTTACGCCGATATTCACCCGTGGTGAGGTTTTGCCGCTGCCGTGGTGAGGCAACAGTGAGGGGGATAAGGCCCATATCTTGCTCTAGCTGTCGAGCCAGATTTTGCAGTTTGAGCTTGCTAAAGCTGTCCTTGACCCACCCTCCTTCAACATCAATGGTGGTGGTAGCAATGTGCCAATGCTGCACCCCATTGGCAGACTCCTTGTCGTGATGCTGGGTGACAAAGAAAGGGCAATCCCTGTAGCCCATACTGTCTAAAATTTTCAAGGAGATATCGGCCATCTGAGTTGGATCAACACATTCCCCCGGTGAGAGGCTGACCATCAGGTGAGCCATGGTGTGTTTCACAGGACGTTGCCGAGGGCGAGACGTTACCCAGTCAAATTCACGAGCCAAGCCCTCTGGATTGCTCCACGCCATATTGGTAGCAATGATTGGATGGGCGCTACTGGCTGTCGTTTGTTTGGCCGGGTTAAGTAGGTAGGAGCAAAGCCCGTGGGCGTTGCTGCCTTTAACGATCTTGATCAGCATGATCGCCCCCAGGGACAGGTGTGATTAAGGTGCGCTGTGTTTCTAAGATTGACTGCCGCAAGTCTCTCAAGTCTTGGAGTAGAGAGGGGGGTGCTGCCGTGGCGTAACGTCGCCGGAGGTCATCCACCTGTTGATTCCACCGGCTGAGATGGGCATACACCTCTCGATGCGTGACCGTAGCTGGTGGTGGTCGTAGGCCGAGGTTGCGGAGGAAGGTTGCCGGGTGTGCTGGATGGGCCGCCCGCTGAATGGCTCTAGCCTCAGCCTCAGAAACGTTCACCACGATGCGGGTATTACGTGAGGTAGTCATGATTGGCACAGTGAATGCTTAACAATTCTTTGCCCCAAAAGGTCGACTTGCGATATGGGGGAGATATTCGAAGGCTACTATCCAATGTGAGTTTGGAGGAGTGATCTTAAGTTATGAACAGGAAGAATATCGGAAAACTTCTCTGTTGTAGTTGCCAGTATAAGTGAATGACAAGGTGCTAGGGTAGCCACAACTTGCCAAAGGAAAAATATTTTTTAAAGGTGACTAGAAGGTGAATGCCAAAGGTGACTAGAAGGTGAATGCCAAAGGTGACTAGAAGGTGAATGCCAAAGGTGACTAGAAGGTGAATGCCAAAGGTGACTAGAAGGTGAATGCCAAAGGTGACTAGAAGG
>JBGSNT010000140.1:0-2532 GCA_041739575.1 Nodosilinea sp. | reverse complement strand
CTCATTAATCTCTGCCGAGGGCTAGGCTGTACCACGATCCCAGAGGGCGTTCGAGACCTCACTAATCGCATTGGCAAGGTCTTTGAACTCCTCTCCTTTGGTTTTTCCTCTGCTTAAAATGAATCAACCCTGAGGGTTCTTTGAGAACCCTTGGGATCTCCTCCCCCCCAAAAACGTTCATTCCAGAGAGGAGTATGAATCATACACAGCTTTTACGGACCATTGGCCGGGCATCCCTAGTCCTCGGTATAGCCCTAGGTTTGGGCACCCTGTCGCCCCCTGGGGCTGAGGCCCAGAGCCTAGACCCCAAGGCCACCGAGGTTTTACAGGCCATGTCTGACTATCTCGAAGGGCTACCTGCCTTCAGCGTCAACGCCGATGTAGATTTTGAGGTGGTGGCCCGCACCGGGCAAAAGCTGCAACTCAGCAGCTACGCCAGCCTCACCATGCAGCGGCCCAATGGGTTTTACATTCAGCGGCGAGGGGTCTTTGCCGATGCCGAAATCTTTTTTAATGGCACCACCCTGACCCTGTTCGGCAAACAGCTCAACGCCTACGCCCAGCGACCTGTGAATGGCACCATCGACGATGCCATTCGGGTGTTTGAGAGCGAAAGCGGCATTCCTGCGCCGGGGGCCGACTTTATGTTTGCCGACCCCTACGCCGTGATGTCGGATGGGGTGACCAGCAGCCTCTACCTAGGCACCGCCTACGTCAACGGTATTGAGGCCCATCACCTGGCCTTTCGCGAAGCCGAGGTGGACTGGCAGATCTGGGTGCAAACTGGCGACACCCCTCTGCCCCTGAAGTATGTGATCACCACCAAGTGGGTGACGGGTGCGCCCCAGTACGAACTGCGGATGCGCGACTGGAATACCAATCCCCAAATTGCCAGCGATCGCTTTACCTTTACCGCCCCGGCGGGAGCCAGCCAGCTAGACTCGCTCCCCGCCAGTGCCATAGACAGCTTAAGTACTCTTGATGAGGCTCTGCAATGAAACCCATGCATCGAATTGTGGCGATCACCTGTGGCCTGTTAACGGCGGGGGCCGTGGCGACGGGTGTCTTTAACGGTGGCCTGGTTAGCCAAAAAGCCGCGGCGGTGGTGGGTCGCCCCGCCACACCGGGCAGCGTGGCCGGTGTGGCTCGCCGCACCACCCGCCGCATGGTGCGGCGATCGGCCATCTATGTGGCCTCCTTGCCCACAGGCTGTACCACCATCATCGTCGAGGGGGCCTCGATCTACCAGTGCGGCGCGACCTACTACCAGCCCTACGGCAGTCAGTACGAGGTGGTGTACCTCGACTGATACCAAGTCCGAGTTCAACACCCCCCATTCAAAAACAGGCCAGCTTGTAGGGACAAACGGCGTTTGCCCTGCCCAATCGGGGGTAACCACCCAGGATTCGGTATGAGCTGGGTGACCTGGAGGCCATCGCCCGACCGTTGCCCCTCAGGGGTGCCCAAACCTCCGGTATCTCCCCAGCCCCCAGGGGTGAGGAGATACCGGCCACAACCATCAATCATTTGCAATAAAAGGATTACCAATGTCTCGCAAGCAGCTTTTTTCCGCTCTTATGGCAGCAGTTTGTGTTGTCTGGGTGACGCCAGCCCTGGCGCTGCCCCCCGCCCAGTCCACAGCTCACAATCACCTGCTCATGGCTCAGTCGGCGGCAGACCTGGGGGGCACCAGCACCGCTGGTCAGCCCGCCTCTGCGGAGGATCTCACCATTGACGATCTGACCCCAGAGCAGACCGCTGAGATTCAGGCGATTTTTGACACCTATCAGCCGCAGATTGAGGCGGCGATCGCCACCTACACCGCCGCCGCCAACGATCTACTGGCTATTTTGCAGCCCGCCACCCCAGCCCAAGACCTGGTTCAGGCTCGCGAAGCGGTGCTCACGGCTGAGCGCGACCACGACGATCTGGTCTTTGAGCGCAACCTGGCCATCCGCGAGGTCTTGACCCAGAGCCAGCGTCAAACCATTAACGATTACGTGCGGGCCGCCCTAGGGCTATAGGGCAGCCCGGTTTCTGACACCCTTCACCCTCTACCCTTCACCCTCCATCCTCTACCCCACCCCATAGGACAATCACCATGAAACTGGCTGGAAAAGTCGCCCTTGTCACGGGCAGCAGTTTGGGCATTGGTCAGGCGATCGCGCTCCGCCTCGCCGCCGACGGTGCCAACATCATCATCAACTACCGCTCTCACCCCGAAGACGCCGATAAAACCCTGCAAGAGGTAGAGCGCATTGGCCAAGAATCCGGGGCCAAAGGCTTCGTCTTTCGGGCCGATATTGGCGATGTGGCCCAGGTGAATGACCTGGTGCAGGCCAGCATCGACCACTTTGGCCAGCTCGATATTTTGGTCAACAATGCCGGTATGGAACGCCACGCCCCCTTTTGGGAGGTCACCGAAGCCGCCTACGACCAGGTGATGACCGTTAATCTCAAGGGAGCCTTCTTTGCGGCCCAGGCCGCAGTAAAGCACTGGATAGCCACCGAACAACCGGGCAAAATCATCAA
>JBGSNT010000029.1:0-37202 GCA_041739575.1 Nodosilinea sp. | reverse complement strand
GTAGACCGCAAAACCAATGAAATCAAAGCTTTACCCGCATTTATCGAGCAACTCGCGCTCAAGGGGGTAGTCATTGCCTTCGATGCGATTAGCACACAAAAAAACCTGTCAGCTGATTATTGACACCGAAAACCATTACTTGGGTGCCCTCAAGGGCAATCAAGGCAACTTGCATAAAAGTGTCCAGGCTAACTTTGTCGCTGAGGCAAGTTACACCGACCTCAACAAAGGCCATGGGCGATTTGAAAAGCGCGTGGTCAGTATCTGCACGACTCTCGATGACATCAAGCCGTGGCCAGGACTGAAGACCCTGATCCGCGTCGAGAGTGAGCGCCAATTCAAGAAAGGCGGACAACTCCGCATCGAAACCGAGACTCGCTACTATATTGCGTCGTTTTTGGAATCAGCGGAATCCTTTGCCCAGCGCATTCGAGGCTATTGGGGCGTCGAAAACAAGGTGCACCACGTCCGCGATGTGACCCAGGGAGAAGATGCTTCGCGCATCCGCATGCACCAGCTACCGCAGATCTTCGCGGTTGCCCGTAACTTCGCGATTAATCTTTACCGCTCCAATGCGTTCTCCAATATGGCTCAGGCTGAACGATTCTGCAAATTTGGCCTGGATACGCTGAAGACCGTTTTTAGAATGAAATAGCCCTGGATAACCGTCAGAATGAAACCATCGGTATCACTGATTTCTCGATAGGCGACTACAACATATTTACGTCCTAGCTGCGTTGCCTCATAGAGGCGAATAGCAAGGAGTTCATCAGAATCACCTGCTTGAATAAAATCGGGTTCAGCGATTGTCTCAGCTACCCAACTCTGAGAACCGTCCATTTCTGGGTGCCTCCGAACAATGTGGCTCCATCGCTCGTCCGAAAGCCGAATGGGCACGCCGTTATGCGATGTCGATACCTCCATTGCCCTCTTATTGTAAGACCGTTGGTATTGATAGTGCCCCATTCGGCTGGGCGACTATGCCGCCGCCGTCGAAGCCATCAACCGCAGGTCGGTGCTGCGCTACTGTGTTGGCGAAGCCTGCCCTCTTTCAGGAGCTAAGTAGTAAGCTATTTATAAACCAACCAGATGGCAGACGGAGCCTAGACCTATGGTCGCAGTTGGCAGCAAAGATGAGGTACTAGCGCTATTGTGCACCCTTAAACCCAACCTGGCCGAGCGGTTTGCCATTAACCAGATCGGTATCTTTGGCTCAGTCGCCAGAAACGAGGCTCGTCAAGACAGCGATATTGATGTGGTTGTCCATATGCAACCAGATATGCTGAAGCGAGTCCGGCTAAAGGCTGAGCTAGAGAAGGCCCTCGGTAGAGAAGTAGATGTGATCCGATATCGGGATTCTATGAATCCCTACCTCAAGGAACGAATTGACCGAGAGGTTATCTATGTATGACCGTTCTCTTCTGCTGGAATTACTGCTTGAAATTGAAGAAGCTATCCGCAGAATTGAGCGACGGTTTACAGATATTCAAGAAGCGAGTGACTTCACTGCCAGTGATGAAGGTCTTGATCGATTAGATGGGATTGGCATGATGCTCATTGCCATCAGCGAAAATATTAGAAGAGTCTCTCAACTGACGGGAGATGACTTTTTAAACCAATATTCAGAAATTGCTTGGTCAGATATCAAAGGTATCCGAAACATCTTGGCTCATGACTATTTTGATATTGATCCAGATGAAGTTTACGAGATTTGCTCGAAAGACGTTGCTGTCTTAAAGCAGGTGCTTGAAAAGATGCGCTACGACTTATTCAAGTGAAGCACATTTCATTAATCCATAATGGCGCTTTTGTTGAGGGCGATCAGTTGCTTAAAGGCGTCGTTGTCTAGCTCCGTCAGCCACGATTCGTCAGCGCCGACGATCGCACCCGCCAGCTTCTTCTTATCCTCAATCATCTGGTCAATGCGTTCTTCCAGCGTCCCCATCGCCACAAACTTGTGGACAAAGACATTCTTCTTTTGGCCAATGCGGAAGGCGCGATCGGTGGCCTGGTCTTCGACGGCGGGGTTCCACCAGCGATCGAAGTGGAAAACGTGGTTGGCCTTAGTGAGGGTAATACCCACCCCAGCGGCTTTGAGGGACAGCACAAAAATTGAGGGGGCCGTATCGGGGTCTTGAAACTCGGCGATCATCTGCTCGCGCTTGGGGCGACTGGTGCCGCCGTGGATTGAGTCGGTGTTGTAGTGGCAGGTGTGGCGCAGGTGGTGCTCTAGGGCGTCGCCAATTTCGCGGAACTGGCTGAAGACCAGGGCACTTTCGCCTGCGGCTACCACTTCGTCGAGCATGTCGAGCAGGCGGCTGAGCTTGTGCGATCGCTCTGGGCTAAACTCGCTCTCATCCTGCAAAAACTGGCGGGGGTGGTTGCAGATTTGCTTTAGCTTGGTGAGGGTGGCGAGAATCAGCCCCTTGCGCTGAATGCCGTCGGTGGTTTCGAGCTGCTCGGTGACATCCTTGAGCACCGCTTCGTAGAGGGAGGCCTGCTCGGCGGTGAGGTTGCAGAACAGCTTTTGCTCCACCTTGTCGGGCAGGTCTTTGATGATCGACTGGTCGGTTTTGAGCCGTCGCAGAATGAAGGGTTCCACCAGCTTTTTCAGGGTGGCGGAGCGGGTGGGGCTGTTTTCTTTTTGGATCGGCAGTTCAAACTGCTTGCGAAACTGGGTTTGGGTACCCAGATAGCCGGGGTTGAGAAAGTTGAAGATCGACCACAGATCCATCAGGCGGTTCTCTACCGGGGTGCCGGTGAGGGCAAGGCGGTGGTTGGCATCGAGCTTGAGAATGGCCTTGGTTTGGGCCGCCTTGGGGTTTTTGATGTTTTGGGCCTCATCTAGCACGATGCGGTGCCAGGTGACATCGCCCAGCAGCTTGGCGTCTTTGCGGGCCAGGGTAAAGGAGGTGATCACCAGGTCGTGGCTGCGGCAGAGGGCTTTGAAGGCTTTGGGGTCTTGGCTGCGATCGCCCCCATGGTGCACCACGGCCTTGAGGTGCGGCGCAAACTTCTGGATCTCGTGGTACCAATTGCCAACCACAGAGGTGGGCGCAATCAGCAGCGTCGGCGGCAGGGGTTGGTGGCCCGACTGCGCGGCTAGTTCCTCCCGCTCCTGTACCAGGCGGGCGATTACCTGAATGGTTTTGCCCAGCCCCATGTCGTCGGCCAGACAGCCATTTAGGCCCAGGTTTTCTAGGTAATGCAGCCAGGAGAGGCCGCGCTTTTGGTAGTCGCGCAGGTTGCCCTGGAGCTGGTCGGGGTCGGGGGTGAGTTCGAGGCGGGTTTTGTCGTTGAGCTGGGTGAGCATGGCGGTGAGGGCGTCGTCGCGCTCAAAGTCCACCTCCAGGTCGTCGTCATCGCTGCTGCTGGTCAGGCGCATGAAGTCGAGCAGGCTCATCTCGGGGTTGGTGGCCTGCTGCTGCTGCCAAAACTCCAGCATCTGCTGCATTTTGTCCTGGTCTAGCTCCATCCACTGGCCGCGAAACTTGACCAGGGGCGACTTGGCATTCACCAACTGCTGCCATTCGGCCTGGGTGACGGGCTGATCGCCAATCGCCAGGTCGTACTGGTACTGCACCAGGGTGTCGTAGGAAAAGTAGCTCTTGGATTTGTCGTTGCCGCCGATGGATTTGCCCTTGGCCCGCAGCCGCACTTTGGCTCGCTGGCGACCCTTGGGCGTCCACCAGGCAGGGACGATGACCTTGTAGCCCGCGTCTTCGAGCACCCAGGCCGATTCTTTGAGGAAGCTGAAGGCGGTGTCGAGATCGACGGGAATGCCCACGGGCTGGTCAGTCTCTAGGCCATCCCAAAACTTGGGGTAGATGCGGGCAGCGTAGCCCAGATTCATTAATAGGTATTGCTCGAAGTTGTCTCCTAGGTGCTGGCGGAGCTGGGTGGACTGTTTGCCCCGCAGTTGCCAAAAGTCTTCCAGAGCAATCTGCAATGAGGGGTCATCCTTGGGCGCGACCAAGAATTGGATGTGCCAGGGAGCTTCGGGAGTAGCGGGTTCCTCTAGACGAAAGCCAATGTGGAAGGGGGCAGCGGTTTCGGATCGGCTGATGCGATCGCGCCACCCCTGCCACTGCTGATACCGCTCCAGCGCCGCCGCAGATTTCTCGCAGTGATGGGGTTCGGCCTCCAGGCAGTCGTGAATCAGCGAGGGCACGATGGTTTTGAGATAGCTCTGGGGCATGGCCGTACCCCGCACCAACTCATCCAACCAGCATTCGGAAAAATGGCGCAGCAGGGTTTCTCGGTCATAGAGAATCGGCTCCCGGAAGGACTGGGGTGGATCTTCAAACCCGGCGACGCAGAGTAGGGGCATGTAGTCCACGTAGGTTTGCAGGTGCTCGTGGTAGCGATCGCCAATAATCTCCCAACCCGGATAAATTTCAAACCCCGGCTCTGATGGTGCTGGCTGCTTTTTGGTAGTTGCCTTCGTCCCCGTCTTGCGCCGGGTAGCTTGGGGGGCTTCTACCTGTCGATACTTGAGAGCTGGAATGTACTGATCGCGCAGAATCACCTGCTTGAAGGCCTGGGTATAGTGGTACCAAAACAGCAGGTCAGCCCCCATCTGCACCTCCGCCAGGTTGTAGACGGCGAGAAAGTGCAGATTATTCAGCACGCTAATCAGGTCGGCGAGGACGGGAATCCCGTAGCAATCGATCTGCCAGTACTGCCAGTCGAAGCTTTCCGGCATCTCCACTTCGAGATAGCGGGATAGCTCCAGGGAGGGAAGGGGCTGATCGTCTGCGGTGGGCAGTAGGAATGTGCGGGGGGTAATGAAGGCATTGAGGGAACGGCGATCGGGGGATTTTAGCCCCAGCTCATCGGCCAGCGCTGCGGCTAAATCGGGCTCAGGCAGATGGCAAGGATGGGCCTCGGGGGGAAGGCGACGGGGGCTTTTGGCGTCTGTTTCTACCCACAGGCAAAAGGCTCCCGCCTGCACGAAATCAGCGGCGGGCTGGGGTATCCAAGTGCCGTGGAGAATTTGCATGGGCTATATCTCAGCAGTAGTACGACCTACCCAGACCAAACCGTTTCAGCTCTTTTAGGGGGATGACATGCGACCTGAGTTTGGTAAGTATGGCTAGTGCTTCTTTTGTACCACGGAGCTTTGAAAGCGTGGGGTACTGTTGCTACCCGATCTGAACTTAGGAATTCGCGCTGAAATAAGATACCGGCTACACGGGCTAATCCATCATGGATTCCCGCCTTCGCGGGAATGACTCCGGGACCTTATTTGCTTGCAGATCCCTTAGGTGAATTCTGACAACAAAAATACCCAACATTCGGAATCCCTCTAAAGGGCGCAGGCCCTGCGCCCCTACCTCGGGGTATTTTCTTCCTCGAACATCTCCTTAGAACAATGCTGGCAATAGAAAAGCCCGAGAATTTTGCCTCCTACCAAGGGCATAGGTTCTGCGCCTCTACTGGGGATATCTGGTTGCCGGAAATTCTCTGGGTCGACAAAACTCGACCGTAGTGCGGAGCGGTTTGCGCTAATGCTCAACTATGATCAAAGCGCAGACGCTACGGATAGTTCTATGCTAGCCCTCCTCAATCGCCTCAAGCTTTTTTGTCTGGCCCTGGTGGGATGCCTGGTCCTGGTGGCCCGACCCGCCTATGCCGATGCGCTGATCACCCAGGCTGACATCGTTGACAACAACGGCACGGTGATTGGCACGGTGCAGGTCGAACAAGGGCACAAAGGGGTCTTAGTGAACCTCCGAGCCAAAGACCTCCCCCCCGGCTACCACGGCATGCACTTTCACGCCGTGGGCGACTGCTCAGATCTGGCGGCGTTTAAATCAGCGGGCGGGCACGTCAACCCCTTCGATACGCCCCACGGATTTCGCAACCCCGATGGCCCCCACGAGGGCAATTTGCCCAATCTAGTGGTCGCCGCCGACGGCACCGTCGAAGTCGAGCTGTACAGTGACCTGGTAGAGCTAGATTTTGGGGCGGCCAAGCTGCTGGATGACGACGGCACGGCGCTGATTATCCACACGGATAAGGACGATCACTATTCTCAACCGATCGGTGGTTCGGGCGGTCGCATCGCCTGCGCGGTGATTCAGTAAATCTGCATGCTGTCGGTCAGTGAGCTGGCTAATGCCCCGATTTTATTGAGGGTTAAGCACTTGCGCCGCCGTTAGCCCCTCTGCTGGTGTCAACTCAGCCAACAGTGATTCCTGGGGACTCCGCACCCACAGGCCGCATCACTCCCCCACTCGTCTACTCGCCGCAGTAGGCAATCAAATCAATCTCCACATCGCCGTAGCCCGCCAGAGCAGTAACGCCTACGGTGGTACGACTGGGCTGGGGGGCCTGGCCAAAGTACGACTGGTAAATGGTGTTAACCGTTTCGTAATAGCGAAAGTCGGTGACAAAAATCCGCGCCATCACCACCTTGTTGAAACCGCTGCCCGCGTGGTTCAGCACCAGGCTCAGGTTATCCATCACCCGGCGGGTTTGTTCTTCAATCGAGCCCTTGATCACCTTGCCAGTGGTCGGATCTTCCGCCAGTTGCCCGGTGACAAACAAGAAATCTCCTGCCCGCACCGCGTGGGAGTAGGGGGCCACCGGAGGCAGCACGTTATCGGGCAACGTCATAAATTCCAGCATTGGCTTGGTTATCGGAACAACAGCCCTCAAGTCTAGACCAATCCTGTTAAAAAATTGAAACATTTGAGCCGTCAACTCAATTCCTGTCTTCTGAATCTTTAGACTGCTGTCTCGATCAAACCAGCAGGTCAGAGACTAGGTCAGCCAGATCAACGGTATAAATCCGGCTGGTCACCCCATCGTTATCGTTAACGCTCCATAGGTATTGGGTGGGCGATCGCGGCTTGGAGCTGGTCTTTGACCACAGCGGTACAATGGCCTGGGGTCGAGGTAGCCCACCCATACGGTTGAGAATGTGACCCTCTTCGTCAATTAGCGAAAACTCACCGGCTAGGCTGAGCAGCCCATAGCCGACCGGCGTTTCAAACAGCCATCGAGGTGCGATGTCAACCCGGTGACGAATCATTCTAAAGGGCATAAGATCGACCACCAACAGGGAATGGGGGTAACCTTCCTCCAGCGCTAGGTAACGGTAGGCATGTTGGGTGGGCACCAGGGTGTGCAAAGGAACCGAGGCCACCAGACTGCCCATATAGGTACCACGTCGAGTCACCCCGTGGAATAGCGTGCGGCTCCCGCGCCGGACGACCACGGCGCTGTGGCGGTTATCTAGCGCCAACAAGGTAACGACCTCATCGGTAGCCTCAGTGGGAACTGTCACCGCTGTTGGAGCCGAGATCTTAACCCCTTGGTTAGAGGGCATAGTGAGCTGGCGGAGAACCACGGTAAACGGGGCAGCACTGGTCGTCATGGCAAACCAGCCCCCGTCGGGTGAAACCGCCGCATGGGTAGGAGCATCGCCCTGGGTAATGCAGCCTAGCCCATGGGTCATCGACAGCAGGTGCAGCGATTCAGCCGTGACCAGCACGCCGCCTTGGGGGATGGGTAAAAAACTCTGCACCGGAGCCGGTAAAGTAAAGCCCTGGCTTTCATTGGGGGCCTTCATACCCCCCTCTGGCCAGTGGTAAAACCACACCCGCTGCTGGCTAGAGGTCACCAGCAGATGGCCCTGGTGGGGCAGCGGTGCCATCCCCATCACCGTTGTTGCATGGGGTAGCGCTAACACCGATAGGTCCGGAGTTGGATCAATCTCTGGTAGCCCCTTAGGGCAGGCGGGCCGGTCGAGCAGACCTTGACTTTGGTAGATCTTGTGCGCAGCCATGAGGTCGGCACGCATGTCTTGAGCAGTGGCGTAGCGCTTGGGCAGAAGCTTTTGCAGAGCCTTGCGAATGACTCGGCTAAAGGGTTCAGGCACCTGCGACGGCACGATGGGGGAGCGGTTGAGGTGAGCTACCATCAGCTCCATGGGGGTGCCCGAGAAGGGTCGCTGGCCCAGGAGCAGCTCATATAAAATAATCCCCACCGCATAGAGATCGGCGGGGGCAGGATGTTGATTGTAAAATCGCTCGGGTGCCATGTAGGCGGGTGACCCCGTGTGACCCATTTCGGCACTGCTCACCTCTTGACTGAGGCGAGCAATGCCCAGGTCAGAGACACGAGCTACCCAGCCGCCCGGAACCAGCTCCATGAGTATGTTTTCGGGTTTGATGTCGCAGTGGACAATACCCTGAAGATGGGCGCACTCTAGGGCGGCGAGGATATCCAGACTAAAGCCCAGTACTTCCTCTACCGTGAGCACGGTATCGCTTTCGAGCAGCGATCGCAGGGTGCCCCCCTCGCAATAGTCGAGCACCAGCTGCCGCCCGCTGGTGGAATGCTCCAGGGCATGACAGGTGACAATGCTGGGATGCTCCAGGCTAATGAGGAATCGCAGCTCCCGCAAAAACTTGTGGGTGGGAAAGCGATCTTTGTGGAGGTCTTTAATGGCCACCAGGGCCCCAGTCTTGCGATGCATGGCGCAGTAGACTCGGCCAAACTGTCCATGCCCTACCAGACCCAGGGTGCGATACTGCGATCGTCGAATCTGCCGGGTTAGGGCCACCACTGGAATTACCCCTGCTGCATAAGAGATTGCATAATCGCCTGGTGTGCCTGGCCGCTAGCGATCATTGTGTCCGCTGGCTGAAGTCGATTCGCCAAGCCCAGAATAAAGCGGTTGCAGTCGTCACCCTTGGCGGTGCAGCTGGTCTGCACGCAGCGCAGTTCGCGCCCGGTGAGCTGGGTAAAGAAGATTTCCAAAATGCCCCGCTCCAGGTCGCCGGAGGGCTTTTGGCTCTGGGGAGCCACCGCCGTGAAGGGCGAATGCCAGATCTCAACTCCCAAAAAGCCCCGATCTCGGTAGGCAATATCTAGATGAATCTGCCCCCAGCCGTGGGTCTTCCAACACTGCTGCAGCGACTGCAAAAATTCGGCCATCGACAGACTAGCTAGAGGCTGTTTATAGTAGTCAGCCAGTTCTTCGCAGAAGCGCGCGTAGAAGTTTTTGCCCCACCAGCGACCACAGTTGTAGAGCACCAGGTGAGAAGCCTGCCCCGTTTCTTTTTCAAGCCCAGAGTAGATGGCTTGCAGCAGGGGCTCAGGAATGGCCAGCAGGCGATCGCCCCGGCGATTTTCTAACAAACCCAGCTCCGTCGAGCCGCGGACGTAGAGATCCTGAGCAAAATAGTTGCCGGGCAGCCGGCCATCAGTCAGTAAATCGGCAACGGAAACCATAGGTAACGTCCCTAACAGAATAGTGGTAACGATGGTGAGACCCTATAGCAGGGCGGGGCAGGGTGCCACGCCCGAGCTAGAGGAACCCGGCCACGGTAACGGTCTCGCGGGTATTGAGCATGAGGCTATGGGCTTTCTCCAGGCCAGGTTTGATCAGATTTAGCTGGGCAGGAGAAAACATCTTGGTCAACTGTTGGTTCAAGAGCTGAAATAGCTGTTGGTCGATGGCCTGAGTCTCGTAGGCTTTGACCATTTCCGGTAACCAACCCTGCAGTCGATCCTCCACAAAACCCGCATCATCCAGCAGCATAGCCATAGCCGCGTAGCGCATTACCATCAGCCCATTTCGAATGCTGCGTTCAACCAGGGCTTCAGGATGGCCTCCCTGCTGCTGCAGGGCATCAGCAATGGGCTGCATGATGGCAATTTCCTGGTCACGCAGGGTACGGTAGACCGCCATCCGCTCAGGAATTGAACTAACGTACTGGCTGAGGATGCCGAGGTCGTGGGTATCGAGGTATTGTTTGTCCGGTGCGTCAAACAGGGTATCAAGCTTAAAGGTCATGGCAAAATCCTCCGGATGTCGGGGACGGGCAGGTAAGCAATGGGCAAAAAGGCAAGCCTCAAGGACTAGACTTAGCCGAACAGATCAGAGAATCCGTCTAGGGTGAGATCGAGGTCGGTATTGGCCGTGGGGGCGGGGGCTGCCTCCAAGGGCGCAATGGGCACCCCAATGCTAGGTTGGCCGTCCCAGGCAATACTCTGGAAAAATTCGTTGACTGACATAGTCATGATCGACTCTGACCGGGGGGTAACACCTAAGCCAGGATCAGCAATTTTGGGTCGTCCATCCCAGGCCACAGCCTCAAAGAAAGCCTGTACGGTCTCCCTCAGCCAGGGCTCGGCCCCGGTTGGGACAGTATTTAAGGTGCTCATTGGCCACCCTCCCCGGACCGCAGCCGCTTCTCAATGTCGCGGGCATTGGCCCCTTCATTCATCCAGAAGGACGCCGCATCAATGCGCTCTCGGCCTCCCAGCAAAAATTTGCAGTAGGTTTCGCCCATGGAGTAGCACTGGATTTCAATGCAACTCAACTGCTTGCGCACCATCTCCGTGAAAAACCCCGCAAATAATCCGGCGTATAGGTGGCACACAGGCTTGCCCACGTCGCCCAGGGTGCGAGCCACGGCGGAGTCAAACAGATTGATAAACATAAAGCCCTGCTTGCGATCGCTCATATCCACCTCCCAGCGGCCCCAGCCCTGGGAAATGTAGGGCCACCACCAGGTTTCCAGTAGAAACATCAGGTTGGCCCGGCGGGGGCTCATGGTAAACTCGCGCTCAAACCAGGTCTCAAACAACAGCGAGTCGTACTTGCCCCACTCCAGTCCCACGGTGTACATAATGGCCGCCGAAGCATCGCCAACTTCTTCCTGTAAGCCCTCTAGAAGACCAATGATAAAGTCTTCGCTGGTGAGCACGTTACGAGTGTCGTTCCAGTCGGTAATGGTGCCGTATTCGCCGTTAAATTGAAAGAAATCCCGGAGGGCATAGTGGTTATGCTTGCGGGGAAATTTTTGGTGCAGACGGTGGGCAGTCTCTGTGGTCATAACCATGGTTGAACAAGCCTTGTAAGACTGTTTTCAGTGATAGCTGTAATGTGCCCAAGCCCGTTTAGAATTAACAGCTCGCCGACATGTTTGCCCCTAGTCATCCCCCAGGGAACAGCCAAAAAGCTCCTGAGACTGGGTTTTCGGCCTATCCTTTACCCGACCGCGCGATACAAAACGTAGTAATATTTGCAACATAAATCGCCGCAGGAACCACGCTGGATTTACTGGCCAAAGGAAGCAGGTTAAGCATCATGGGACAGCACAGGCATACCCTGACTAACCGCTGCCGACCTGCCCTATCGATCAAAATACTATTGACCCAGAGTTAATCGGCTCAGTTCGAGAATGGGTAAAAATAGCTTCAGCTCTTCGCCATTCAGGTACTGGGAAATCACCTCCTGCATGGCGGCGTAGGTCAGCTGACAACTTTCCTGGGCCCCAAAGGCTCGCATGATGGTCTGAAACCAGATGAGGAGAGCTTCCTTAAACCGCTCGGGTTCATCAAGCAGCAGAGCCATAGCGCTGTAGCGAAGCACCCGTACGGTGTCGCGCTGCCACTTAGCGGAGAGATCCTGTCCACCGCAGGAAAATACGTCGGGCTTTTGAGCCTTCAGCTTAGCCATAACCTGGTCAATAATCTCCTGCTCGGCGGCCTGAATTTTTTGGTAGGCTCGCAGCCGATTGCTCACCGAGGCCAGGTAGGTTGGGAAAAACATCAGTTCTTGATCAGAAGCATAGCGACCATCGATGGAGTACAACAGTTTCTGAACCTTGGTAAGCATGGGTGCAAGCTCCCAAATGTAACGGCGAGCTTAACATTCCCATCAGGTTGCGAATTGTGAACAAAATTTCTGCCGTAGAATTTTTGGCGGGCTCTCGACCTCATTTTCCCCTGGTGCGACTAGCCTTCATAGGCAAAATTACCCCTAAATTCATCTCTAGGCAGGAGGCAATCAATTGTGGGGATCCGCTTACCCATGACGCAACAAAACTTAAACCCTCGGTCGCCGCGAGACTCAAAGACTCGTAGTAATCTGGTGGACATGGAATAACCCCCTGTCCAAGACTGGCTACAGGCTTTTTGAAATGGGCCTGGGTCGGAGTTTTCTTGGGCAAGTCGCCATTAAAATTATTTTTCGAGAGGGTATTGTTCATGGTTCAACGTGGTTCTAAGGTTCGCATCCTGCGCAAAGAGTCCTACTGGTATCGTGAAGTCGGCACGGTTGCCACTATTGACCAAAGCGGCATCAAGTACCCTGCGGTCGTGCGCTTTGAGAAGGTAAATTATTCTGGTATCAACACCAACAATTTTGCGCTCTCTGAGCTGCAAGAAGTTGAGGCTCCCAAGGCGGCCAAGAAGGCTTAATCCTCTGGGAGTGAGCTGATTCGAGATACCCGTTAACGCTATCTCCAGTGACGATACACACCAATACAAGGCTCGCGCTTCGGCCCGAGCCTTTTTCATCTTTAAATAGCGGCGGTTTCTTTATTCCCAGGCCGCGAGCGGTTTATAGTGCAGAGACACATCCTCACGGGGGCAAGGGCCCAGGGCTACAGCGTGCCAGAATTACCTGAAGTTGAAACCGTGCGACGGGGGCTCGCGCGGGTCACGCCGAGCCATCGGATAGAAGGTGGGCAGGTGCTGCTACCCAGAACGATCGCCCATCCGGCTTCTCCTGACCTATTCATAGCCGCTTTGGCGGGGGCTGAGTTATCGGCCTGGCACCGCCGGGGTAAGTACTTGCTAGGAGAGCTGACCCAGCCCCAAGGTGGGTCCGTCGGACACCTGGGGGTACACCTGCGCATGACCGGCCAATTGCTGTGGCTCGACCCCCAAACCCCGGTGCAGACCCACTGCCGGGTGCGGCTGTTCCTCAGCGGCAACCACGAACTGCGCTACGTGGACCAGCGCACCTTTGGCCGTCTTTGGTGGGTACCCCCAGGCGTCGACCCGGCAACCATCATGACGGGGCTCCAGACCCTTGGCCCAGAACCCTTCGATGCCGCCTTTTCGGTGGCCTATCTGCGCCAAAGCCTGGGTGGCAGCCGTCGTCCGATCAAAAACGCTTTGCTCGATCAGGTCTTAATTGCAGGCATTGGCAATATATATGCCGATGAGGCACTGTTTTTAAGCGGGTTGCGTCCCCTCACCCCCAGCAATAGCATCGGCCCCAAACGCATGGCAAAACTACACGGCGCCATCCTAGATGTCCTCACCACCAGCATTGAGTCAGGGGGCACCACCTTTAGCGACTACCGTGATATCTACGGCACTAACGGCAACTACGGCGGCGTTGCCTGGGTTTACGATCGCGAGGGGTTACCCTGTCGCCGCTGCGCCACTCCCATTCGTCGTCTCAAGCTAGGGGGGCGATCGGCCCACTACTGCCCCCAGTGTCAACGCTAATTGGGGTCAGCCCTCAAGGCTCCCGATCGGCAGCCAACGCTTCAGGAATTTCGTGTAAAGTAAGGCTGATAGTAATAGCGAATAGACCTATGGCAGCAACTCTCAAGCGAGGCGACCTAGTGCGGGCCGTGCGCGAAAAGCTCGAAAACAGCCTGGAGGCCACCGCCAGCGATACCCGGTTCCCGCCCTACCTGTTTGAAACCAAAGGCGAAATTGTCGATATGACCACCGACTACGCTCTGGTCAAGTTTGGGGAAGTGCCTACACCTAACATCTGGCTGCGCCTCGACCAGCTCGAAAAGTTCTAGGTCAATTCCTCCCTAGCAGAGCTCAGCAAAAGCGCCGGGGGGTGGGAATCTCAGGATGCCCACCCCCCGGCGCTTTCTAGATGTGACTACAATCGCAGCCCTGGGTTCATAACTCAGACTCAACGGGAATACCGGCCGGACTGCCCGTGTCCACCGAAGAAACCACCTCTGGAATCGGAAATGCAGGTTTATCGAGGGCAATATGCAGCATATCTGGCTGCGATACTAGGGCAGTCTGCCAAGCGCTATAGCTCCCCCCGGCGCCGCCGGAGAGAAGATTCAGCACACTGATAGCTGCTACCCCCACGCTAGCCATAGTCGCTAGCCTCAGCCGATGGTTCAGACTGTTAAATACATCTACCACAGTATTTTCTGGGTCGCAGGGCGAAGGGCACACCTGGCTCCGCATTCCCTGGCGAAGGGCAAGCAGCCGATCGTAGAGACGGCGAACCTCGGTATCGTGCTGCAGCCAGCAAAGCACCTGCTGACGCTCTTCAGGGGTTACCTCCCCGTCCAGGTAGGCACTTAACAACTCAAAGCGATCGCGCTTGGTGACATCTAAATCTTGACTGCAGGGGGACATGTCGGCATGGATTACGTCACGAGCCGATGCAGCAGAACTAGCGCTGGGGCCAACACTACCAGAGGATGACCGCTGAACCTGGTTAGGCGTGTAGGGAAAGGTAGTCATACCAGAAACAACACCTGAAAAGCAATTACAACAACGACCAGGGCAGAAAAAACGGCTAGTCGAGACAGAGGCTCGGGCCCGTATATCCACCGCCTTAGTTGATCATAAGGCTAACTTCCTAAAATAGGTAATACCCAGGGTTGAAATTTGAACCTTTACCATAGTCTCAACGGTAGAAGCACCCCTCTCCCACACAATTGAGCCTGACCCAAGTCACTAATGGCCCAGATAAGGCTCTAGCTCGGCCTGTAGACGCTGCCGGGCCCGGGCAATGCGAGACTTGACGGTACCTAGGGAAACCCCAGTTATATCGGCGATTTCTTCGTAGGAAAGGCCCTGAATCTCTCGCAGCACAATGGTGGTGCGAAACACCTCAGGCAGATCGGCGATCGCCCGATGCAGCTGGTCATAGAATTCTTGGGTCATCATCGTATCGACCGGGCCGGGGACGTTGGCGGGTACATCCCAGTCAACCGAACCGTCCTCTAGCGCCAAGGGGGCATCGAGGGAAAGGGTAGCTCGATTACGCTTGCGTCGCCGCAGCTCATCGTAGAACAGATTAGTTGTGATGCGCCCCAGCCAACCCTTAAACTTGGCGGGGTCATTCAATCGACGCATATTGCGGTATACCCGAATCCAAACCTCTTGGGCCAGGTCAGCGCGATCGGGCCAGTCGGGGGCCAGGTGGTAAAGCAGCTTATCGACATGACCTTGGTAGCGGCGCAGAAGTTCGGCAAACATAGTGCGTTCAGGTCGAAGCCGCTGCTGGCAGAGGGCTACCAGTTCTGTGCTGGTCAGCTGATCGGGCTTAACCGGAGGCTTAGGGGCTGTGAGGGTAACAGGCCAGGTCGAGAACATGGATTGGCTCATAACTCTTAGTAGTAGGCCGACATCTCTAGGCCACCAACTCGCCCTAATAGGCTTTGGCTAAGGTGGCACTGTTGCTCCAAAAAAGCGTGATTAATGTTAAACATTGTGGCGACGAGTCGGCCCGCCGTTGGCTCCCCTTGTGCCTGTGAATTGTCTGGCACACCGCAAGCGGGCACAGGTCGACATCCCCAGCCCGTGGATGAGACCTCGAGGGATCTGCCATGGGGGTGATATAACAGATGAGGGGTACGCTAATAGCGGCGGCTATCCCTTTGGGAGAGGTGGCAGAGTGGTCGAATGCGCCCGACTTGAAATCGGGTGTCCGCAAGGACCGTGGGTTCGAATCCCACCCTCTCCGTATCGTCATTTCATGCTTGCGGTGGTTTCTAGGCCCAAGGGTCACGAAACGCCCAACATACTCTGAGGCTTGCGTAGCCCCTTGAACATCCCCTCAGCCGTTGCGTGGGAAATTACGCTGAGTCTTTCAAGTCTTTCATCTCGGGGGTCTGGTGGGTGGGGAGGTGACTCAATCCCAATGCTTGAGGGAAAAAATGGGGGATGATGACAGTGTCACCATCCCCCAAACCTTAGTATCAAACCCTAGTATGCGTCCTGTAGCTCAAAGAAGTCGGGCGATATGTAGTCTTTCCTCAGGGGCCAACCTACCCAGTCTTCAGGCATCAGCAGCCGCTTCAGATTCGGATGGCCTTCGTAAATGATGCCGTACATGTCATAGCTTTCGCGCTCTTGCCAGTCAGCCGCCTTCCAAATCCAATAGACCGAGGGAACTCGAGGGTCTTTGCGAGGCAAAAACACCTTAACGCGAACTTCCTCTGGACTATCGACTTTGTCGTCCACCTTGACTAAGTGGTAGAAGCTAACTAAATCCTTGCCGGGTCCCTCATCGTAGGCCCCTTGACATTGAAGGTAGTTAAAGCCATAGGCGTACAAAGCCGTACAAATCGGGATTAGAAACTGGGGCTCCACCTGAATAATCTCGACACCTAGATGGTCTCGGGGAGATAGCTGGTGGTCAAACCCATTTTCCGTCAGCCAGCTAGATACAACTCCAGCCTCCACAAGCGGAGCTGATATCTCCTCAGCGGCCGAAGTGGATGGTTTAGATTCTGCCTCTGCCATTTAGATACCCTCCTGTTCAGGGGCAAGCTCAGCTACAGTTTCAGACAAGGGCATCCCCATAGCCTCCATCAGCTCCTTGGGAGGAACGGAGTGAGTTCCTGTCTGCAAGTATCGACCCGTCAAGATTGGGGGAACGGTTTTAAGGCCATGGCTACGTTCATAAAACCGATGGGTTTGCAGGGTGTAAGCCCTATCCTGCATAGATTCGGTGGCCACCTTTTTCCGCAGCTTGATGATGGCATCAATAATGGCCTCCGGTCGTGGAGGGCACCCAGGAATGTAGACATCCACTGGAATTAGCTTATCTACACCACGAACCGCCGATGGGGAATCGCTGCTAAACATGCCGCCAGTAATCGTGCAGGCACCCATGGCAATGACGTACTTGGGATCGGGCATCTGTTCGTAGAGCCGAACCAGAGCAGGAGCCATTTTCATGGTGACAGTGCCAGCGGTAATCAACAGGTCGGCCTGGCGGGGGCTGGCCCTAGGCAGCAACCCAAAGCGATCGAAGTCAAACCGGGAACCAATTAGCGCCGCAAACTCAATAAAGCAACAGGCAGTACCGTAGAGCAGCGGAAACAAGCTCGATAGTCTACACCAGTTGTACAGATCGTCGACCGTGGTCAGAACAACGTTCTCAGACAATCCGTGGGTTACCGCTGGGGGAGCTGAAGGATTGGCCAACCGCTCTCCAGGGGCAAGGGAGAGCCTATCAGCGGCTGAAGGGGGATTCATGACCATTCCAAAGCTCCTTTACGCCAAGCGTACACAAGACCGACCACCAAGATGGCAATAAATATCAGCGCCTCGACAAAGGCTAACAAGCCCAGCTGGTTAAACGCCACTGCCCAGGGATACAAAAAGACGGTCTCCACGTCAAAAATAACGAAGACCAGCGCAAACATGTAGTAGCGAATGTTGAACTGTATCCACGCTCCGCCAATGGGCTCCATACCTGACTCGTAGGTGGTTCGGCGGGCGGGGCCACGACTAATAGGGCGCAACAGCTTGGATGCGGTCAAGGCCGCCACCGGCACCAGACACGATATGAGCAAAAAGACTAAAAAGTATTCGTAGCCAGATAAGACGAACACAGGTTCACCACCCTAGAAGGCACATACAAGGGGCTCGAGCCCGGGCTTAACAAGCCGTAAGCTTTGAAAAGCATTCTAAAGCAATTTTGCTGAAAAACCAGGGGGAGTGTTGGCCTAAGCCTGAAGAAAGATCAAAGGCCGGAGGGTAAGGATCCCCAACCAGGAACTCGACACTAGCCTAAATGAGCGGGGTGACCTAACTGTGTCATAATTGTTTACAACGAGCATTTTTGCCCTGCTCTGGTCGGCGAGGTGTCCCAAGGCACGGTGAATTTGCCGATTCTTCAGATTGACTCTTGTGAATTTAAGGTGTCTTGGTCCTATGAGCGTTGAGTCTGAGCCTTCGGCTAATTCGCCTGAATCGGTAGATTTTGCCGCTGTCCCGGCGGGCGTTGATGCCCAGGAGGGCAGTTCTGATGCGGTTGCCGACCTTTCTCCCCAGGAAATGGACTGCTACGAGTGTCGGTCCTGCGGCTATTCCTATGAGCCTGTCAAGGGAGACAGTAGGGCAAAAATTCCTCAGGGTACTGCCTTTGAAGACTTGCCCTTGAACTGGCGCTGTCCGGTGTGTAGTGCTCCCAAGAAGCAGTTCAGCAACATTGGGCCCGTCAATGCTCCCTCTGGTTTCAAGGAAAACTTGAACTACGGGCTGGGGGTCAACCGGTTAACCCCTGGGCAAAAAAATATTTTAATTTTTGGTGCTCTGGCTTTGGGCTTCATCTTTTTCCTCAGCCTCTACGGGTTGAGGTAGTTTCGGGTGATCCTTTAGGGGAGACGCTAGCTGTCGGAGCCCGGGAAAGCAGTGCTCTGATTAGGCCTAGCATTGAAGTATCGTTTAGAAAATACGGGTTTTGATTATCTATGCACGCTGCGTTTGACTGGTTAAAGCGAGGCCTGGTGGTACTAGCGGCAATGGTTTTGGCAACCGGCTGCTCTAGTTACTTTTTAGCGGACGCAGATGTGCATCCTTGGGAGGTGATACAGGTGCCGGTCGAGGCTACCCTGTCGGATGTTGCATTTACTCAGGATGCCAGTCACGGCTGGATTGTGGGTAGTCGCAACACGCTGCTCGAAACCACTGATAGTGGTGATACCTGGCAGGTGCGCGAGTTAGACCTGGGAGATCAGCCCTATACCTTTACCTCGGTTGACTTTGTCGGCGATGAGGGCTGGGTTGCGGGTATTCCCTCCGTGCTGCTGCACACCCCCGATGGCGGTCAGACCTGGGAAAATGTACCCCTGAGCAAAGAGTTGCCGGGCTCGCCCTTTTTGATCACAGCGGTGGGGCCTAAATCCGCTGAACTGGCTACCGATATTGGTGCTATCTATCGCACCGAGGATGGTGGACGAACTTGGAAAGCCCTTGTGCAGGGCGCAGTGGGCGTTGTGCGCAACATGGTGCGCTCTGAGGATGGCCGCTACGTGGCGGTGTCTTCCCGGGGCAACTTTTATTCGACCTGGGCAGCGGGTCAAGATCAGTGGATTCCCCACAACCGCCAGAACTCGAGGCGTCTGCAAAATATGGGGTTTGACAAGGCTGGTAAACTTTGGGTCATTGCTCGGGGTGGTCAGGTCAGGTTCTCCAACAGTCGGGCATCCGATGACTTTACCGACGCCATTAGTCCTGAATTTGGGACGAGCTGGGGGCTGCTGGACATGGCATTTCGCACCCCTAACGAAGTTTGGGTGACCGGCGGGGGCGGCAATTTGCTGTGCAGCTTCGACGGCGGCGAGACTTGGTTCAAGGATAAGTCCGTCGGCGATGTACCCTCTAACTTCTACAGAGTTAAGTTCTTAGGATCCGAGAAGGGCTTTATTCTGGGCCAGGAGGGCACAATCCTCAGGTATAGTCCTGAGACCGTCTAGAGAATGTTGCGGGAACTTCTCTCAAATAGCTTGTTAGGGTTTCCAGCGTTCTTTATGATTAGATTAGATTCTTCTGTGTTCAGAGAGGAGACGTTGATATGGCTGGTTCTACAGGGGAGCGCCCCTTTGGCGACATCGTAACGAGTATTCGCTACTGGATTATCCACAGCATTACCATCCCCATGCTGTTTATTGCAGGTTGGCTGTTTGTCAGCACTGGTTTGGCCTACGATGCCTTTGGTACGCCCCGCCCGAATGACTATTATCCCGACAACCAAATGAAGTTGCCGATTGTGACCGATCGCTTTGAAGCGAAGGATCAGATCGACATGTTTTTGAATCAATAGATAGCGTGTTAGTTATTCCACCGTTTGATTGGACCTATGCAAAGCAATTCTCCTAACGAGCAAATTACTTACCCGATTTTTACTGTACGCTGGCTGGCCGTGCATACCCTAGGGGTGCCCAGCGTCTTTTTCCTCGGGGCGATCGCGGCAATGCAGTTTATCCAACGATAAGAGAAACCCATGGAACGTTCTCCAAACCCCAATAAGCAGCCCGTCGAGCTTAACCGCACATCCCTTTTTCTGGGGCTACTGTTAGTTTTTGTGCTCGGCTTACTGTTTTCTAGTTACTTCTTTAACTAGAGATTCAGATAGCTGCTTTAGCGGGCGACATTGTTCTGACTGACCTGTGTTGAGATACTTACCAAATTAGTAGGAGGTCGATAGTATGCTTCAGAGTGGACGGATTCCCTTGTGGATTGTGGCAACCGTTGCTGGCACTGGTATCCTGGTTGTTGTAGGTCTGTTCTTCTACGGATCCTATGCTGGTGTGGGCTCTGCAATGTAGCAGAAGCTGACTAGCAGTTGCTTATAGTCAGCTACTTGGAATTCTTTGTAGGAATGGGGTGAATAGACACAAGGTCTACTCACCCCATTCTTTTTGCCTGGTCTGCAATATCCCTTGGACTCAGCGCTGGAAGCCCAATCGCACCCCCAGCCTAGTCAGTCAACCGGTCCTAGGCGATCGGACCAACGTTATAGCGTTACCCAAGGGTGTTGATATAGCTTTTCACCATGGTATCGATACCCGTGATTGCCGTACCCACCACCACGGCGTAGGCCCCCAGGTCAATGGCTTGACGGGCCTGAGCTGGAGATCCAATGCCCCCTTCACAGATGACTGGCACCGAGCAGTGCTGAACCATCGCCTTCAACAGCGCAAACCCCGGGGGCGTTTGGCCCTGGGTCGCCTCAGTGTAGCTAAACAAGGTAGTGCCGACACAGTCTGCTCCAGCCTCTATAGCCAGCAGGGCATTGTCGAGGGTGTCGACATCGGCCATGACGGGTTTGCCGAGGCGATCGTGAATGTGGTGAATGAGCTGGCCTAGAGTTTCATCATCCGGGCGCGGGCGCTGGGTGGCATCGATAGCCACAATGTCACTGCCTGCGTCGGCCACGGCCTGAGCATGGTGAGCCTGAGGCGTTATGTATACCGCAGAGGGTGGGATCACATTTTTCCATAGGCCGATGATGGGGCGATCGCTGCGCGCTCGTACCGCACGGATATGACTGGGCGTATCAATACGCACCCCAATAGCA
Source organism: Nodosilinea sp. (assembly GCA_041739575.1). Classification (GTDB taxonomy): domain Bacteria; phylum Cyanobacteriota; class Cyanobacteriia; order Phormidesmidales; family Phormidesmidaceae; genus Nodosilinea. The sequence goes on along the minus strand of JBGSNT010000029.1, from coordinate 16,360 downwards.
CCTCGATTAAGGGCGGCCAAGGCCATCGCGGCGATTACCTCAGCATTGTGCAGGGGAGAGTCTAGTGGTGCCTGGCAAGAAACAATCAGACCACCCCGCAGCGGTTCTAGAGTAGTTTTGAATAGAGAGGATAACGTCACAATCGTGTTTTGTAGCTTTACCTGATTCTATGGCAGCTCGGATTTCGAAAACTCTTCTGGTAGCATCTATTGGCCTGCTAGCCCTGGTGATTGTAATCAACAATCTGACCGACTACAACGCCAATTTTAAGTACATCCAGCATGTGCTCAGCATGGATACGGTATTTCCAGACAGTCGGTTGACCTGGCGGGCGATCGCGTCTCCCCAGGTTCAAAATCTAACCTACGGGGCCATCATAGCCACTGAATCAACCATTACAATGCTGTGCCTAGGAGGGGCAATGCGGTTGCTGAAAGCGATCGACGATGACGGAGCGGCGTTTAATCGCGCCAAAACCACTGCCACCTATGGGTTGACCCTGGCCTTCATATTCTGGTTTGTGGGCTTCATGGTAGTGGCCGGGGAGTGGTTTACCATGTGGCAGTCGGCAGACTGGAACGGTCAACAACCAGCCTTTCGGTTTATTGGCTGCGTAGGCTTTGTGCTGGTTTACCTAAATCTTACAGACAGTGATTTGGATACTTAAGGGATTTTTTGCTGGCCTTGGGTGTACATATACAGAAAAACCCTACTGGGTTAAATCGTGCATGAGAGCTTGAATACGCACTGACTGCTGGACATCTAACACCCTAGGAAAGCCAAGCTCGAGGGTAGTCTCTTGGTCAGAGCGGTTGATTTTATCCAACTGGGCCACTAAGCGAACGGGTGAGCTACCGCTCACTTCCACAGATAGACCCACAGGTTCTCCAGCGCCAAAAATCTCAGGATGAAGGATCAGCGGATGATCGTGCTGCAGCACAGCCCGCAGCCCTCGGCTATTGATAGCGTAGGTTACAGCGTCTAGGTAGTGGCCATGGCTATAGATTTGGACAGGGGCAGTGACCTGCTTAAGGACTGGCTGGGCTATGGAAGGCTCCGGATTATGAAACACCCTAAGCAAACTGGTAACCAGGAAGCGAATAGACTCTAGTGGCCTATCGGCACCGCTACGAAACTGTGAGTACCACTGATCTACATCCGAGTAAAGAACCAAAATTAGGGCATCTCGCTGGGCTGGGGTAAGATCCTCAAAGGCTAGGGTAATAATGACCTCGCTATCGGAGCGAGGGTTAACCCGTAGGACACGGGCGGAGAGGAATACCCGGCTGCTGGTGTCGCCGTGGAGTTCTAGGTCGACCACATCGGGTAAGTTAGGCCAGTCTGGCAACTGAATTCGAGCTCCAGTTTCGCTAATGTCAACGGTGGTGCCCTGAAGAGTGTTTTCCCCAGAGAATAGAGTCGCAGCTAAGTGGCGGTCCAAGCGGTGAGACTGGCGCAGTTGGGGCTGTTCGAGGGCGACCAAAATGGCCGCGCTGAGCAGCAGTACATTGACCAGGCACCAAGCCGCGTTAATTAAAACAGCATCGGGATCCTGTAAATCGGTAATAAGCCAATAGGGCACCAAAAACAGGGACAGTAAACTTAGACCGCCAACCAAGATCAAAATCTGCACTGAGCTCCAGTCAAAGCTCCGCTTCGATACCTGTAGGCCCTTATCTGTCACATTGAAGCTGCCCATTTTGGGATTAATCAGTGCCATAAAGGTTACTAACCCATCCTGAAAGGCCATAGCATACTCAAAAATTTCATTCCAAAAGGAAAAGCGAACCCCTTTATGCACGATGAAGTTAGCATTGAGGGCAATTAGGATTGAGGGCAGGGCATAGGTCAATGTCTCTAAACCCAGTCCTCGTACTGAGTTAATGCCGAAGACCAAAAAGGCAATAGGGGCGATCGCATACATCAGCCTCGGAAACCCAAAGAAAAAGTGGGTAGTAGCCGAGGTGTAGCAAATCCGCTGAGGCAGGGTCAATGTGCGATTAAAGATGGGCCACTCCAGACGCAAAATTTGTGCCATGCCCCGGGCCCAACGGACCTGCTGGCCCACGTAGGACGAAAATTTCTCAGGGGCTAGACCAGCCACCATAATTTTGTCGTAGTAGACCGTTTCGTAGCCCTTGCCATGGAGGCGCAGGGAAGTGTGACAGTCTTCGGTTACAGTTTCCACAGCAATGCCCCCCACCTCTAGCAGGTGGCTTTTGCGCACTATCGCTGCCGAACCACAAAAAAATGAGGCATTCCAGAAGTCGTTGCCCTTCTGCAAAACCTTGTAGAACAGCTCATTTCCCACAGGGATCTTGCCCTGGGTGAGCAGATTACGTTCAAAGGGGTCGGGATTATAAAACCAGTGGGGAGTTTGTACCAGAGAGACCGTGGGCTTGAGGAAAAAGCCCACGGTCTCCTGCAAAATATTGCGACAGGGAATGTGGTCGCAGTCTAAGATCAGCACTAGTTCACCGGGGGTACGAATCAGGGCATGGTTGATGTTTCCGGCTTTGGCGTGATCGTTGTTGTCTCGCGTCATCAGGTAGCAGCCTAGGTCAGCGCACACCTGCCGGAGTTCTTCCCGCCGTTGGGGATACTTGCGCCCATCGTCGAGGACGTATACCTCTTTCTTGCCCGCTGGGTAGTCAATAGCCATAGCTGCCAGCACCGTCTTACGGACAATCTCAATGTCTTCGTTGTAGGTGGGAATATAGACATCTACGGTCGGCCACTGCTGAATCGGCACCTGAGCCATGCTGATCGACTGGCGATGGCGGAGCTTGAGGGTTTGGAAATAGGCCAGTAACAAGGTGGCGATCGCGTACAGTTCCGCTGCATAGAGCAACAGGCTAAACAGGCTGTTAAGCCAGCCATCGAAGTTGAGGGTATTAAAGGTGCGATACCAGAGATATCTCAGGGTCACAACGATGCTCAGCCACATCAGCAAGAGGTGCAGTTGCTCACTCAGGCGACTGTCTTGATAGCGCTGCTCAAGTCTGACCAGAGCCCACCCCAAGGCCATCAACCCCGCCGCCAGCCAAAACTGTTGACCTAGAGGCAGAGGAGTCACAATCAACGGTAAAGAAAGCAATAGAGAGAGGAAGATTAGGGTTGCCAGGGCCTTCTGACTGGTGCCACCCAGAGTTGACTCTAGCCACTGGGGTATCCTGTCGAGCAGCCGAACGAACCAAATCTGCGAACGTTGAGCAGTACTGGAAGCCTGGGTCATTGGATCCCCTCCGGTCGGCTGAGACGGTTAAGAAAGAGCTGTGAAAGGCCGTAGAGTAGCAGCGCTAGCAGCACAATGCCGCCGGGCAGCAAAACCCAATTAGCCTGGAAAAAGGCAACAGTACGAGTGACCGGGCCCCGGTGGTCGACAGTATTGGGGGACTGCTGGCTCAGGGTAGTCACCTGATAGTCAGCCTGGTTATATATAGAAGGCGTTGGGGTAGTGCGCTGTACGATCGCTGTATCCCCGGCCAGCCGAGAGAACAGCGCATCTTCCTTGAAGACTTGCTGGACCTCAGTGAGGCCAGCTTGCTGTTGACCCATGAGCCCCAACAGCAGACGTTCTTTGTTCCAGGGAGATACCTGTGCCTGAATCACCCCGGCCTGATCAGGGAGGGTTTGCATCTGGGTCTGGTTAAGCTGTCGACCAAACTGATTACGCAGCGCCAAGCCCGACTTACCCTGAAGCGCTGCTGGGATAGGAAAATTGTCTTGCAGACCAATAGCGACGATGTTTTGCTGCTGGGCTTCGTTGGAGAGCCCATCTGCCAAGTAAGCCCTTAACTTAACGGATTGCCCGCGGCTTAACCGTCCGAGTCGACCGCTGACCTGTAGCAGCGTCAGTATGTCTCCGTCTGATGGGTTTGTCGGTAAGACAAAGGAGGTTTGGGATAGATCCTGCGGGGCCGTTAGAGGAAAACCCGTTTGCAGGCGCTTTAGATCAGGCAGATGTACCACATTGGCTCGATTGAGATTTAAGCTGCTGTTGCTGTGCACTGTTCCCCACATGGGCTGATCCGGCAATTCTCCACAACTAATAGCAACGTTGGGGTAGGTGTAAAACTGCACGGCCAGGGTAGATGTGGGGGTAATGAGATCTGGAGGGATATCGACCGTGACAGAATCACTGCCACCGTTGACTGATCGCAGACGCTCTCCCCCAACGCCCTGACCGTCTAGCATGACTGAGACCGACGATCGCCGGGGGTCAATTCCTGGGCCGTAGCTGTAGTTCAGGGTAAATTTGCTGCCCCGCAAAATGGTTTCATCGGGCAGTGCTCTAAGCGGAATTTCCACCGGAGGGGGAACAGGTAAGCCACTCACGGTCACATCTTGAAACAGCTTATTGTCACGGGTCATTAAGTCGCCCAGCAGTAACCGACGAGTATCCTGCGGTAGGTAGCCGGGCCAGTCTCTAGGGTCAGGGGTCGGCACCTCAGAGATTTGATTGACCAGAGCCGCCTGCCCAGTCAGGAGCTGCTGGTCCGCAGGTTGCACCAACGCCTGCACGGCCTTCAGTACCCCCCCGGAATCATTGCCTGTCGCCACCAACACAGGCACACGTCCATCGGCGGTGGTGGTTACCATGAGTACCCCGACTTCATTGGGTAAGGGGTTGCCGCCGCCATCTAACACTTTGTTGTTTTGAATCTTAAAGGGCAAAGCTAACTCAGCTAAGGCCGGCTGTGCTGACGGGGTGCCAATGACTACCAAGCGATCGGCTTCGTTGAGCTGATCCAGTTGGTTAACCAGGCGCGTTTGAACAGACCTGGTATTGCTAAGGCGGTTAGCAGCGGCTTGGTAGCGCCCACTGGCAGTTAGCCAGAGACTGTCTACGATCTTAGGTCGTAGGTAAGTGAGGCGATCGGCCTCTAGCCCCAGGCGATCGAGGAAGGGATAGGGATAGTTGGTCAAATCCAGAGCAATGGCCTGGGGGCGATAATTTAACAGCACTTGAGAATCAGGCAATATTTCTGTCCACAGCGTCGGGTCAGTGGGGTCAGTACAATCGGCGGAGGTGTGCTGCTGCACCTCAACAATCAGGGTATTAAAGTCCTGAATCAGATTGGCCGGTACATTAAAGAGAAGGTTGCCAATTTCATCGGCGGCGCGATCGAGGGGTACACTGCCCAAATGGCTATTATTCAGGCGTACTGTTAAGTTTGAACGCTCTGCATAGAGGGCTGGTGACTGACGAAATCGAATCTGCACCTTGGCCGCCTCAACCTGCCAATGGCGAGGGCGAGTAAATCCCAGCCGAGCCTGGGACAAAATTCCCTGCATTTGGAGGGCGTTTCCCACTACTGGCGAGCGGTTAAATTGCAGCACGTACTGGCTCAGGGCCGGGGTATTTGCTGATACCTCTGGCTGCGGGGCCGGGGCTGCAGAGCTATCCAACGGAGCAGGGGACGGAGCGACTGGAACAACCCTTGCCCCACTAGTTGGGGCTGGGTTGGGACTAGGCCGGGGCGGAGTTGGAGCTGGCCGAGCAGGGCGACTCGACGGCCTTACCACTGGAGCCGGTGGGGCGGAACGGGGTAACGAGTACTGCTGAATCACAGAGTCTTCTTGTTTTTCTACCGAGTTATTGTTCTGGGCTAGAGCAGGCACCAGGCTCAGAACGGCAATCAGTACAGCCCCGAACAGACTCAGGCTTAAGCGTCTTACCCCTTTGATGCGGAAGCAAGAACGATCGGTATAGTCGCAAAATCGAGTTAGCCAATTAAACATAGTCTCTCCTCATAGGCCAGGGGGTGAACCCTGCATTAGCGTTAATTAAGGCCATCTCTGTTGAATTGAAAGGGATCTCCCTATCGGTTTTGCCAGGGCCGTTGAACAGCGAAACCGGGTCAAGGGGTAGATACAGAGAGATTGCTAGATGCTCTTAACCAGCTAGTGGGTACCCCGCGGGCCGGGTAGAGCCCCAGCCAGGCCAGATTTTGCACGTAGTAGGCATCGGCGTTATCCCAAATACCGTCTCTATAGGTCTCCATAAGTTTCTGCCGGTAGATAGCCACCGCTGTCTCAGGATTAACCTCCTGAAATGCTCGATAGAGCATGGCGTATTGAGCTGTAGCCTCGTAGTTCACTACCGGCTGACCACCCAGGGTCAGGATGGCCGGAATTCGCTTTTGCTGCTGCCAAAGTTTGTCCAGGAAGGTCAAGTTTTGGGCTAACCATGCCTGGGCTCTCGGCTCCTCAAACCAGGCGGAATCCCAGGCAAGACGCCACCACACTCGATAGGCGTCAAAGCCGTAGCGGCTTTGTAGATTGGCATAGGTGGGTGCTATCTCCAGAGTCTGATCGGCTAGATCTAGCACTACCCAGTCACTCGGCAGCCCCTGGGAAGAGAGCTGGCTAGACTGCTCTAGTACTCCATAGCTGCTGTCTACCAGGGCCAACCAATCTCGGCTGGGGTCGACCTGGGCAAATAGGCGAAAGGCATAGGGAGCAAGATAAGACGGATTGAGATAAACTGCCCCAGGGCGGGGCTGAAAAGCTCCTATAGGCCCTGGTAGCAGGTAGCGTGGCCCATCCCCGGTCAGGGTCGGCAAAGCTACTGTAGATTGCACCCATAGGTCGTCGAGCTTTAGCTGCGCGAGTTCCAGATAGTCAGAGCGATGCCACCGACGGGCGGCAAGAATTAAGGCTGTGATGGCATCAATGTCGGCATCACTGGCAAAGTTGCTGTCTAAAACACCCCAGGTGCCATCGGGTCGCTGCCCCCACTGCCAGGCCCAGAGGCGATCGCTACCGTCAGCATCGTTGGGGAGACTAGGGCGTTTGAGGTTCGTCTCTGCCCAATCCAAAGTCTGTTCAAAGGTGGCTGGGTCGTCAGCCAGTACTGCCCGTAGCATGGCATAGGCTTGTCCTTCCGACACAGTACGAGCCTGCGCTTCCCAATCAATCACCCGGCCATCAGCCTGAATGAACCGCTGGCGGTAGGCACCCCAGCTCTCTTGCAGTAGAGCCTCGAGGGTGACGGAGTCCTCATCGTCTGGGTTAGCTAGCCCTGTGGATAAAGACACTGAACCCACAACCAGATCAATAGCCAGAGGCTGAAGGGCCGTTGGAGGGCCTCCACAGCTTGTACTGCACAACATTGACAACATTGATAGGGTCATTGGCAAAAGCATCGATCGCATGCTGAAGTAAAAGGTTAGCCACGCTAAGGGCCGTTGCTGGTCAAACTCACAGATAGATACAACCGGGTTGATGCAGGGGCTGAGCCAGGCCATCGCTACCCAGGCCATCGTCAAAAGCGTTCCCAGGCAGGCTGAATGCCCCGCTGCCTCAACAGGCCCCCTTGAATTTCCTGAATCTGACGAGCAACTTGGGGATCGACATAGCCCAGGGCTAGCTGCGCCTGTTGCCATGATTGAAGCTGCCTGATGGCGGCCAAAGGGTAGCCCTGCACCGCATTAAGGGCCGCCAGGGCAGTGCGGGCGGTGGCATTTTGACTATTCAAGGCCAATGCCTGCTGGTAAAGGGCATCTGCCTCGCTGTAATTACCCAGTTCAAACTCAAGGCCCGCCAAGGCCAACAGAGCATCTTGCTGGTTAGGCTGCCGCTGTAGCACGGCCTGATAGCTTTGCCGGGCAATGTCGTAGGCCTGGATTTGCTGGGCAATTTCTCCCTGCACAAAATACCAATCCAAGGTGTTGGGGTTTGCGGCCACTAGAGCGGCAGCCTGGGCTTGGGCCTGGGCTGGGTCGGTGTTGGCTAGCACTTGCAGCGATCGCAGCTGAAGTTGAGGATTGCCCGGGTCACTAGCTAGCAAAGCCTGATATAGCCCGGCCCGCGATTCACTGGGAGGCAAAGCCGTTGCTAGGGCAATCAGTTCTGGAGGAGGAGTGGTAGCCCCATACAGTTGAACACCCTGGTTTAGAAGGGTTGTTGCCTGTTCCTCAGACATCAGCCCCGCCTGATAGGCCAAGGCAGCCCGCCTGAGCGAGTAGGCAAAGTTCTGGGGGTTAGCGGCTATCAGCGAGTCATAGAGAGCCAGAGCCTGCTGAACTTGACCCTGGGTTTGGTAGACCGCCGCTAATCCTTGGATTGCACCGGTCCGGATAGAGGGAGCCTGGGTTGTGTTCAATAGGCGCTGGTAGCGCTGGGCGCTCTGGGCCAAATTACCTTCTCGCCGTTCGATATCGGCTAATAGGAGTTGGGCAGGCTCTGGGTCACGGCTGCCTGCTGGGGTGCTGGTATAGGCCGACAGAGCACCTTTAGCCTCGGCCAGGCGGCCCTGCTGAGTCAACAGTTGAGCGATGCGAAAATACAGAAAAGGCTCCATAGCTCCCCCGGCCGCCAAGGTCTGGTACAGCGGCAACAAATCGACCACAGGCGGGTTGAGGCGGCTCAGGATTTGCCCCATGTAGCGAACCTGTACCGGATCGCTAGGGAGCTGGGGAAAGGTTGCCTGCACTTGCTGCACCAGATTGGCTTGGGTCGTCTGGCCCATTTGGTAGGCCAGCAGCTGTCGCTGGAGGATAAGGCTAGCCTCCCCTGGTTGCTCTTGAATCAGTTGATCAACTAGTTGAAGGGCCAGGGATCGATACTCTGGCACATTGCCTAGGGCAAAGCTGGCCTCGCGACGAACTCCAGGAGAAAGGTTAGGAGTAGTAGTCAATACCTGTCGGTATAGACTAGCCGCCTCTTGGTTATAACCAGGCTGCTGGCCGTAGTCGCCAATGGCATTAAGGGCTCGGGCCAGAGTAAGGCGAGAGTCTTGCCGTCCCTGGAGGGGCTGAATGAGCTCTAGGGCAGCTTGGAACTGACGATTGGCGGCATAGTTACTGGCCAAAGCCCCACGGAGTCTAATCTGCTGAGTTTCTGAATCGGTAGAACGACTCAGTTCCTGCTCTAATACTTGAATCGCCTGGGGAAGCTGTCCGCTTTCCCGTAGGGCTTGGGCATAGGCGATCGCCCGATCCCCCTGAATCGCTTTTCCCGCAGCTTGATACCGTTCAAACAGAGTCAGGCCAGTGGCATAATCTCCGCTGAACGTGTAAGCTTCTGCTGCCGGGCCAATAATCTCAGGGTCATCAGTGCGCGGTAAAACCAGAGCATAATCGGCCAGGGCCGGTGAGAATAACCCCTGGTAGTAGTAGAGTTTTGCCCTCTGTGCCCTCGCCTCCAGGGAGTTTGGCTCAAGCAGCAGCAACCGGGTGAGCGCCTGAATACCAATAGGCTGCCACTGCGGTCGAAATTCTCCGAGGTAGCCCAGGGTACTCAGGGCTAGGCGGTTATCAGGGTCTATGGCTAGCACCCGCTGATAGACACTAAGGGCGTCGGCATCCCGCCCTGCGCGCCGGTAAGCAATGGCCAACCCTAGCTGGGCTTCTACATTGTTGGGGTCTTGTTGTACCAGGCGCTGAAAGGTAGCGATCGCCGCATCAACTCTCCCCTGGGAGAGCTGGGTGTATCCCTGCCCTAGGGCATTAGACTGGGCATAGACTATTGTCGGTGAGCCCAAGCTTGCCAGGCTTGCGACTAAACCCACAATCACTAGTCGGGCGACTGTCCAACTACAAGGATCTAAATTCTTCGGTCGATCAGATTGATTCATCCTCCCATACCTCACTCTAAAGATTGTCCAGGAAGTAGGTTCCAATCGCTTCGAATGCGGAACCCAGCGTAGGATTCTCGGAACTGATCCCGTTGTTGGAAGGTAAAGCTAAGACGTAGATGCGGTATGACCTCAAACTCGTAGAACAACTCTAGGACATCGGGGCTGACGCCATTGGCTACTGTCGTGGGCAGGTTATTTCCGTAACCTAACCCCAGACGATCGTCCTCCATGAAGACATCTAGAACATTCAGTCCAACGGTAAAAATATCTTCCGAAAAGCCAGTATTGCTATTATTTAGGTACCCATAGCGGCCAAATAAGCCCACATTAGCCTGGGGGATAAACCACTCGGCATTGAGCCCATAGCTATCTAACCGTCCCCCGGTGCCTTGAAATTCTGTGTCCCGGGCAGTGACGAAGGTACCCCGAAGAATTAGGTCTCCGGTGCGAAAGTCCACTTCTCCAGCAAAGCCATCTAAAGCAAAATCAGTAATATCTGGCGACGATGAGAACACCGCCGCATTTAGCGCAATATCATCGGTAAGCTGTTAGGCATCTAAATTACGCTAGGCTGATCGCCCTAAAGGCCGTACAGCAAGGGCTTTACAAAAATCGATATGCAATTTAAATGCGTAACAGCTTAATTAGCCACTGCATCAGTCCTCCTACATGTGATGAAGTGACATTGGCACCAGCAATTAGCGCTGGATTTGTATGAAACAGGGGGTTGAAGAAATCTCGGGAGATATCTTTAGAAAAGCTGTTGCGATCGAAGTAGGAGGTCAAATCTAGCTGGCCCAGACGAAACCTCAGCCCTGGAACTCCGGGAACAGCAGTGGCCAGGTAAAGCTCAGTGAGCTGTACCCCGTCTTGGTTGGTCAGATCAGGGCCAGTCACTAAATCTAATGTTCCGCCCACCAAAAAATTGGGGTTCAAAAAGGCATCTCCTGAGAGCCGGGCCCGGGCAGAGGAGCTATCACCCTGCAAAATATAAAGTCCTTGGACATCCAGGTTGGGCTCTGGCAAAAGGGGTGCAGCTAGAGCCTCTGGAGTTAAAAGACTGGTGTTTTGGCTGGTCAGAGTCGACAGCTCACCAGAATTATCGGACGGCAAGTAAGTGCCGGGCACTATGGGGGGCAACGATGCCTGGGCCCCCGCTGCTGGGACTTCGGGCGGCGGCGGCGATAAGGGTGCCATTGATGCCGTAGCTGAAGGTAGGGTTGGTATTTCTAGGGGGGCCACCATAGCTGGATTTGCCTGGGCATAGGGAGGTGTCGTTGAGGATGGTTGGGGCACTACGCCATAGCCATAGGGAGTCGGAACAACACCATAGGGAGTCGGAGCAACACCATAGGGGCCAGGGGCAACACCATAGGGGTCAGGGGCAACACCGTAGGGACTACCCCAGGGAACTACTCCTACTACACCTGGATATCCTTGCGGAATACCTCCAGCCCAGTAGCCGGGAGCACTCCCAGAGGGTACAGATGGAGAGGAGCCGGGAACTGGCGGTGCCCATGGAGTAGTTGCCGCTGCTGGCATCGCACTGGGGTTTGGGGGGGGGGCACCGTAGGGTATCCAAACCATCATCCACATGCCGCCGGGGTATGGTATCGCCGGGTAGTAAGCCCCGCCCTCCCCAGGGGGAGCCATCGGTAGAGCAGGGACACCTGAGGGTGGCAATTCCTGTGCTACATACCAAGGCACCTGCATACCGGACGGAACATTTGCAGCGGCAGGTGTAAAAACAGGAGCCGCTTGGCTATCAGCCTCGGGAGCGGTGGCCAACATAGTTGTCGGGCGGGTCTCGCTACTCACTACCAACAGCCCCTGCGCCGCAAGCAAAGGTACCTGTGTCCTAGATAGAGCCGGGACTTCGTCAGCAGTAAACTCTGGGGTGCGCTGGTCACCATCTGTATGAGCGGGAGTCACTGAAAGCCTAGGTGTCGGTATTGCGCTCTCGGGCCCCTGCTGCGATCGCACTGGTTCAGGAATCGATTCAGCCTCAATGATCTCAATTTCAGGCGTTGCTGCCGAACTTTCCGGGGGTGGCGCTACGTCAGCTTCTAGCTCTGATCCGTAGGCGACTCCTGACCAACCGGTCAGCCCTAACAACAGGATTGATCCGGTGAAGCGGCCATGAAGGCTGTAAGAAGATTTACCAAGCGGGGGCATGATAGCGTTAACTCCCTATCGGATGCCTTGAAGCATCATGTAAACAAACAGTGAATTGCTATTGCGTTGTCAGGAGAGTTCCCACTAGACCACTCATGAAAACAGCTAGTACAGCATTGTTATCGTAATTTTGTGAAGCTTATGACTAGAGCCATACTTGCCCAACTTCTTGCGGTTGTACTGGTATTCGCTACCGCCTGCGATCGCCCCCTAGACAATCTCATGGGCCGAAGAAATAGTGACCCAGTTGCCATGACCATTGAGCAAATTGCCGAAACGGGTCAGCCTGGCCAGTTCGCCCTATCTGGCACAGCCACTCTACCTGAGCAAACACCGCTAACGGTATCGGCGGTGCGCCGCATTACTTCACAACCCAACAATCTTCTCTTTGAAGAAGCGCCACGATACGCCATTCTGGATCGAAAGACGGCAGTAGTCAGGGAGGGCCGATGGCAAGCTCAACTTTCTCTGTGGGGAATCAGCTCTCAGGGCTACTACCAAGAGAACTGGCAAATGACTAATAGCAACAGCACTGACCTTGCACAGGTCAGCCCAACCGTAGACTTTTGGGCGACCTTGGAACCCCTTGACCTCACTCAGTCCAAGCTTAAAGCTCAGCCAGAAGTGCTCGACAGTGCCCGTAACCCCTTACTCAACTTCACCCCAAACGGCGAGCCCTATCTCAAAATCAGTGAGCCCAAGGTGGTCGCCCTACCTAGCGATAGGGCCGTAATCCCCGTAAGTTCTCCAGAGCATGAAAGTACGACATGGAACGGGAGGTTGACTCTAGACAATCCAGATAGCCGCCTCACAGAACAGCCACAGTTGCCCTTTAAGGACAACGATAACTTGCCATTACCCGAAGAAAGTCTATTGCGCTAGATTGTTTGGCGAGTCTATATCAGCTAGCCGCCTAGGCAGCTAGCTGGTTACTAGAGCGACCACGGAGCTCTTCGACCTGCTGAGAAATCTGATGCAACTGCTGCAGGAGGTTCTCTAAAGGTTCATGCCCTTGCCCAGAGCCAGATTCATAAATGGGTCGATGGCCCTCTAGAGCAACCGGCTGCACCAACCCTTGAGGATCTTCTAGGGCCATGTTGGGCCTCATGGCTGGCGCAGTTACTAGTCCTATATGGGAGTAGGAGGATTGGGTCTCTGAAGCAGCTCTAGATGACGCATCTACAGGAACAGTCTCTGGAGACCCAGATGATTGGACGACAGTTGAATCTAGCTCTGGCGACAGGAAAGCGCTCAAATTTTGACTGCGTAAACGAGCCTCTGAAAACTTCATACGTTCTAGCTCAGCCTGGTAAACCGCTAGGCTGCGAAGCACGTCTTGCCGCTCAGATTCTGCACCAGCGACTTTACGGGCAGACTGTCTCCAGCCGATGAGGCCAAAGACGCCAAGCCCCACGGCAGCACTCATCCCACCTGCCAGGGCGAGGTAAGGACCAGCCAAGTACTTCAGCTCAGCAGAGTAAACATCTCTATTCTGCAACTGCACACCAATTATGTTGGACTTGAACATCGAAAAAGGCACAGTAGCGATAGAAAAGACTACACCGCTAGCACAGGCAGAAATAAATAGAGAACGAGCGAAGGGTGATTGACTCATAATTTCAGTTAAAAATTAAAAATCCATAAACTTGTAGATGCGAAAATCTTTTAATTAGACAGTCCAAACTAATCAGAGTTTCGCTCATGGCAAAGCGAAGTTCTCGGAGCCTAAGAGCTACTGCTTATTCGGCTTCTACACCTAGTAGACCGAGGCATAAGTGTAGCAACTATTGCCAATCGCGAGGGAGCAGGGGGCTAGGGAGCCAAGCGATCTGGGATAGTTGGCATATTTCAGCCTTCGAGTACTAGTAGTGGGCACAGGCCAAGTCTAAGTAGATCTAGGGAAACCCACGATATTAATAGTTCAATCAGGTCGATTGCTGCCGCCAAAAGTTTTGTGGCATTGCACAATATACAACACTGTTCATTGCATATAGATAACGGCAGATACATGCACCCATCGGGATAATTCCCTGACCTTAAGCTTAGAGGGTGGACGCAATTAATGTGTGAACCGAGCGTAATGTATTGCCAAAGATCGTAAAGGTAAAATTAAGCTCAGATGCTAGGACGCTTTACCTAAGGCTGCAAGTCATTAGCCCGGACCTGGTGACTAAGACCTAGGCCCTACAGTGGCTTCATCGACTTTTGCGTAACGGATAGCTCCCAGAAGGGGAGAAAGCCTTACTATTAACAAAAGTAACAACGCCCGTAAGGTAGCTCGATATGGCTGGGTTCAACTGGTTTCAGCGCAGTTTTGACAAATCTGACAGCGCCGATGCTGATGCTAAACAGGCCGAGGCTAAGGCCCCGGAACCTGCGCAAGCACCTACCCCGGCCACCCCGCAGCTATCGTCAGACGACTATCTAAAGTGGGCCAAGGCGGCCTATCAAAACATTCAGAAACAGCAGTCTGAGATCAAGACTGAAGATTCAGCTGCCGCCGAAGCACCCGCCGAAGAGTTGGAAGAGGCCACGGCTGAGGTGGAGGAAACGACGGCTGAAGTGCCTGCAACCAGTGAGCCAGTCGTTGAGGCTGAGGTTCCAGAGCCAGCGGCAGCCTCTGAAGCTGAGACAGATTCAGCCATTTCAGAATCCTTGAAAACCGCCGAATCTGCCGTTGAATCCGCCGCCGTCGAACCGTCTGTCGAGGCTGAAGTCTCCGCAGTGGAACCAGCAGCGATGGAGCCAGAACCTGCTGTTCCTCGGCCCTTCTGGGCCCAGGCCGAGGAACAGCGGCAGCAGCGCCTGGCCCAGCTCGAAGCCACCGCCATTGTGGAACCCGAGACCGAACTAGCCCCTGTCGCCGCCGTCACCGCTCCCTCAGAGCCTTTTCTGCCCGATATTGACCTCGACGAAGCCTTTCTCTGGTCGGCGGAAGTCTTAGCCGCCCAGGGTCGCCGCCCCGATGACATCTCTGCTGAGGAAATTACCTGGCTCAATAAGCTGCGTCAGGGGCTCAACAAAACCCGCCTGAGCCTGGTTAACCAGCTCAAGGCCATCGTCGGCCAGGGGCCGCTCAACGACGATGCGGTGATGGAGATTGAGGCGCTGCTGCTGCAGGCCGATGTGGGCGTCGCCGCCACCGATAAGGTGATCGAGGCGCTGCAGGACCGCATGCGCCAGGAGGTGCTACCCCCCGACCAGGCGATCGCCTACCTGAAATCCATCCTGCGGGCCATGCTCGATGCCCCCCTGGCCGACTCCCACAACCTCACCTTTACCCCCGAGAAGGGTGGCTTTAGCATTTGGTTGATGACCGGGGTGAACGGCGCGGGCAAGACCACCACCATCGGTAAGCTAGCCCACATTGCCAAAAAGTCGGGCTACAACACGCTGATTGCCGCCGCCGATACCTTTCGCGCCGCCGCCGTCGAGCAGGTCAAGACCTGGGGGGCCCGCAGCGACGTGGAGGTGATTGCCAACCCGGGGCAGAATACTGACCCGGCGGCGGTGGTCTACGATGCGATCGCCGCCGCCCAGTCCCGCCAGATTGAGCTGCTACTGGTCGATACCGCCGGACGGCTGCAAAACAAAAAGAACCTGATGGACGAGCTGGCTAAGATTCGCCGCATTGTCGACAAAAAAGCCCCCGATGCCCAGGTGGAAGCCCTGCTGGTGCTCGATGCTACCCTGGGCCAAAACGGCCTGCGCCAGGCGGAGGTGTTTGCCGAAGCCGCTAACCTCAGCGGCGTGGTGCTGACTAAACTAGACGGTACCGCCAAGGGCGGTGTGGCTTTGGCGGTGGTGGAGCAACTGGGGCTGCCGATCCGCTTTATCGGTGCTGGGGAAGGCATCGAGGACCTGCGCCCCTTCTCCAGCTACGAGTTTGTGGAAGCCTTGCTGAGCGGCTAAGGGCCAAGGGTGGCCGCTATGCTAGGCCAGAGCTACTGTTTCACTCTCATTGCTGCAATCTTTTGGACCGCGATGATGGCATTGAATCATGGTCAATTCCCCTGACTTGTTTGCTGGACGGGTAGCGGTGCTGGCCACCATGCACCGCAAAGAGCGGGCGATCGCACCCCTGCTAGAATCTAGCCTGGGTGTCGAAGTAGCTGTCCCCCCCGCCTTTGACACCGATCGTTTTGGCACCTTCACGGGAGACGTTCAACGCCCGGCGGACCAGCGCACTACTGCTCGGCTCAAGGCAGAGGCTGTCCTAGATTGCACCGGGGAAACTCTGGCAATCGCCAGCGAGGGCAGCTTTGGGCCGCACCCCCAGATGCCCTTTGTTCCCTGCGATCGCGAGATCGTTCTCCTGCTGGACCGCCAGCATCAGCTCGAAATTGTCGGGGAGGTGCTGTCTGCCGATACTAACTACCGTAGTCAAACCGTCCGCGACCCAGAGGCGGCTCTGGCCTTTGCCACCGCCATCGGCTTTCCCCACCATGGGGTTGTGGTCAAGGCCGAGGAGGTCGATGGCGTCAGGGTCAAGGGCATCACCGAGACGGAAGGGCTACTGGCCGCCGTCGAACAGGCCCTGGCCCAATCACCCCGCCGTCAGGCTCGCCTTGAAACCGATATGCGGGCCCTCTACAACCC
>JBGSNT010000024.1:0-3997 GCA_041739575.1 Nodosilinea sp. | reverse complement strand
GGCTGATTGGCCTGGCCGAGCGACTCCGCCCGGGCTCATGGCCGCTGGCCGCCCTTATCGCGGCCGCCTGCCACCTCGCGATGGGCATTCCTTTCCTCCTCGCGGCCATCCGCAAGGGCAACAAACCCTGGTTCGAGGACTCCCTCAACCAAATCAAAGAAGACGAGCAATGGTTGCGCACCCAGTCCCCCCGGCCAACGGAGAAGAAAACCCCGAATCCCTGAGGCGTCGCCTCCTCCAGGAACTTTCCGCCGCCCGCATCGGATTGACGGAAGCCTCCGAAACCTTGCGCGAGGCCGGAGACATTGGCGCGCGTTTCCGCCATGGGCTGCAAGCAGGCCTCCCCGCGCTGTTGCTGCGGCATCCATTCGGCTGGACGCTTGGCTTGGCTGTGGCTGGATTTGCCACCGCCCGTATTCTGTTGAGCCCACCCCGTCGCTCCGCGCCCTTGGCCCCGCCTCAAAAAACGGGTGGAAAAATGGTAAAACAGTTGCTTCTCACCGGGGCTGGTCTCCTTTTGAAACCTGCGATTAAAGATTTCGTGATCAAGCAGATCAAGGAATCCTTCAGCCAGCCAAAGCGCCCTTCCCGCAGTTGATTTCCCGCCGACCTCATCCACTTTTCCCCTTCTTCCATGGACGAACATCCACCCAGCGCCGAAAGCGTGCCCGTGCTTGAGCACGTGGACGAGTATCTGCACCTCGGCCAAGACTACGATTGCTCAGACATCCACCTGGCCACCGGTGCCCAGCCGCATTGGCGGCGGTATGGTCTGCTCCAGCCGATCTGGGAACACGCCGGCCTGCTCACCCCCGCCGATACCGCCCGGCTGGCCCGCAATTTCCTTGGCGACAAGGAATGGGATCGTTTGCAAAAGATCGGCGACGTGGACTTCGCCTACACCACCCTATTTGGACGATTCCGCGCTTCAGTCGTCAAACAACGCCTCGGTTACGACATGGTCTTCCGGATCATCAGCACGAAGATCCGCACCATCGACGAACTCGGCCTGCCCCACTACGTCCGCCCACTCACCCAATACCACAACGGCCTGGTCCTAGTGACCGGTGCTGTCGGCTCCGGTAAATCGACCACCCTGGCCGCCCTCGTGGATTTTGTAAACGGTGACCGCGAGGACCATATCATTACCCTCGAAGACCCCATCGAATACGTCTTCGAATCAAAAAATTGCCACGTCAATCAACGTGAGGTCCACACCCACACCGAATCTTTCGCCAAGGCTCTGCGCGGTGCCTTGCGGGAAGACCCCGACGTAATCTTGGTTGGGGAAATGCGCGACCTGGAAACCATTTCCCTGGCTATTTCGGCAGCAGAAACAGGCCACCTCGTCTTTGGCACCCTGCACACTAGTTCAGCCGCCCAAACCGTGGACCGGATGATCGACGTGTTTCCTCCCGAGCAGCAGCAGCAGATTCGCGTGCAGCTATCGGGTTCGCTGGTGGCGGTCCTCAGCCAAACCCTGGTGCCCAAGGCCAACCCTAAACCTGGCGAGTATGGTCGAGTAATGGCCCAGGAAATCATGGTGATTACCCCGGCGATCGCCAACATGATTCGGGAGGGGAAAACTCCGCAAATCTACGGCGCTATTCAAACCGGCGGCAAGCTGGCGATGCAAACCCTAGAGAAGGTGCTGGCCGACCTATACAAAGCGGGCACCATTTCCTTTGAGGCGGCCATGTCTAAGACCTCTCGCCCGGATGAACTGCAACGGTTGATCGGGGGAGCACCAGCTCCTACGGCAGCGTCCCGACAGGGAGCCGCCGCTGGTCGCCACTAGACAATGCCAGTAGACCAGTAGTACTGATGGGCGGAAGTTGAGCTACGATTCTGGCTGCCAGTCTCTCTCGCCCTTGCCCCTGCCAAGAGTCGTTTCATCTACGTCGCAGACTACTGGGCAGCGGCGTTCTCAGGGCAAATTCAACTCGCTGCCCTAAGCTGAGGTCAGAGAATTTACATTTTCTGACCTCAGGATGTGCATCAGATTGGGTTTCACACCTACGCCAGTCATTTTTGTCAGTCATTTTTGTCGGAGCACAGGCCCCAAGGTTCAGGTAGATTTGTCGGGTTCGACAATCTGAACCCGTCGCTATAATTTCAGTACCTTTAAGCCCTTGAACCATGCCTACCTACGTTGCTATTGGTCGAGACACTAGCGGAACCCAGCGCAAAGAGCGCATTTCCGCTGAGACCCCTAACGAAGCCCGCAACCTCCTGAAAGATCAGGGCCTCTACGTGATGGATCTGAAGGAAGAGGCTGGCTTTAACATCGATCTGGAGAGTATCAAAACCTCCATGACCAAGGTGACCGTTAAGGATAAGGCCATTTTTTCACGCCAGTTTGCGGCCCTGGTAAACGCTGGGGTTGCCCTAGTTAGGGGGTTAGGGGTTTTAGCGGACGACTGCTCTAACCCCAAGCTTAAAAAAGCCTTGCTAGCGATTAATGCCGATGTACAGCAGGGTACAAACCTCTCGGATGCCATGCGCAAGCACCCAGCTTGTTTTGACAACCTGTATGTCGCCCTCATTCAGGCCGGGGAAGTGGGCGGGGTTCTAGACGAAGTGCTCAACCGCTTGGCTAAGCTGCTAGAGGATCTGGCCCGGCTGCAAAACCAGATTAAGTCGGCCATGGCCTACCCGGTAACAGTGGGCTTCTTAGCCGTGATTATCTTCGTGGCGATGACGGTGTTTTTGCTGCCAATCTTCGCCGATATGTTTGAGCAGTTGGACGCAGAACTGCCGCTTTTCACCCAGGTCATGATGATGATCAGCCGGTTCCTACGCCAGCCCTTGAATTGGGTGTTTATGATAGCGGCAATTTCGGCGGCGGGCTTTGCCTATCGTCGATACTACGCAACCTTGAATGGTCGGCGAGTGATTGATCGTCTGTCGCTTAAAATGCCCCTGTTTGGCGACCTGATTCAAAAGACCGCCACCGCTCGCTTTTGTCGCACCTTTGGTTCGTTGTCCAAGTCGGGGGTACCAATCTTGACATCCCTCGAAATTGTGCGTGATACGGCGGGTAACCAGGTCATCGCTGAAGCCGTTGATGAAGCCCGCAAAGAAGTACAGAGTGGGGGCATGATTAGCCTGGCCCTACAAAAGCACTCCGTATTTCCCACCATGGCCATTCAGATGATCAGCATTGGGGAAGAAACTGGTGAGCTAGACGCCATGCTGATGAAGGTGGCTGACTTCTATGAGGATGAGGTAGAACAGGCGGTCAAGGCCCTGACTAGTGTGATGGAGCCGATTATGATCATCGTGCTGGGGGGAATGGTGGGTTCGATTCTGGTGTCGATGTACCTGCCGATGTTCAAGATCATGGATTCCATTGGTTAATATCTGGTTCGGTAAGCCTGCCGTTGTGATTTGGGTGCGGGCGGTGGCCTGGGCTAGTCCTAGGCCAGCCAGCAGGCCAGGGGAAACATCAGGTACTGCAAGAAAAACAGCTTCCAGATGAACTGATAGAACTGGGGATAGGCTAGGGTCTTCTGAGTCGTTACAGCCTGGCCCGGCTGAGGCATACGCCAGCTCATGCCCCACAGGAGGGCCAGGGCAGCCAGGTGCGAGCCCACTAAAAAGGGGCGGTTGACCCCGCTCAACCAGGGGGCTACCAGAACCATACCCAGATAGCAGGCGGTGAGAACGCCCATGGCCAGGTTAAAGACGGTGCGCTGCCCGAGCTTAAGCGACAGTGTGCTGATGCCGTAGCGGCGATCGCCCTCAATGTCGGGAATATCTTTAAACAGGGCGATGGCAATGCTGAACAGCAGAATGAACCCAGTCAGGGCCCAGATGCGCCCAGGAATGGCAGGGGGCAGCCCTAGGCGATCGCCCATGTGCAAAAATAACCCCAAATTTACGATCGCCCCCCGCACGGCTAAAATGCACACCGAGGCCCAAAAGGGAAACCGCTTCAGGCGCAGGGGCGGCAGCGAATAGGCGGTGCCAATGGCAAGGCTAAGTCCCACGGTTG
>JBGSNT010000348.1:0-4011 GCA_041739575.1 Nodosilinea sp. | reverse complement strand
ACGGCTACTGCAAGGCTTTTAGCTTGGCCCGCAGTTGAGCAATTTCCTGGGCCATATCTAAGACCATCGCCGTGTCTTCAGCGCGGCTTTTGCCGAACTATAGCCGTTCCTGAACGGATGAAGTACAGCAGGAGTTCTGCTGGGTAAGCGTTACAGGTATTTGCACCTACCTCACTCCAGCGAGGACCACTATAAGCCAATCGTGCGCACCAGTTTGCCGGTGGCTGCAAATACGTACTCTATCGGCTCACCAGGAATGCAGGGCTCGCAACTGGGGCGTTTTCTTCAGTTGGTGGGTTTCCATACGGGTGAGCACATCGTCCAGAATGGTGATGGCCTGGGCAATGAAGGGGCCTTTGTTGAGCATCACACACTCAGCCCGCTCCGCCATGGCAGCATCGGTCATTTCTCCTCGGGAAGGGGCACCATCTTTCACCAGGCTTTCTAACACCTGGGTGGCCCAAATTACAGGTACATGGGCGGCTTCGCAGAGCCAGAGAATTTCTTCTTGAATTTCGGCTAGCCGCTGGTAGCCAATTTCAGCCGCCAAATCGCCCCTGGCGATCATGACGCCAAAGGCCTGCTTACCCGCCGCATGGATCATTAACTCGGGCAGGTTGCTTACGGCCATGGGGGTTTCGATCTTGGCCACAATGGCGGGTAGGGTCGGGTGTACCCCAGCGCGTTGTTCTAATTCATGCTGAAGTAACTCAATATCCGCCGGGTGTTGCACAAAGGAATAGCCAATAATGTCGGCATGGGCAGCGACAAAGTCTAAATCCTGTAAATCTTTCTCGGTGAGCGGGCTCAGGGGCAAAACCGTATTCGGAAAGTTCAAGCCTTTTTCGGGGCGGAGTTTAACCCCCTTTGGGCGGGCATGAGTGACTTGCAGCAACAGCCCTGGCTTGCCATTGATGTCGGGGCACTGGGTATCAACCACGGTAGTGCGAATTTTGCCATCGTCGATATGGACGGCGGTGCCTACCTTCAGCAGATCGAGAATTTCGGGTACTGTGCAACAGGTTTGAAATCTCTCCACTGGAGCGGGTATCAACTCCCCTGCTGCGTCAGAGCCAGGTTCGGGGCTACACCGCGACAGCAGGATGTAGTCTCCCCGAAAGACCCGTTTTGTATTGAGGGGGGCCAGCACTGGCCCCGTACGAATTTTAGGGCCGCCTAAATCCATCATGACTTTACAGGCGGTGCTGGTGTCTAGTTCCGCCTGGCGAACGTTAGCAATCATGCTTTGCCAGGTCTCTGGATTGTCGTGGGCGCAATTGATCCGCACACAGGTTGCCCCTCGGCGGATGATTTCCTTCACTAGGTCGTAGTTGGTGGCGGCGTCAGTGGGCAAGGTCACCATAATTCTGACCCGCCGTTGGGGTAAGGCCTGACCAAACAGCTCCTCAGTATGCTGACGCAGTAGCCGGTTGCCTTCAAAGAAAGCCTCGATGGGCGGACGGTTTTGCTGGGTCGGGTCTGCGCCGCAAATGACTTCCAGGGTGGCAATGACAGCATCCAGGTTGGGCATCACCCGTGCTTCTATGCGCCCCAGGGACGATAAGCCCCAGGGCATCAGGGCCACCTGTAGGGACCGTAAGTCATGGCGTCTGAGGGCGAGATACTGAGCCAGATTGAGGGCGCTAGGGAGGAACTCTGAACGCCGAATGTGCGATCGCCATTGGTGAAAGGTGGCTTGGCCCTCTGCCTCAACGGTCTGGCGCAGGGCTTGCAGAGTCGAAAGTAAAGCCTGAGGGTTAGACATGTTAAGGGGGTCAACACCCATTTCCAATGCAGGACTAATCATATTTAGGGTTAAAAAACTACCTGGAGCAGAGGCTTAGGTACAGTTAAGGGGTGGTAGCTTCGGAACTACGACCTCTCGGTTTCGTGTTGCCTTGGGAGGATGACTTAGATTTATTAGATTTAGAGGGCGGCGTGAGGGGCCAGGCCTGGGGCATGGTGAGCAGCGATCGCAAAGACTGGCGAAATTCCAAATCAAGGTAACGCTGCTGGAGCGGTTGCCAAGTTTGCCAAAAATCGGCTTGATCCTGCCGTATTTTGTGCTCTACGGTGGGTAACACCTGGGTTAAATCGGTGTTTAACGTTGACTCAAGAAACTGACGCAGTACGACATTGTCCTGAAGTTGACCGAGGACATCTTGAATCAGCTTAAATTCCTCAAGTCTTTCGCCATAGGCATCTCCATAAAAATCTGAGAAAAACTCGGCCTGGTAGCGTACGCCCTTCATTTGCTTCCGCAGGGCGTGCAGACTGTCCTCGAACTCCTCTAGCTGCTGATTTAACTCAGCAAGATTTTCAAGGGGTATTTGGGTCACTTTCCCAGTTTGAACGGTAGTGCCCACCAGCCAACCGGGATGTAGAAATAGCTCATTTACCAGTGGCAATAGTAGATCGGGCAACATTGGCAAGATCGACAATTGGCCCATTAGGGTATAGTTGGGCTGATCTAACCAGCCTTGTACAGATTGCTTCAAGTTCTGGTAAGCATCGCCATGGAGCGTTTTCTTGAGACGTAGGAAGCTTTTTTTGCGCTGCTGGGCTAACTGCTTTAGAACCTCATCAAACTTTGATTTTTCAGCCTTTGACAACAAAGGGCGATAGCGGGTGGTTAGATCTTGTTGCAATACATCAAGATCCCTTGTTTTTCCAAGGCTTTTAGCAATCTTGCCGATGGCTACGCTGGATAACCCCTTAGGCAAGACAATAGCAGCATCGAATACTTGAATGGCTGTCCTTAACCGCCGCATGCCCACCCGCATTTGATGCAATGGCTCAGGCTCTTTATCGTCGAGAACAGACTTCTCTTGATCGACAAATTTTTGAAAGTTTTGGCGAATGGTTTGATAGGCAAACTCACCCAGAGTACTTGAAGGATCTACTGGCTGCACCTTCATATAAAATCACCCTCTGTGACTGACTTCGACGCTCAACGCCACCGCCTGATCTGGTATTTCAAGTTTATTGTCTCACTTTGCTAAAGGGCCAAGCCGCAAGATTGACAAAAATAGACTTTTGAGAAATTCATTCTTCTCAAGGGCCAATACCAAGCCCATGCTTACTGGCTTTAAGCTGTTGCCACAGTTGTTCTAGCTGATGCAGGACTTCGTCAGAAGCTATATGACCCTGCCCATGCGAATCAGTGATTGTGTTGGCCTGCCGAGCAAATTCTTGCAGGTTAGCGTTAAACGCTAAGTTTTCGAAGGAAAATCGACCTTGGTAGGGGCCAAAGGGAAACACAGCATCACTACCTGGAGAACGTTTAGACCCGTTGAATTCTGGCATTTCTAGATTAAAAAGCTGAAGAGATAATACTGCATCTTAGCTCCAATGGCTAGGGCTTGGCTGACCAGTTTCCCTTTCCCTTTCCCTTTCCCTTTCCCTATTTGGCAAGGGTAGTTTGGGCTTTTTTAAGGTAGTCTTCTATACGAGATGTCCGCAGTTCTCGCTTTTGGTTCGCCTGCCAGACCTGGCCACTCAGCACATCTAAGCAGGTCAGCCACTGCCCTTCGCAGGCAGCGGTATCCAGGCAAATGGCATGGCCAATATTCAGCGGTTTTCCGTCTCTTTGGGGGGTATGTCCACAGATCAGGGTTTTACCGGAGATATGAGGCTTGGGGTCTTTGAACTTATCAAAAAATAAAGCTGTGTCGGGTTGCCCTGTCAGGGGTTTGTCAGCATCCAGGGTGGCGTGAACAAAAATATGCCCCTCTGTTTCTAGCCAGGGAAGGCAGTGCTGTTGCACAAACCGCCAGTGGGCCTCAGGGATGGATGCCAATGTCCCAGGATTCTCTCCCTCCCCATAGGAGGACAGGGTAGGCCGATCGACCAGAACTTCGGATTTAGTTTGTGGTTGACCTTTCCTTCCTGCTGAGATTAGCTTCAGCTCGTGATTGCCCAATAGAGGAATCAGTATATTCTTATCGAAGAGCTGAATAAGTTTATCTAGGGTGGCTTTGGTCTCAGGCCCTTTATTGATGTAGTCACCCA
>JBGSNT010000286.1:0-17481 GCA_041739575.1 Nodosilinea sp. | reverse complement strand
CTCAAACGCTTTTCGTCCTCTCCCAGAGGTCCCAAAAAACCTGCTAAAAAAGAGCCGTTTAATCCGAAGCATCCTCATGTTGCTACCGCTCGGCTCCTCAAGCAAAAGGAGAACAAACGTTCACCTTAACAGGGGTACCCTCGACTCCTTAACCCTGGGCCACCGCCTCAGCTAGAGAGCGTCCCAGTGCGGATTCAGATTGGCGATGCGATCGTGGCCGGGGCGCTAGAGGGTGATCTGCGGGAGCAGTTGTCGCAGCTGCCGCCAAAGCAGGTGGCCTATCTACGGCAGGTAGTGGATCCGCCCTCGTTACCGGGTGAGGTGGAGGTGATCGAGGGTGAGATTGTCGATATCGAAATTGGCGGGGTATCTTGCTTTCACCATGAGCCACCTAAGCAACTATCTCCCCATCTGGAACGAATCTCCTACGGTGAAGCGGAACGGTTGATAGGACAGGAGCTGGGGGAATCGTCAGTTACCCATCCTGAGCTATTGGTGGAACCTCCGGTGCTGGTGGTGGAGGTGCTACCCGATGGGCAGGTGGAGTATGACCCCAGGTTAGGGGAGCAGATTGAAGGATTGGCGGTGGCAGCGGAGAACACCGAAGAACGTGCGGTGCCAGCGGATGAGGCCGCAGCGGAAATATCGTCGGAGATGCGATCGGCGATAGAAACGGTGCAGCAGTTCTTTGCGTTGACGGGTTTGCAGGAGTTTGAGGGCAAGCATTATCGGCTGAAGATGGCAGGGAATCAACTTTCGGTGACCGCCAAGGACGGACGAGGGCAGGTGCTGGCGGTGGATGGAGAGAAGGTGGTTTCGCGGCTGGAAGCACAGGATTTTCAGCAGTTTGAGGCAGCTAGAGAGCTTTTAGGGAGGCATCTGCAGCTACCAGAGCCATCTCAATCAATGGCGCTTAACTGCCCAGATTTAGAAATAGAGGCATAATAGTGCAGATGAACTCTATCAGGTACAATTTCTGGATGGACTTCGGCGCATATGGAGCGACCTCAAGGATTTGAATTCCCCTTGGCCAAGGCTGAGTATCTCCTAACCCGGAAAGCAGAACTCGGACAGAGTGGAGACAAACAGAACTTTTGGCAAAGGATTCTCGGGTTTACCTCAGCTGCTGACATTCGCGAAGCTATTCTGGCAGTGGTTTCTGCCGATATATTGGAGGCTAAGGGCTCGGATGCATATGGAAGTCGCTTTGAAGCATCTATCCAAATCACTGGGCCAAACGGAACAACCCGCTGGGTACGAACAGCCTGGATAGTCCTTGAAGGAGAACAAGTCGCTCGATTTGTAACCGCATTCCCTGATCGCAAGCGGAGGTAGTCATGACCTTTAACCTATTTGATACCGTTCGGCTGAAGGAAGATATCGACTTGGGCGAGGGTGTTCATGCGCCTGCCGGAACGTTGGGTTCAGTGGTCGAAGTACTGAATCAGGGCGAAGCTTACCTGATGGAGTGTTTCGGGGATTGGGTGAAGTCTAACACGGAGGGTAATTTTGAACCCGCTAGTCGAGAAGATCCTAAGGCGTTTGTAGAGACCCTTGGCGTTGAGATGGTGTATCCACACCAGTTGCAGCTAGTAAAACCGGCTGAAGAAAGTGTGGGAGTACGGGCACAGTTGCTGACGCTGATTGAGGAAATGCCAGAAGTGCTGCTGGAGGAAGTCAAGGATTTTGCTGAGTTTATTCGGCAAAGAAAATTGAGCTCACTTCAGACTTCTGAGTGATATCTGGAAACGATAAATAAGCCGTTTACTCAGGTGTGAGATAAAGGTGATTGTTTTGCACAAGCTTTTTTGGCAAGCTGGTTAATATCCCAAAATGATGACATAGGTTCAATCTATAAAAATTGAAATCAAATATAGCTTGCTTAGATTGCTCACAATATAGCGGTTCTCATTCGGATGAAGCACAGGTCAATCGTCAAGATCTATGAGTTACAAGGCTTCCATAAGCCAAGGTGTACTTCATGCGTCCAGGAACCGCTATAGTTTACAAAATTTCCAAATGATTGGAATATTGCTGAACCAACGATATGAAATAATATGCCGTCTAGGTGAAGGAGGCTTTTCAGAAACATGGCTTGCCAGGGATTGTTTTTTGCCAGATAAACCTTTAGTTGTAGTCAAACAATTAAAAATCCCAAATTCACCTCTATTCAAGGTGAGTCCTCAGGGAGTCAGGCAGAGATTTGAAAAAGAAGCAGATATTCTTCGACAGCTAGGAACACATGAACAGATTCCTGCTCTATTTGCGCATTTTGAGGAAGGTAAAAATTTTTTCTTGGTTCAAGATTATATTGATGGCCATGACTTTCAATGTGAGCTAGACAGAAGAGTCTTTGACGAAAGTGATACCATTGCTTTCCTGTCAGACACTTTAAAAATACTATCTTTCGTTCATTCAAAGAGAATTATTCATCGGGACATAAAGCCCCAAAATATCATCAGAAGTCGTATTAACGGAAATTTAAATCTGATAGATTTTGGTGCTGTTAAAGAAATTAATTTTCAGGCTAATATTCCCAATTCAAAATTGCATACTTTAGCCACACTAGCAATAGGCACAGAAGGCTATATCCCAAACGAACAGGCTAATGGAAAGCCAAGGTTAAGCAGTGATCTCTACTCTCTAGGTATTATCGGAATTCAATCATTAACAGGTCTTGATGTTCATCAAATCAAAGAAGATGATGATACAGGTAATCTACTTTGGCGACAATATACACAAGTAAGAGATGAGCTGTATGATTTCTTGAATACAATGACACATAGCTATCATTCTAATCGTTTCAAAGATGCGAATGAAGCACTAAATGCCATTGCTGAGTTGAATCCCAAGACCTTTCATTTTAGTTTTCAAGAGTCAGATTATTTTTCGATTTGGTATGCAAGAGCAAACTCTTTAAAAAATCAGGGAAAGCATAGATTGGCGCTAATATTATACGAATATGCCACTAAAGTTGCCCCTAACAGAATAGATGCATGGTTTAACAAAGGCGTATGCTATCACTATTTGAATAATCTTGATGCGGCCATAAACTCTTTTTGTCAAGCACTTAGACTGAATGCTGGCCATAGCAAATCTTGGTTGCATCTTGGCAAAACTCTTCATAGAAAAGAAAATTATAGAGGGGCTGCTTTTGCTTTCAGGCAAGCTCTCCTTTTCAACTCTCATCAAATTCATGCATGGACTTGCCTTGCCTCATCTTTATTAATGTTAGAACGGCATCAGGAGTCTATCAATGCTTGCAAAAAGGCTTTGGAAATAAAGAAAAATGACTTGATGGCTAGGCTTCAGATGATTGTGAATTATAGAAATTTGTCAAAATTTGATGAAGCATCATCTATCTGCAATGACCTTATTAAGGACTATCCAAAGATATACAAAGTTGTTCTAGAAAAAGGATTACTGCTGCGAGCCATGCATATGTATGAAGAAGCCGTCCTTTATTTCAAACAGGCAATTCAAATCCGAAGAGCCCTTGAGCCATATCTCGAAATATCTGACATTTTATTTAAGACTGAAAGATTTGAAGAAGCAATAGAATTTTATGAGCAAGCACTCTTGATTAGGCCAACTTGCTTCGAGGCAAGAATAAGTTTAGGACTCGCTTTTGAAGCATTAGGAGATATGGAAAAAGCTCGAAAAGCATTTTACGACACCATACTTTCAAGCAATGGCAAAAGTTTTCCTGCTTTTATACACCTTGGTCGAATTTGTGAGATATTAGAAGACTCTGAACAAGCCTCGAGAGCTTATGGAACACTAATCAAATTGTTAAAGCAAAGCATAGATGCTCAATCTTTTCAGGAAGTAGTCTTGGATAGAGGTCTATACGAAATTTGTGAAACACTTATCAATAGACAGGTTATTGTCTTAACAAACCTCAACAAGTTTCAGGAGTCAACTGGGCTTTGCTTTGAATTTTCGAAGCTACTTGGCAACGCAGGTATTTGGGTTAACTGCGGTGCAAGGCTATTTGAAATGGGCAAATTTAAAGATTCGCTAGAGTCGTATAGACTTGCACTGAAAATTGATCCGATAAGTTTCGATGCTTGGTATAACTCTGGCAACTCTTATCTTCAAATGGAAGACTACAAAAGGGCCATAGAGTGCTATCAAGAAGCTTTGGCAATTGATCCTGATAATGCTCAAGCTTATAATAATCTAGGTTCTGCTCAATTTTTTCTAGGAGAATACGAAAATGCTCTCTGTAGTGTTGATAAAGCACTTTCGTATGGACGAGATCAATATAGCTCCTTAATTAATAAAAGTTTAATACTAAAGCGGATTTGTCGTTTTCGTGAATCTGCTGACTTATGTCTTGAGGCAAGTCTAATTAAGCCTCAAGACTATTATTCGTGGTACCTTAGAGGGATATGTTTGCACGAACTATATGATTTCGTTGGGGCCTATGAAGCTTACGAAAATGTGGTGAAATTAGATCCAGCTAATTGTCGAGCTCTTAACAATATGGGTGTTATTGGCATCCATGAAAAAAACTTTCAGGAAGCTCTTGTTCTTTTGGAGAAAGCTCTAGAAGCTGCCGAAGGTACTCCAAAAAGTACAGACATCACGCAAATTCTTCACAATAAAGCTGTTGCTTTGAATGGCATTGGTCGAATCTCAGAAGCTGAGGACATATTTAATTCCAATTCTATACAGTTGCAAGTTTCACCTGATTTAGATTTAGATTTTGCGGAACAAGAGAAATGGTTTAAGAATATGGCGCTATCAATACTGTATTAGCGTAAATACTAAATTCAATTAGAGAAGCATTGCCCGTAGATATTACGAGCATTCAATCCACAGAATTAGATCGCACCACTGCTGAGCTATCATCACCATCTCCTGTCGCTTGCTCTCATCGGCCCACAGTACTGACCAATCTAGCTTCCACCGACTGAGTAACCGTTGCAAATCCACCAACGCGGTCGCCAAAGCCATATCCGTAGCCAAATCAATACCCTCTACAAACCACTCAATGAAGAACTGGGTTTCTCGAACTAAATGCTGAGCAACTGGCCCCTTCGTTCCACTTCGAGCAAAAAGTTGAATGCGAGTTAGGTTCAGCGCCAAGTTTTCCAACTGAGTCGCCTGGTTAGCTCGCAGGTACTGCGCTTTGAGAATGTCCCAATCCATTGCCATTTTCACCCACCCAACATTTGCCTCTATTTTCCACAAACCTGCCATAGCCGCCCCCTAACCTTTGGCATACAGGGCCTCCGAGGGAATCCCATCCGTCACCCCTCGCCCTGGGAGCCATGCCCAGCCACCTTCCCAAAACTCTAACAGCCGTTTTCCTCGCCAGCATTCTCGCCCTCATCCTCCTGCTGGCCCCCATCCTTGGGCTTTCCCCAGCCCACGCCGACGCCTGGGACGAGCATATCCCCTCCACCGTCTACAACGGGGCACTTGTCCCCGACTGGGGCCACATCACCTTCTCTACCCTGCCCGTCATTGGCGAATCCGGCTCCCTGCAAATCCCCGATTCCCTCGCCGCACAACTGGGCTACAACCCCTCCCGCAGCTGGTCAGAAAATACCCCCATTGACCAGGTGCTGATGCTCGGCGACCTGCAAGACGCCTTTGGCCTGCAAGCCTTCAACCCCAGCACCATTGCCCAACTCACCGGGCTCAACCTCAACGGCATCAGCCTGGCCAACTTCCCCCTCGTCGCCCAACAAACCCTCGCCAGCCTGGTGGATGCCATTCCCCAATTGGCCCAGCGCACCCTCGATCAGGTGCCTATCCTCAAAGACCTGGTTAGCCTCAACCTCAACAACCTCGGCCCCTCTACTCTCAGCAACCTGGCCCTGCAATCCCTCAACCTGAGTGACTTCGGCAGCATCCCTCTCTCAGAACTGGCCAGCAATGACCTGCTTGGTCAGTTCTCCCTTGGCGATCTAAATCTGAGCCAGTACAGCTTCAGCGACATCCCCGGTCTCATCCAAACCCCCTTAGAAAACCTCCAGGGCTGGCAGCAAACCTTTGTCGGTCAGGTGCCGGGGCTCTCACAGGTGCCCTTCGCCGCTTTTCCCAATGCCCCCACCGCAGGCTACTTCGGCTTCATCGCCATCGATGATGTCACCTACGGCCCGATGGAGCACCGCAGCACCCCCACCCAGCGCTCCATCACCGGTAGCGACAAAGTCGGCTTCAACTATCAATGCGCTCAACCCCGAGGTTGCGCCTACCTGGAACTCAACTCTCCTGCATCCCTGGGCGTCGCCGGAGATCCCGGTCTGCATGGTGCGCAGTGGATTAAAGGCGGCACGGGACCAGGTGCCCAAATGGTGCCGGGTGGTCAT
This sequence comes from Nodosilinea sp., assembly GCA_041739575.1. Classification (GTDB taxonomy): domain Bacteria; phylum Cyanobacteriota; class Cyanobacteriia; order Phormidesmidales; family Phormidesmidaceae; genus Nodosilinea. The sequence continues at coordinate 11,155 of JBGSNT010000286.1, read as the reverse complement.
GGCATTCTGGGCGTCATCAATGGCGGGCAAGAGCCTACAGGACGCCTGCCCTTTGGTCCCGTCTTCAAAGTGGTGCTCACCAACACCGATGAATCGTCCGGCACCGGCACCTTCGGCATCTACTTCCGCGTCTGCCATCACGGCTTTATCGACCTGGGCTGCACCCCCTACTTCATCGGCCCGATTCCTTGGTTCAGCGCCCAGGAAAAGGGCATTGTCTTCGTCGGTGAAACCCAGGGCACCCCGCCTGGTGATATTCCCGGTGTTCCACCCCTGCCTGCCGAAGTGCAACAGCAGATTGATGCCCTGATTCAGGCCAACGAACCCGACTTTCTCAGTGCTGTTAGCGTAGATGGCCCCTGTTTAGCCAAAGTGATGAGCCAGGTGCCGCCCTCGGAATCCTCTGCGGCGGCCACGACAGTGCCTAAGCTCTTGGAAGCGTCTCAACGAGCAGGCATCACCGATCGCGCCCAACTCGCCTACATTCTGGCCACCGCCGAAACCGAAACCAACTTTCGGCCCCGCAATGAAGACGGCGGCTACTGCGGTGAATATGGCCCCGGCTGCTACTACGGACGCGGCGACGTGCAGCTCACGGGCCAGAGCAACTACCAGTACTGGTCAAACCGCCTGGGAGTAGACCTGATCAACCATCCCGAACTGGCCAATCAGCCAGACCTGGCGGCCACAATTGCCGTGGAAGGCATGCGCGATGGCACCTTTACCGGCAACCGCTTGGGGCAGTACATCAACGGCCAGAACCATGATTTCGTCCGGGCTCGCCACATCGTCAACGACAGCGACAAGAGCGATCAGGTGGCGCAGCAGGCGGATCAGTTTCTAGGAGCGCTCAATCAGTGCGCCACCGTGGCTACGACCACTGACACCAACCTCACCAGCGCCAGCCATCCCGGTCAGCTGATTGCCCGCTCCAACGGCAACGCCATCGAGCAGAAGATCGTGAACGCCATCAATGGCCACTACAACGAGTCTTCAGAAGGCGGGCCGGGGAGTGGTGAGTTGGCCTGCGCCTATGAAGTGAACCGGGTGCTTCAGGATGCGGTGGGCCACAAGATCGGCAGCAATCCCAACTATGTGCCCTCCGTGGAAGCTGACTTGCAACAAGGTGCCGGAACTCGGGTGACGACAGCTTCAGCCCATGCCGGAGACGTGATCGTGTTTCGGGGCAGTCAGGGCGAGCATATCGGCTTCTGCATGAATGACGGCTGTTCTCGGGTCATTTCTAACTCATCCAGTAAAGCCCAGTTTCGCTGGGTCGGCAGCCGCGACTCCTACGACGCTTACTACGGCAGTCAGAGCGCCAACCATATCTATCGCGTCAACGGCTAACGGTTTATATCCTTTTCCCCTAATGAGGTCATTCCCATGATTCGTCGATTGTTTGCACTCGTGGTTATCGCTGGCTTGGTGGGGCTCCCCATCGTCATAACCTTTTCGGGCCTGTTGCCGGTTATTCAACCGGCGATCGCCGATGTCCAGACCGATACCTCAGCGATTACAGCAACGGTGGTTCAAGCCCTAACCGTTCCCGGCCAGCCTGCCGATGCGAATCCCCGTGTGTCTCACGTTGCCGTAGTCGGCAACTATGCCCTGGTGGATTGGCTTTTGGGCGATGGCGGTGGCGAAATGCTGTTGACCCGTCAGGATGATGCCTGGCAGGTCATTGATGGTGGCGGCGGCGCGATGGACAGCCGCACTCTCATCGAACTGGGTGTCCCTGAGGGTAATGCGGTGCAACTGGTGCAACAGCTTCAGGCCCAGTGGCGTCGGGAGAAGTGATATGGCCCGTCGTCGCTTTTCTAACCGCACGGTCGTCACTCTCTGTCTGAGCTTCACGGTCGGACTCTTGCTGGTGACGCTGCCCTTGCTGGGCTGGGGCCAAAGTCCTCAATCCTCGGCGCTGCTAGCCCCGGTTCCAAGCCAGCCCTCTCCCACCGTGGCGGCTCAGTCTTATCTGCCCAGTCCGTTACCCGATGTTGAGCTTCCCGATACGGCGCGGATTTGCCTGGAGGCCTTTGGCGAACGTTTCGATGTCTTGGGCACCTTGCAAGACCAGGGCAAAACCGTTTATCTCCTGGGCATCTATGCCGATTTCGTCACCACCAACCCCCTGGATAACAGCGATGAGGTGATTGTGGTTGATCCGCAGCGGGGGTGCGATCGCATCGTCGATTCCACCTCTACCCGCCGCCCCCTCAGCAGCTACATCTCTGCCAAAGCGGCTGAAAGCCTTGAACTCCAGCGGTTCCGCCACGGGATCGCCCAACTGGGCAGCCTGAATGCCTTTCAACAAAGCCTGACCGCCCACATCAACGCGGAGCACGGGCTGTATCTCCTCTCTGCCGAGCAGGTAAACGCCCTCAAACAGCTCCACATCACTTTTCCCGACACCTATCGACTGCTGACCGATGACACCTTCCCTACTCCAGAATCATGATTCTCCTTCGCTATTTCTCTCTTGTTTATCTCCTGTGTGGAATCGTCTTCCTGTCCGGCTGCACAGTCGCCAACGGACAGGACATCCCTCGAATTCCCGGTGTCCAAACCGTTTTGCCCGAGTTCCAGAGCCTCCTGCCCACGCTCCAGCAACAGACTCAACTCGCGATTGTGCTGCCCACCGTCATTCCCACCGATGCCCTGGTGCCCTCGGACAGTGGCACAACGCCCTATCTAAATGTGCCGATCACTGCCGATGGCCACTTTCAGCAGGTGGTTCCTCATTTGACAGTCGCCACTCCCACCCACTACGAAATCTCCCTCGATGCGACTGCCGACTGCCATGGAGATGATCGCTGCTCCTTCGGTTTTCTCTCCGGCGAGCAGGTCTTTCAAGACACCCCCACGGTGGCATCCCTCTATGCCTACGAACTCAAACCCGACTTTCAACCCGTGGCGCGATCGCCCGAAGCCATGGGCACTGTCGCCCTCACAGGCGGCATCACTGGCTTCTTCATTCCCTTTGTCTGCGGGGCCAACTGCGACACGTCCAAGATTTTCTGGGAGCAAAGCGGGGTGCGCTACGGCGTCGGTATCCGCTACGGCTCCCAGGCCACCCTTGTCACCTTTGCCAATTCGGTCATCCAAAACGAAAGGACCACGCCATGAACCCTGTTATTGCACCCGCCCCAACTGAGGCTGAAGTCGCCGAAGCTGCCTTGCCCGAGAGCATCAGCGAACTGACCCAGGCCCTGCAAGCCGTTCTCCAGCAGTACCTCCCCTTCGTCCCCGAAGATGTCTCGGTCTTCTTTGGTGGAGCCGAAGTCTACCGCTATTGTCCCTCGGACGACAGCGTTGCCTGGTGGGGCTACTACTGGGGCGACCCGGAAGCGCCCTCAGCGACGGGGGAGCCATGAGCCCTTATGCACCCCGACTCCAAAGAGCAGCTCATTCAACACTTCCGCGATCGCCTCCTGGCTGGTACCCGCTACGCCCGCATCACCGAAGCCCGGCGAGAGGCAACAGACGTTTTGGGACAGCTCATCCTTCCTGGTGACCCGCTCACCAAGGTGGTCGATGAAGCCATGGAAGCGGCGGTGGTTAGAGCTTCTAGCCAAATGATCGGCCAATGCCCCACTACCCACGACGCCTATGATCGCTTAGTGGATCTGCTGGAGCAACAGCCCAACCTCACCGTTCGTTCGTCTACCTCTGTCCTCCAGCAGGCGTACAGCACCCCGGTTCCCATCGCCTATCTGGCCTCGGTTCTGGCCGATATTACCCCTGAAACATGGGTTTATGAACCCACCGCCGGGAATGGAGCGCTGCTGATTGGGGCAAACCCAGAGCGGGTCATGGCGAATGAGATCAACGGCGATCGCATCGCTGAACTCCAGACCCGAGGCTACCGGCAGCTCACCCAGCACGATGCCACCACCTACCAACCCCAGGAACCAGTAGACCGAATCATCTGCAACCCACCCTTTGGCTCGGTTAAGGGAGCCAACCACCGCACCCAGCGTTTCCCCATTGCCGACACCTGGACGACCCAGATAGACCAGGCGATCGCCCTCAAAGCCCTGGAGGCAATGAAAGACGACGGGCGAGCGGTGCTGATTCTGGGAGGCAAAAAGGGGATTGACCCAGAGTTCAGGTCGGAGCGCTACAACACCCGCGAAAGTCGGGCATTCTTCTACGTTCTCTACAACCAGTACGCCGTCACCGAGCATTTCTCAATTTCCGGTGACCTCTACCGCAAACAGGGAGCCGGATTCCCCATTGATGTCATCGTCATCGCTGGACGAGGGCCATCTACCCGACATCTCCCCGCGGCTGAAGTTCCTGACCTCAAAATCACCTTCGCTGAACTCAAGGAGACCTTACCGAATGGGCCAATACGACACCTATCCCCAGATCTGGGCACCGCCTCGCTCCCAAGCGCTGTTCGTGGTGAGAGTCCCCCAAAGCCTGCAAGCTCTCGACGAGCAGACTTACAAAGCCCTGATGGTAAAACGACTCGATGGGATGATTCAGAGCTGGCTAGACATCGCGACCCTCGAAGCGACTCAATCCCTGCTGGCCCGTGGCCTGAGCGATCTACATCCCTCCCAGGACTTTCCACTGCTAAGCCAGGACGACCCGGAGACCTTCAACCTATGGGCGTGGCGGCTGGAGTGGGCGGAAGCCTTCATTCTCCACAACTCAACCTTCAGCGAAGCTCTCTGGCTCACAGGAATGGGGCAAACCACCTTCCCGACTCCGCCATTTCCACCGACCCATCCCCAATTCGAGCCGCTTCTGGAAGTCCATCAAGACACCCACCTGGAAGCCTGGCTCATGGCCCTGAGCGCGACTCTTCAGCACTAGGCAAGGACATTCCCATGGACATCTCCCCCGAATCCAACACAACGTCAACGCCAGACGATGCCTACGCCCAACCTAAGCAAGTGGCGTATCTCCCCAAAAGCCAAGGCGTTTCTTCTCAAACGCTAATTCCCTTCAACATGGTGAGTGCCGCCCAAGCGGCGCTAGATAATTTTGAGCAGCGCCATGGGGATATTGATGAGTATCTGGCCACCCGACTGGGCTACGCCTCAACTCAAGAACTCCACCAGTATTTCAGCGCAGAGCAGGTGGATACATCAGCGCTGGCGATCGACAACCTGGAGCGCGGGCAGGGTTTCATCACAGGCGATCAAACCGGCATTGGCAAAGGCCGCATCTGCGCCAGCATTATGCGCTATGCCCAGCAGCAGGGCAAGCATGCCATCTTCGTCACCAAAGATAAGACCCTCTATGCGGATATGATGCGCGATGTCTCCGACATTGGTACGCATCAGTTTCAGCCTTTTGCGACCGATATCAATATTCAAATTCCCTTGCCCAACGGCGGCGAACTGCTGACGGGGCGCAAATCTCAGCAAGAGAAGGCCATGCTGGAGATGATGCGCTCTGGCTCCCTCAACAATCACAGCGCTATTTTTACGACCTACAGCCAGCTGCAAACCGTTGGCAAAAAAGAGCCCCTGCGCAGGGAGTTCCTGAGAACCCTCGCCCCTAACGCCATCTTGATCCTCGATGAGGCCCATGAGGCCGGAGGCACCAAGAACGAATGGCAGCTGAAGAATCAAGCCCCGGATCGAGCCGAATTCGTTCGTCAGCTCATTGACCTTTCCTCCGGCGTCTTCTACTCCTCGGCTACCTACGCCAAACGCCCCGACGTGATGGATCTCTATGCCCGTCGCACCGACCTGCGCCTAGCCGTCAGTAGCATGGATGCCCTGGAAAATATTCTCACTCGGGGCGGTGTCCCCCTCCAGCAGATGGTCGCCAGTAAGTTTGTCGCCTCGGGTCAGATGCTCAGGCGCGAACGCTCCTACGACGGCGTCAGCTTCGAGGCCAAAGTCGTGCCGGTGGATCGCGATGTCGCTGATGAGTTCTCCGCTGCGATGCGGGCGATCAAAGACTTCGACCGGGCCAAGCAGAAGGCTGTGAAAGACCTCGATAAGGAACTCAAAAAAGAAGCCAAAGCCCTGGGAGACGACAATGCGATCGGCGAAGTCGGGGCCAAGAGCACCAACTTTACCTCCCTGATGCACAACTGTATTGAACAGGGGCTGCTGGCGCAGAAGGCCGAATCTACAGTGCAGGAGGCGATTCACTCCTTGCAAAATGGCCAAAAGCCCGTGATTGCGGTCGCCAACACCATGGGGAGCTTCATTCAGGGGTACGCCGATGCCCATGATCTCAAGCATGGCGATCGCCTCGACCTCTCCTTCGCCAACCTGCTGGAGCGCTACCTGGAACGCTCGCGGGATGTCGTGCTGCGGAATTACAAGGGTCAAAGCGATCGCCACCGCCTCACCGATGATGAACTCGGCGATGAAGGACTCTTCGCCTATGAAGATGCCCTGGAATCTATTCGGGAAGGGGACTTCAGCCGTATTCCCATTAGCCCCATCGACTACATCGAGCAACGTCTGGAGCAGGCCGGTTACCGAATCAGCGAAGTGACCGGGCGCAAAGCCGGACTGGACTACGCCCCCGATGGTACGACCACCTACAAAGTGCGCACTGAGAGCGAAACGTCCTCCAAAGCCAAGATTGAAGCGGTCGCGCTCTTCAACGCCGGGGATGCCGATGCCATCCTGCTGAACTGCTCCGGCTCTACCGGCATCTCCCTCCATGCCTCGGAAAAGTTTGCCGACCAACGTCCCCGGCACATGATCGTGGCCCAGGCCGAGCGGGATATCAATGTCTTTATGCAAATGCTGGGCCGCATTCACCGCACCGGGCAGGTGGAACTCCCCAGCTACACCCTGCTGATGGGTGACTTGCCAGCGGAGAAGCGACCGGGGGCAATTCTGTGTCGCAAGATGGCCAGCCTCAACGCCAACACCACCGCCTCACGAGAGACCGACATCTCCATCAGCAATGTGGTGGATTTCATGAATGCCTATGGGGAGCAGGTGGTGAGCGAGCTACTGAGCGATGACATGGAACTCAACGCCCAACTGGACTTCCCCGCCCTCAAAGCCCAAAACGACGGTTCTGAAGTCGCCCTGATTAAGCGGGTGACAGGAGCGATTCCTCTGCTGCCGATTGAGCAGCAGGAAGCCGTTTACGACCTGATTGAGTCGGAGTACAAAGAGCTGGTGGATCAGGCTCGGGCCATGGGGGAAAGCATCCTGGAGGCAGACCAACTCGACCTCGATGCCCGCACCACGGCGCGGATGGAGGTCATCCCCGACGACAGCCCGGTAAAGACCGAGTTTACGGGGCCAGTATATCTGGAGATTGTGGATGCCAAGAGTGCCAGCAAACCGCTGACTCAGCTTCAGGCGGTGAATGTGCTACGGGAGGGACTGGGGTTGGAGGCGGTGAAAACGTTGGATGACCATGACCCGGAGGTGCTGGAGGCTCCAGCAAAGCAGCGAGCCAATGAGGCGATCGCTGCCCTAACCGAAGCGACTGAAAAATATCGCACCGCTGTCCTCGCCACGAAGAAGGAAGAATCGGCGGCCAATAAGTTCAGCGATCGCCTCGACAAACAATTCGACCAGGTCTCTTCAACCCTTGAGCAATTCCCCAGTGGCACTCCGGTTCGCATCGTCTCTGGCACCACCCAAAGTGTCTTCTACGGCGTGGTGTCCAACATCGATCAGAAGGTTCGCCCCGGCAGTCCCGCTGCGCCCAACAACTGGAAGATGCGCCTGCTGGTCGCAGACTCCGCCCGGCAGATTACCGTGCCCCTCTCGAAACTCAATAGCTGGCGAGAGGGGGCGGTGAATATCACCCCCCAGGCCCAGGACTGGTTTGGCAACGACGTTTACAGCCTCTTCGATAAGTTCCAGCAAAGCGGGCGGGTCGAGCGGCAAATTTTCACCGGCAACATCATCAAAGCCTTCGAGAAATACCCCAAAGGTAAGCTGGTCAACTTCACCGACCATCAGGGGCAGGTGCGCCAGGGGCTGGTGATGCCCAAGGAGTTCGATATCCGTGAAGAGCTGGATAAAGAGCCAGTGGCCTTCAAGCAGGGCTACCAGGTCAAAGCCTTCCTGACTGATCTAACCAGTCGCCGGGGCGCGGTCAAGACCCTCGATGAACTGCTCATTCTCAAGGCCCAGGCCAATGGTGAGGGCTTTGTCTTGCAAGCGCCCAAGGCCAAAGAATCAGGAGCAAAATACTTCCTGGACGAAGCCCTGATTGCCGCTGTCGGCAACGACTTCCACTCTGTGGCGGATCGCATGGAAGTCGTGGTGCCCCCCGAACGCCTGGAGCAAACCCTCACGGTGCTGATGAACCAACGGCAGTACACCCTGGCGGCTTTTGACCACAAGGATGTGGCCCGTGACTATCTAGGCATTCAGCTCCCCAAACTGGAGGTGATTGATGCGGCGACACCCGCCCCTGCTCCCATTCGGGAACCTCAGCCCCTGCCGCCACCGCCGCTTACTCCGGCATTGGCCCAGCCCACCCCTTCCCCCGGAGGGATTCTGCCGCCCAAACAGCAGCAGGGCCAGATCGAAAAGCGTATCGCCAGCTTCCTGGAGAAAGCGGGGATTCGAGAAGCGGTCACGGCAGGCGAAGACTACCACCTCAAAATTGAGAATGAGCCCTACATTCCTCTGGTCGTAGAGCGACAGCTCGATGAGCTATACCTGACCCACTACCTGGAGCAAAATGGCGACACCTTTATCGACACCGAAATGGTGTTCAAAATTCAAGAGGACGGGCAACTCCGGTTCAAGGAAGTCGCTACCCAAGACCCGATTCGAGGGGGAGAACTCAGAGCCCCGGATCGCCTCTTTGCTCAAACCTTCTCCCGCAATATCCAGCACCAGGGCTTTGCTGAGGCAGCAAAGCAGCCGCTTCAGGCTTCGTTAGTTCAATCTCAGCCAGTTCAATCTCAGGCAGACGTGACTCCTAGCGTTCAATCCGCGTCTGCTGCCAGTGAACCCAGCCCCTTGAAACCAGAGCTTAAAGCCTATCTTGACCTCAAGGTCCAGCATCCCGATGCCCTGCTGTTAAGCAAAACAGCCGATGGACGCTTCTACGAAGCCTATGGGGAGGATGCCAGAGCGCTGGCGGAGAAAACCGAAGTCATTCTCACCAGCACCGATTCGGGCAGCCCCGAGCTGGGTCGGGTGCCCATAACCGGCTTTCCGGTTCATGCCAAGGACCGCTATCTCGAATGGCTGCGGCAGAGCACCCCGGTGGTGATGGTTGATGGCTCAGAGGCCATTGAGGTGCATCCTCAGATCGAACCTTCAGAAAACCCAGTGGCGGCTCCGGTCAGTCAGGCCTCTGAAGCACCTGCAATTCCTGACGAGCCAATCAGTCCAGCGATCGCGATGGCCGATGAAATACCGCTGACCGCAGAAGAACAGCCGAGTCTATTTTCTCTGGAAACCTTTGCAAGGCCAGCCCAACCTCCAACCCATCTCGCTCAGGGCGATCCAGCCTGGAACCAGACTGCCGATCCTCTACCCTCCACCGAAAAGCCGGTCGAGGCTCCTCTAGCTGTCGAGGAAACCCGATCGCCCCCGCCCACCACGGCTCAACCCACCATCGACGACCTGCGGCAGTGGTATCGCCATGCTCGCGACGTTGGTCGGTCGGAGACACACCTGAAGCAGATTGAGGTAATCAGCCGGGGTGCAATGGCCGGGAAAGCGCTGGGCGATCTTGACCTCAAGGCCATGACCCGTGATGAATCCGCCTGGCAGGCTCAGATCACCACCGTCACCGAGCAGGCCCGCTCCATCCTCAACCTCGTCGGTACCCAGGACAGCGAAGGCCAACACTTCAGCGGCAAAACCTACCAGATCCACAGCCGCGACCACCACCTCAGCATCGCGGCTGCCGGTCGAGGAGACCTCCTCAACCTAGAGCAGGGCCAAATCACCCTCGCCAAAATCACCCACGTCGATGCCCAGCGGTTTCAGACCTTTGCCGAACTGATTCAAAGCCGTGTGTTGAGCGTTCAAACTGCTCAACGGCAACCCGCTGGTCTAGAACCCTAACCGTTTCCCTATCTGGTGATGGCCATGGCCCTTCCCCAAAATGCGGGCGTCTGGGCGACGGTGCAGTGGTTAGCGGCGCGAAAACTCCCCGCACTGCCTGTCGCCCCGGCTCAAGATCCTTACCGCTATCCTCGCATCGTGGCGGCAAAACCGCAGGGGGGTATCTACGATCATGTTGAGTGCCACTGGCAGGACGGGCAGCTTCGACCCAAACCTCTATTCACGGGCAAAAACTCGTCCTACCTGGATGGGCAAGGCATTCCCCATCTGGTTTATCACCATCGCTACCAGAACCGATTGCCGACCCAGCAGGAATTGCACCAGTGGTTTTTCGGTGTTGCTGAATTAAGGAATGAACCTATAAAAGCTCCAATTTTTGCATCGCCCCCCAAATCTGGGGGGCTTTGAGACTCCGACTCCCCCCAGATTTGGGGGGCAGAGGGGCAAATCATACCTGTGTTAAGCAACGCCTTTTGCTGAGTATACTGGGATTATTGAATCCGTGACCTCAAGCGGTATTCAATAGATCGAGGGCAACACTTCGCCCAACAATCAGGCCAAGGGGGATGGAATGTTCCGGAGAAACGGTTCTTTCTCGTCGATTCTTGGGTTTGGTAGACCGGCTTACGATGGCAACAATATTGGGGAGATCGCCAAAGGGGTGCCGGCTGTGCCAGGACAACTAATTCGTGTGACGAGTCCGCTCTTTGCTTCAACCGATGTTCTGCTCTGGAAACAGCAGATGCAGCGGCGGGGTCGGGTAGTGGCCGAGCCGCGTAATACGGCATTTACGGCTCAGGACCGGGATCTGCTGGTCAAGTTCCAAACTCTGTGAAACCTGAAAGCAGATGGCATATTGGGGGCGATGTCTTGTGTGCTGACCAGGTTGATGCCCATCAAGACAGAGAACCTGGCCAAAGGTGACTATGGAGATAGCGCTTATCAAATCCAGGAAGGGTTAAAAAGGGTGGATTGACTATCGCCGTAGATGGTGATTTTGGGCCAGGAACTGAGGCTGCGGTGAGGCAGTTGCCTGATTGACTGACAAAACATGGATCGCTAACCCCTGAAACCCTTAACTGACAAGCATTACAGGCGAGACAAAGCCATAAAACCCTCTTGATCGCCTCAAACCCTTGCTATAAGGGGCTTTGAGTGGCATCCAGGCAAAC
>JBGSNT010000285.1:0-5578 GCA_041739575.1 Nodosilinea sp. | reverse complement strand
CTACTACCAGCGCTGGCTAGATCAGTTCCCCACGGTGGAGTCTCTCGCGGCTGCCGACCAACAGACGGTGCTCAAAGCCTGGGAAGGGCTGGGCTACTACGCCCGAGCCCGCAACCTGCACCAGGCGGCCCAGCACATCGTAACCGACCACAACGGCAAGATTCCAGCCAATTTCCAGGCCCTGACTAGCCTCCCCGGCATTGGCAAAACTACAGCGGGGGGCATTCTCAGCTCGGCCTTTAACCTGCCCCATGCCATTCTCGATGGCAACGTCAAGCGGGTGCTGGCCCGCCTGGTGGCGCTGCCGGTGCCTCCGGCTAAGGCCCTCAACGACCTGTGGCAGCTTTCCGAACACCTGCTCGACACCATTAACCCCCGCGACTTTAACCAGGCCTTGATGGATCTAGGGGCAACCCTCTGCACTCGCCGCCAGCCCCGCTGCCCCCGCTGCCCCTGGCAGGCCCACTGCCAGGCCTATAATCGCAATATTCAGTCGGAGCTACCCATGTCAGAACCCAAAGGCCCGCTACCCCACAAGCAAATCGGCGTCGCTGTGATTTGGAACGAGCAGGACCAAATTCTCATCGATCGCCGCCGGCAGGAGGGGCTCTTGGGCGGGCTGTGGGAGTTCCCCGGCGGCAAAATTGAGGCCGGCGAGACCGTAGAGGCCTGTATTCGCCGCGAGATTGAGGAGGAGCTGGGTATTGAGGTGGCCGTGGGCGATCGCCTCTGCACAGTCACCCACGCCTATTCCCACTTCAAGGTCACCCTCAACGTGCACCACTGTACCCACCTCAGCGGCGATCCCCAGCCGATCGAGTGCGATGAGGTGCGCTGGGTCAGCCTCGACACCATCGAAGAATTTCCCTTCCCCAAGGCGAATATTCACATCATCAACGCGCTGCGGGCCTACGCGGCGGGACAAATGCCGGTAGATGTGGAGGAACCAAGCCCTAGTCGAGGTTGATTAGTTATTAAAAAGACCAAAAATATTGAGAATCCCCAAAAAGCCTGACAACGGAGCAAGAATGGGAGAGACAGTACGGTTAAAGTTATCGATCGCAACGAGATTTGACCGTTTAGGTACCAAAACCACGTCACCATCCTGAATTTGATGGGTATCTACCAAGCTTGACAAATCAATAGGGATCTCTTCAACTTGCCCATTGACCGCTAGGCGAACCAATTTCACATCGCCCAGAGCAGCATCGGAATTAGGGCCACCTGCGGCGGCTAATGCCCCAGAAACAGAGCTATTTGGCTGAACCTGAACCTCTCCTGGACTGACCACTCCATCACCAATGACGCGCACGCGCACATTGGTTGGGGCAATACTGGATCTGGAAATCAGGGCTGGGTCAAGCTCAGATCCGGCCACGGCTTGGGGCACGTAAACCGCATCCCCATCAAACAGCACTAAAACCCCTAAGTTACTGTCCCCCAGCAGGGCATTCCAGAGATTAACCCTGTACTCCCCTATTTGGCCATTCGGCAAACGACGTTTGACCACCACCTGTCGGATATCAGCCGTACGGCGAATTCCTCCTGCGGCTGCTAAGGCTGCGGTCAAGCTGGGGGTCGTCGTTGTTGTTGTCAGGTTATTGCTACCACTGGCGATATTGGTCTGAGCCTGGGTAAGACTACCCAGTTGTACCGGCCCCGGCCGATAAACATCTCCTACGACATTGACTACCACTGGGCGCAATACTGTCAAACTCATATCTACCTGAGGACTGACCAACTCTTGACTCAGCAACCGAGCGACCTCCGATTGTAAATTATCAAGGGTTTTTCCAGCCGCTATGACAGTACCAATGAGGGGCAGACGAATACTACCATCCGATAATACAACTCGTTGAGTAGATGCCCAAGCAAAGGCCTCATAGCCGATAATATCAGTCTGAATTTGATCGCCAGGCCCTAGTAAATAGTCGCTGTATAGATCATTGTTAATGGCATTTGTACTGATCGAAGGCTCTAAGGGAGGAATTTGATTCAACTCAGCTCCTTCCTGTGTAGCGGGAGATAAGAGGGGAAGATCCTGACCAAGATCAGAATCTGGGGATGCCTGTTCTAGAAAGTTAGAGTCCTCTTGGTTTGCTTGAGCTGGTGCAATGCCAATGGACAATATGCCAATAAGAGACATTGAACAGACCGATACCAAAATCCCTAAGTTTTTGTAGGATTCAGCAAGCTTGGAATATTTTATTATAGCCATAGTTTTAAGATTAATCTTAAGGGAGATATCAGTCGTTCAATCCGCCAATCTAGCGGTGTTGAGTATTTTTTTGGAAGTGTAATACTCCCAAGAGGTACTCAGAGAACTGGCTTTTCGTAACAGATTTATTCATCATTTGGGCATAGGCTCAGGTTCTACCTCAGGTTGACCGTAAAAAATTCCCCTTCCCCCTGTACCCACGTAAACTCGCCCAAACATCCGCATATCTCCTTCTAGATAAGTAATATTACTTAATCGATTCCTATCCGTCGAAATCTTTACCCAAGTTGCCTCAGCCGCAGTCCCAGAGAGGCTTGTGGCATCCTCCGAACGAAATAAGCCCTCTACACCGTTGATTATGCCATCGACAAAAACAGTTGGGTTGGTGCGACCTGGAGCGGCTTTACCAAAGGCAAAGGTGTGGGCCTGCTGTACCTGGGCGATCGGAACGAAGGTTTGCCCAGCATCTTGAGAGCGATACAAGGGTTGATCCTGGATACTCAGCCACACGTCTCCCGCTGTCCCGGGCAATGTCTTGACGGTATGAATCCAATGATCTGGCAGGCCGGTTAGCGTCCGAACCCAGTTTTCTCCGCCATCCAAACTGCGATAAAAACTACCGCCGGTAGGTTCCCCGTATTTATAAAGATAAAAGCTATCACCATCTACTTGATCAGCGGCAATGGCCTGACTAGGAAACCAGAGCTGCAAGGTCGTGCGGTTAGGGGCGCCGTTCACCGGTTTCCAGGTTTGTCCTCCATCTAAGGAGCGATGGGGATAAACCTCTCCCTGGGGTGCCCAAAGAATGATGGGTTTACCATTAGGCTGTAGGGTAGCTGAGACAGCCACTTTGCCATTGGCCGCTCCCACAGGTAAATCGGTGAACGGTCTCCAGGTACGACCATTATCATCGGAATAGGCCCCTAACCCCTGGCTGTCTTCTCGTCCTCCTTCACCTGGAAAGCTGCCCACTCGTACAATCCAGTTGGGATTAGTGGCCGAAAAATCTAGACCTGTAGTATCTCCAAATGCACCTTTTTCATAGCTTTTCTGGGGAATTCTTTCTAGAGAGTCATGGCGAAATCCGTGAGCATCTGCAACACCACTGAAGACCAAGGCTCCATTCTCGACCGGCGGGCTACGCAGGGTAAAGACCACTAGCTCCTCTAGATTATTCATGTAAGTACGCCAACGAGAGGGCTGCGCGCCCACATTCTCAGTACGCATCACCCCAAAACCTGTGGTCAGCCATACACGTTGGGGATAAGCTGGATCCATCGCTAATCCACCCGTGAGAGTATAGAGGTGCCAATTTGGCCACCAAGGCACAGCATCCACCTGAAGTTGGACAGATTGCCAGGTTTTGCCCCCATTTACAGTGCGGTATAACCCTTGAGGGGAAAAAGGGTATTCAGCTACCATGAGAGACTCTGAGTTATTAGGATCGTGGGTAACCGCCGAGTAATTTTTCCCAAATCGAGGCGTAATGTTTGTCCACTGGTCTTGTTCATACTGCCAAACTCCCCCACCAGGATCATTTTGGCTAGTAAATGTAGTGACATATAAAGTGCCATCATCAGTTACCACCGCCTGTTGAGGATTTTCCTGATTCGGCGGCCCATTAGGTAGTAGCTGCCAGATTTGTCCACCGTCCTTGCTACGGTAAACTCCCTCTCCCATCACTCCGACATAAATTGTTCCAGTCTGAGTTACAGCGCCTGCTGAAGTTTGTTGAGCCTTAGGGTCAAACACAACAAAAGACAAGCCTCCTGGCGCTACACCTTGAGTAGGAAAGCTACTGACCTGATGCCAGGTCTCTCCACTATCTTGACTACGAAATAGACCATCAAAGCGGGAGCCAAAATAAATAACTTGGCTGTTATTAGGATCTACTGCTAACCGCTCCCCTGCCCAGCGCCACTCCTCATTCCCGCCCATTTTCACCCGCTGACCGAAGGGCGTTCGCAAGTTGCTCTCAGCCCAGGTGCGCCCCCCATCCAGCGATTTAATAATCTCCCCATTGGCTTCGCGAGTGTAGGCACCGGTTGCCGCATATATGACCATCGGATTCCGCGCATCCAACGCCATACTTTCAATGCTGTAGTGCCCTGGCATCCCGTCCAGCAATTGCACCCACCGGGCAGTCTCCTCCTGCCATCGGTAGATGCCTCCCGCGTCCGTCCGCACATAGATCAGATCCTTCTGCGTGGGATGGATCGCAATCCCCGTGACAAACCCCATTCCCGCGATCTGCACATTTTGCCAAGGATACGATTCACTATGCTTGTTGCACAAAAAATCTTGCGGCTTTTCAATGTCTAAAGCAAAGGATAAACAGGAAGGGGGAGAATTTGAGTTTGTACAACTGGCAAGATTTATCATCGCATAAACAATTGTTATAGCGATAAGAGAAAAATGTTGTCGAGACCGAATTGACATGTATTGTGCTACCAACTTCAGCAGCCAATAATATAATGACTAGTTTTGTTAATAAGGAAAACGCATACTCCAATATTTCCGCAGTAAGACCAGCTTTGGGATGCCTTATTGCGAAAAGTAGCGGTATCTCACAGGCTGCTGATCGTTGAAACCCTGATTCCTTTGTTAGCTCTAAATTAGTATGCGTTTGCCCTATTTATGTTCAAGATCTTCGTGATGAGTAGCCTCTTCCGGATCTATGATTGGAATGGGAGAACAAGCTACGGAATTATGCCTGGCAGATGGCTGTGAAGCCCTAATCACCTGATCATAAGTTTGTCTTATCAGCATAAGGCCTGGAAACCTGGAAACCCAAGGAATGAAGGATATTCACAATTTAATCTAATTACTTCATAGAATGTTTGAAGACTGAATTTCTCAGGCTGAATACAGTTCCTTTGATTGCTCTATCAATTCCCAAGTTATACTTCAGACGATTCACAAAATTCTTTGAGCCTTCGTAAGACTCTACGAATTCTGGGGAAGATTTGCCGTTCCGTGCAACTACAAAATAAGGTGGTTCAAGGGTGGGATCATAATTATTGAGTGACATATACTCGAGCACATATGCCCAACGTGCTTTTTGAGTGATATTGGGTGTTGTACTGTGAAGCAAAAATGATGAGAAAACAACTACATCTCCCGGCTTTGCTTCTATGAGAACAGGACTTTCAGGGATGCCATCATAAACCTCTTCATGACCAACCTTTTTATGAGGTAATCTTTTCTTGTGACTACCTGGCCTGATTGACTGACAAAACATGGATCGCTAACCCCTGAAACCCTTAACTGACAAGCATTACAGGCGAGACAAAGCCATAAAACCCTCTTGATCGCCTCAAACCCTTGCTATAAGGGGCTTTGAGTGGCATCCAGGCAAAC
>JBGSNT010000284.1:0-2798 GCA_041739575.1 Nodosilinea sp. | reverse complement strand
GTTTGCCTGGATGCCACTCAAAGCCCCTTATAGCAAGGGTTTGAGGCGATCGAGAGCGTTTTCTGGCTTCGTATCGCCTGCAATGCTTGTCAGCTGAGGGTTTCAGGGGTTAGCGATCCATGTTTTGTCGGTCAACCAGCCTGTACCATCGCTTGTCAGCGTATTTAGAGGCAACAACGGAGGTGTTCTAGTGGCAGAAGTCATCAAATTCGGTGAGCCTGAAAACGAATCCGAACGCTCTGCTATTCAATACCTCAAGGGGCACCTCCCTGATAATTATCGACTCTATACCAATCTAGAAATCCCCCGTAGCAGGCAACTGTACGAAGTAGACCTAATTGTTGTGGCTCCCCACGCAGTCTACATTGTTGATGTGAAAGGGGTCTACGGTCGGGTTGAAGTCGATGATAACGACTGGTATCCCGAGAACCGCCAGCCATATCCATCCCCACTCAAAAAGTACCGACAGCATGTCAGAGCATTAGCTGGACTGATCAAAGATGCCAACCCGGCACAAAGGGATAAAGTCAGAAGGATTTTGATCCAGGCAACGGTTCTCTTAACCACCGACGATGTAGAAATTATTGACGTCAGCCGCAACGGTGACCAGTCTAAAGACATTGTCCGCCTTGGCGAGCCCTGCATTCGGTATTTCAAAGACTGGCAAAGCATCGATAGCCGTGATTATGACACTCAGTTAGCTTCCCACCTCAGTGCTATTGACCGTGCTATCCGGGGACGATCCCAGCCGAGCAGCCGCAAGAAGCGCTTTGGCTCTTGGGAAGTCATCGAAAAACTCGGAGAAAAGGAAGGCAAGTATATTGAATTTCTAGCCAAGAAGGTTACGGTTGGCCTTAGCAACCGCACTGCCCGATTACGGGTATATTTTGTTGATTCTTGGCTGGATACGACTGAAAGAGAAGATGCCTATCGACTAATTAACAGAGCCTTCGAAGCTGTTGATGACCTCCCCAAGCATGACAATATCCTAGAAGTTCAAGATATTTTTGAGACCGATGAAGCCGATGGTTTAGTCCTTGTAACTGAAGACGTTAAAGGGAAATCCCTACGGCAACTCGTTAGATCTCAAGAACTAAATCTAGAACAGAAGCTTAACATCATAGGCGATGTGCTGCGTGCCCTCGAACATGCACATAAACATGAGGTTATCCATCGCAACATCACTCCTGACAACATCTTTGTAACTCCTGAAAAGCAAGCGAAGCTAACCGGGTTCGACTACGCTCGCCTTGAAAACCGAACTGGCACTATTGCCGATGCCATTCGCGATGATTTAGAAGATTCCATCATTTATCAGGATTTCGATTGTCAGCGAGACCCGTCCAAGGCGTGCGGACAGTCAGACCTGTTTTCCGCTGGTCAAGTCTTTTACGAGTTGCTTATGGGGGTGCCCGCTTTTACCAATTTGGAGGACATGGTTGAACAGGCGGGTATGTTCAAAACCAAGCCCTCCAAGAAACACTCTGATTTACCCAGGGGATTTGATGGATGGCTTCAAAAATTATGCGACTTTGATCGCAAAGACCGATTTCAAAATGCTAGAGAAGCCCTGGATAAGCTGACACCGCTATCTAAAGTAGTCCCAGACTTAGCTAATTTGCCACCTGACACCATCCTCAACAATCAGTACATGATTGTCGAGCGCTTAGGAAAACCTGGCAGTTTTGCGGTTGCTTACAAGGTGCTATACACCTATACAGAAGACTTCCAGGTCATGAAGATTGCCATTCGTGACCGTTATTCCCTATTTGAGCGGGTCCAGCAGGAGTTTAAGGCACTCTACCAGGTCTTAAGAAATCCTCACCCCCATATTGTCACTGCTCGGTGGCCAGGAGAACTCCATGAGTATGACAACACACCCTTCCTAATATTTGAATATATTGATGGCCAGGATTTGGAAGAGTTCCTGACTGCCGAAGATCTATCTCTAGAAAAGTCTCTCAAGATTATTCGAGAAACAGCATCTGGCCTAGCTCACCTCCACAACAATGGCATCTTCCACCAAGACATTAAGCCCTCCAACTTGCTAATTACCGGGCAGGGCGTCAAAATCATTGACTTCAACGTAGCTGTGACGACGGCGGATGAGTCCGCCATTACTGCTGGTACCCGTCGCTATTTACCCCCTGACTTTAAGCCGTCGCCAACTCCTTCCCATGCTGAACGGATTGATCGAGACCTCTACGCCTTGGGCATTACAGCCTATGAATGCATTACAGGTCACTACCCCTTTGATGCAGCTCAACCAATGGCAGGTACAGAGTGCCTTGATCCAACAAAGTTCGATGGATGTAAAGCCTTATCTGAAGAGGTGGTGCAGTTCCTGCGCAAGGTTCTTGCTCCCCAACGCTCTGAGCGGTTCCAGTCTGCCCAGGCCCTTTTAGAAGCCGTGGATGCTATTCGCAATCCGCGACTCGAAACTCTTCCGGTTGAACCCGAACCAACTAATTCAGAGCCTCAATTGGAGGTAGAGGAAGTAGAGGCGTCTTCTGATGAGCACCTAACCCTTGCGGTCATTCAGCAGCCAGAGCGACCCGTTGAATCGCCTCCAGCAGTGGTCGTCCCCATCGCGCCCCCTGTACCAGTAGCAGCCGAAGCACCACCGGTTAAGCCGAGTCCGTTTAACCTATTTGATTTGGGTGCGGCTCTTTTGAAGTAATGAAATATTCCTTCTCGGTTTAGCCGTTTAAGAACCGTTCGGGCTCCTGGAATCGGGCGAGATGATTGCGTTTGAACTCCTGGAGTTTGTGGAACGGCCAATAGGCATCGAAGTCATG
>JBGSNT010000229.1:0-4645 GCA_041739575.1 Nodosilinea sp. | reverse complement strand
AGCTCATGGCTGTTGGGGGCGATCGCAAACAGATCGTCAGTATTGAGCACCAGCAGCACCACCTGGGCTTCAAAGGTGCCAAACCGCAGCACATAGCCTAGCTCGTTGCGGGGCCCCCAGGAATTGGCCGAGGCGTTGAGTACCTCTATGGCCTCAATGCCGGGAATTTCGATGTCCGCTAGGGCTGCTTGCAGCTTGAGAGACAGAAGGTCGGGCTGATCGGTCCACCAGCCGCCGTTGACAATGGAGTCGCCCAGCATGAGCACCCGCAGGGTCTGGGCCGGACGGTGGGGCTCGAGGGCAGGCCCCCGCATGGAATACTGGTTGATCTCGATCCGATTGCCGCGCCGCCGCAGATTTTGATTGGGGGCCAGGCGGTAGCCAGTGCGGGCATCGGCTACGTAGAGGGGCGGATTGCCTAGGCCGTATTTAGTCCGTAAAAAGACCTCTGCGATCGCGATCGCCGCTATCCCAGCCCCCAGCACCAGCAGAATTTTCACTCAGTTGTCCTTCTTCCTGCATCAGTAGTTTAGTCGCAATCCCCCCTCCGGCGGCTGGCGGCGATGGAGGAGCAGCGGAGCCGTTGGTATCACCTTTACGGCGGGGAAGAGCTCCGCTATGGGAACGTCCCCGTTTAGGAATGCTCTATGACTCTGAGGCGGAAATATGCCTACCATTCAGGATCGCTCGGCTCCCTAGCCTGGATTATTCACAAGGACGGAAGCAAGCGGATGTCATTCCCGCGTAGGCGGGAATCCACTCGAAAGTATGTTGCCTTAGCTAGATTCCCGTTTCCACGGGAATGACAGGCATTTCCCCAAGCTCATGAATAATGCAAGCTAGCCCCCCGACTCCCTTGCGATCGGCAATAGTCGTCACATCCATGTCGCAGTCTACCAGGGAAAGGGGCTGGGGCTGGCAACATCGCTGTGGGGGCTAGCTATGGAGGCGAAGCTCGCCGACAGAGGCTAGACCCGATCGAAGGCCAGGGGCAGCTCGCCAAAATCATGGACGACTGGAAGGTCTGGGGCAAAATTGGGGGTGCCCGGCCGCTGCACGGCACATACCAGCCAGCCAGCCTGGCGCGCTGCCGCCAGCTCCCCTGGATGATCGGACAAAAACAGCAGTTTTTCAGAGGGAAGGCCCAGGCTAGCGGCGATTTTTTCGTAGGAGGCCGCCTCTACCTTGGGCCCGGTGGTGGTGTCGAAATAGCCCTGAAAGCAGGGGGTAAGATCGCCAGCAGTGGTATGGACAAACAGCAGTTTCTGGGCCGCGATCGACCCCGACGAATAGATATAGAGCGGCACACCCTGACGATGCCACGCCTGAATGTGGGCAGCGGCATCGTCATAGATATGACTGGAGTAGGCGTTGGTGCGATAGCCTTCATCCCAAATCAGCCCCTGCACGGCTTTCAGGGGGGGCACTTTTTGATCGGCCCTGGCCCAGGTCAGTAGTTGAGCAATGCAGCCCTCCTGGGACAGGTTGGAATTTCCGACCTCGTCGCGCACCTGGGCCAAAATGACCTGCCCCTCGGCGGTGGGGGCAAAGTCGGTCATAAACGCTTCCAGGCGTTCTTCTGCGTAGGGAAACAGAGTGTTTTTGACGAAGGCAATGTCGGTGGTAGTGCCTTCAATATCGAGCACGATCGCCCCCAGGGGTCTGTGGTCAAACAAAAGCATGGTACTCGGGGAAGTCTTTAGCAATGGGGCTACCGGTAAAATGGGCTACCCAGCCTTCAGGGTTGCAAAATAGGCGAATGGCGGCAAACTGGGGCGCCTCGCCCATGTCAAACCAGTGGGGGGTATTAGCGGGTACGCCGATCAGGTCGCCAGCGGTGCAGAGGGTGGCATAAACGCGATCGCCCAAATGCAGGTAAAACACCGCCTGCCCTTCCACAAAGAAGCGCACCTCGTCCTCTTTGTGAATGTGCTCAGCGAGAAACTTCTGCCGCAGTTCGGCTTTTTGGGGATGCTCGGGGTGCATGCGAATAACGTCGGCGGTGACGTAGCCGCCGGTCTGCTGGAGGCGATCGATATCTTTGGCGTAGGCCGCAAGAATAGCGTCTGGGTCAGCGTCTGGTGAGAGGGGAGCCTGGGTCTGCCACTGCTCAAAGCGCACGCCGACGTGGCTGAGGGCAGCGGCGATCGCCTCCGAGTCGCGGTACTCATCCAACAGGGGCGCACCATCCCGGTCACTAAAAATACGCAGTAGGGTCATCGGTGGCAATCTTCTCCAGGTCTAAACAAACAGGTCTAAACAGATGTCTGGCTGAGGCGAATATCTTGCAGGGCGCAGCTCACTAAGACTTCTAGGGCTTCGGTGGCCATGCGCGCCTGGGGCACCGTAGCCCCCCAGCCATACAGCCCGTGGCCTGCAATTAGGTAGCCTACCGGGGCTGCCCCCTGCCCGAGCCGCGCCAGCACCACCTGGCTCAGGGCTACCATATCCTGGCTATTGGCCACGATGGGGATGGCAATCTCTCTATCATGGGTGGTAACGCCCGGAAATGCCTTGAGCAATTCATAGTTTGTTAAGACCAGACTGTCTTGGCCCTGGCTCAGCAACCAGCGAGATAGGCTAACGCAGTCGATGGAGTGGGTGTGCAAGACCGCCCCCACCGCCGGAAAGGTCTGGTACAGGCTGGTGTGCAGCAGGGTTTCGGCCGACGAGCGTTTGCCGGGGCTGAGCGGATGCCCCAGGCTGTTTACCACCATAATGTCATCCACAGTCAGCTGGCCCTTATCGCGCCCCGACACGGTGATAGCGACCTGCCCCTCGGCCAACCGCGCCGAATAGTTGCCGCTGGTGGCCGGAGCCCAGCCCTTACTGGCCAAAAAGCGGCCTGCCTCGGCCAGAGATTGCGCGATCGCCTGAAAATCCATGCCCCAAACAGCCTTCCCCAGGGTTAGAACTCATTACTCTAGCACCAAGCCCCCCAGCTTCGGCTGCGCGGTGGCTGAGCGGAGTCGAAGTCACCGCGCAGCTGAATCCAGAGCCTTAGAGTTCAGCCTCGCTCAGCCATTGTAGGACCAGGGGATTGACCAGTTCAGGCGCTTCGTCCTGGGGGCAGTGGCCCACGCCGGGGAGTTCTTCCATGGCTTTAACGGCTGGATAGTTGGCCAGGTTACGGCCCATGGCCACCGGCTCCCAGGGATCGTCTTGGCCCCAGATAATCCAGACCGGGCACTGGAGCTGGGGCAGCAGGTCCTCCGGCAAGGGGCCTTGGGAGTAGCGCACAAAGGCCAGAAAAACGTCGGCGGCGCCGGGGGTGAGGGCGGGGGCGAGGATCGCCTCAACCAGCTCGTCGGTGATTGCCTCGGGACGGTGGTAGGCCTGCCCCAGCAAATTGCGAATGACCTTGCCTCGGGCAATTTGCGCAAAGAAAAAGCGCCCTATCGGAGGGTAGCCCAGAAGACTCTGCACGATGGGGGTGCTAAGCCGCTGGTGCCAGGGAATTTCGGCCCGACGACGCTCGTGTAGCAGTCGAATAGAGCAGTTGAGCATGACCACGCCCTTGACCCAATTAGGCCGATCCACGGCGGCCTGCATGGCCACGATGCAGCCAATGGAATTGGCCACCAGGTAGGCGGGTTGGCCAATCACCTCGCGGCAAAAATCGAGAATTTGCTGGCTCCAGGTTTCAAAGGTGTAGGGCAGGGGCTGGTTGGGGGAGGGTTTGTCGGAGAGGCCAAAACCCAGCAGATCGATGGCATAGGCGCGGTACTGCTCTCCGTAGGCGGGCAGGTTTTTGCGCCAGTGATCGCTGGAGGCCCCAAAGCCATGGATACATAGCACCGGGGTGCCAGTGCTGCCGATCGCCTGGTAGCGAATGGAGTACCCCTGCCATTGCCAGGTTTTGACATCGGGGGTGGCTAGGGCGGTGGTCACGGCGATGCCTCTTAGAGAACTTGGGCCTGGAAAACTTGGGCCTGCTTCATACTTCTTAACATTAGCGGAAAGGGGCGGGTTTCAACTAGACCTAATGGCGGGTCGACTCGTTGATGACGGCGATCGCCCATAGGCAGCCCAGGAGCACCAGGGATCGCCCCAAAACCTGCTCTAGAAATACCACAATGGCCTTGGCTACAAGGGGCAGCCCTAGAACTAGGGCCGCAACGTAGGCGATGGTAAAACCTGCCAGTGCCATTAGGAAATATTTCACCAGCTTGAAGGTCAGAGATAGCAGCCCGTGTTGATTATGGGGGCGTCGCATGATGGGGTTCCTCTAGGCTTGAAATGCGAGGATCTGTTGAGCAGCCTCTAACTATACAGGTGCGTCTTAGGGACAGGGTGTGACGCAGGGAAGGGTTCTAGGGCCGAGACTCTTGGGTGATAATGATTATTCTGAGTCGGATGCCCCGGGCCTGCCGAACCCAGGTGACAGCTAGTGAAGCGGATCAGCCTCTATGCCTCCATTAACCGACGATACCCTCTGGGCCATTCTCAACGACGAGCTAGACGACGACACCGTAAACCGCCTAGTGTGGCATGGCCTGGGCTACCGCGAGACCCCAGATGGGTGGGATAGCTCATCGGTAGAACCTGCCTGGACAGAGAAATATCCAACGCCGCCAAATTTTATCGAGAGTCGCCCGGCGACGGTGCAGCTCACCCGGTCAATTCCCCAGCCCGATAAGCAATT
>JBGSNT010000138.1:0-10266 GCA_041739575.1 Nodosilinea sp. | reverse complement strand
CAAGCGTTGCCTAAGCGTAAGCCACCGCCTGCCTGCGCCTCTCAGTGCAAACGAGACGCCTTAGACTGCCGCATTGAGTTCTCCAAGGTCGTTACGTTCTCATTCTGAGACTGCCTTGGAGTTTTCTGCACCACTAAGGGTGGCTGGCAACTAGCAACTCATCCAATAATCGCCGGTATCATAAGTTTAAGCTCCCTCACCTAGCATTGCAGGTACATCAATCTCTTTAATACAAGTAACTCGTGACAAAGAGAGAATACAGTCAACGATGGAAAGAAGATCGCTTAGAGGAATTGCTTCCCTGCCCGTCAGATTGGCTGCTGCGAGATCCGCCAAAACTTCGGGTGTGCCAACATTACCAGGGTTAATCACCGTTATACCAATCTGCTGCGATCGCAATTCTTCCCGCAAGGAATGTACTACTCCCCGCAGTCCAAACTTCGATGCACTATTGGCAACTTCCCGTGCT
Organism: Nodosilinea sp.; assembly: GCA_041739575.1. Classification (GTDB taxonomy): domain Bacteria; phylum Cyanobacteriota; class Cyanobacteriia; order Phormidesmidales; family Phormidesmidaceae; genus Nodosilinea. The sequence continues at coordinate 9,797 of JBGSNT010000138.1, read as the reverse complement.
GGAAAATTATCTCGACCAGAAAGCGCCCCCATAAAAATGATTTTGGGATTATCTGATCGCTGCAGGGCTGGCAGTAACGCCTTGACCAACCGGATCGGAGCCACTAGATTGACGGCAATCACACGAATAATGTCCTCATCAGAACAGGTTTCAAAGCGATACTGGGGGGTAAATGCGTGGGTTTCCCAGGTTCCGCCCATATATAGAAACGCATCTAAGGCATCAGCCCCGATCGCGTTGACTACCGTTTCTATTCCTGCCAGTTCAGACAAATCGGCCTGTACCCATTCGCCCACCGGAGCCACGGTTCGAGACACCGCCAATAGGCGATCGCACTGATCCACCAAATGGTCTGCAACCGCAAGTCCAATACCGCGACTCGCACCTGCTACCAAAACCGTCTTAAAGGACATTGCCGTTCTCCTATTCATCTCCTATTCATTAAGACGCAGACCAAACTTCGTCACTCCCGGAAACTCGATATTGAATTGTTCCGAAAAGTAATCGGCGTGGAAGGTTTGATAGGGCTTAAACCCAATGGACTCATAGGTATGGCGAGCAACATCGTTACCGTTGATCACCATAATTCCGGCAAAGTCATGCTGCTGCGATCGCCCCTCCTCTAACAGAGCTCTGAGTAAGGCTTTACCAAAGCCGCGCCCCCGTGCATCCGGCAACACCGCAACGTTCTCAATAATCCAGGTTGCCTGGGGGGTGAGGAAAAACGGTCGCACATCCCCTCCCCACAGTGCCAAATAGCGATCGCGAAAGACGGTTAGGGTTTCGGTAGACCAGTTTAACTCCTGGGCGATCGCCTCCAAACGCGACAGGCGCAACGGGCAATAGTCTTCTGTACTGGGCACATAGCCTGCTGCGGCAGCAACGGGCTTTCCCTCAGCCTCCAATATCAGAAAATCTTCAACCCCGCCCCAGTTAGAAGCATCTGCCCCCAACTCTGCCTCGATAAATTGCAAGGCGGTCGTTCCAGTCTCCTCTAACAGATCTTCCCAAAAGCAGTGATCGAATGGTGGCAACGAAGCTTCGTACTCAATTTGGGTAAGGAATGGAATATCAGCAGTAGTTGCCTTGCGAGTGCTGAGGGTGGCCAACATAGAACTCCTTTAAGGAAAACACCATATAAAGATACAATCTGTATGTATCTTAAATTAGCGAAGGATTTCGCCTCTGTCAAGATACATACTGTCTGAATGTTAAATTGAGCGATTTGCCATGCCGGCTAAGTTGACCAAGGCGGAACAAACTCAGCGCACTCGTCGCGCCATTCTGGATCGAGCGCGTCACTTATTTGCCACAAAGGGGTATGCCGCTACGGGAACCGAAGAAATCATCAGCGAATTAGGCATTACACGGGGAGCCTTGTACCACCAATTCCGCGACAAGCTGGGCGTGTTTAAGGCGGTCATCGTTGAAGCCTACGGTGAGATCACAGACTATATCCAAGCTAAAGTTCAGCCTCTAGACACCAATTGGCAGCAGCTTATCGTCGGCTGCCAGGCATTTCTCGAAGTAGCTCACCAAGACGAGCTGCGACGGTTGGTTTTCGTTGAAGCTCCAGCCGTTTTGGCAGCAGATGATCTGGCTGAAATAGATCAGTATGGCTTTGCATTGCTCCATGAGTCTATCCAAATCGCGGTCAATGAGGGTGAGCTAAACACGATCAATGCGGAGGGTTTTGCTCACCTAGTCAATGGTGCGCTTAATGATTTAGCGGCCTGGGTTGCACAGTCAGATGATCCTAACCGCTTGAACACAGCACAGTCTTTAGTCGAGACATTGCTGATACGGCACCGCAGTTGATTCTACTGATCGAAGCTCAGATACTTGACTTGGCGATCGCAGTCATCTCATGCACAGGCTATTTCTTGATGGAGATGGGTAGAAGCTGGTTCAGAACCCGAGCAATCGCTCAAGCTACCTAATAACTTATTATGCCGACACTTTCCGTATAACCACCCTTGAGGGGGCAGCTATGCCGACAGGTTCCGTATAATTCACCCTCTGTAGGCAGTTATACGGATACTTGCCGAACATTATCCCTGTCAGGAGCAGTCATCTAGAAAATTTCCGTATAACTTCATAAAGCTAGAGAGTGTGTAAGCATGTACTATTAATCGCAATGCTGTTCTCCGTACAAACGTTGCCGTGGCATCTACCCCTAAGCTTTTTGACCAAGTTCGCCAGGTGCTTCGGGTCAGGCACTACTCTTATGAGATCTAGGCAAGGTCGGTAAGCCTTCTTACACCCCCAAAACCGGGTTGCCTTGCCTGTAACCGCCCACAGGAAACAACCACAGCAACCTTCTGACCAATTAGAGTGGTTTCCCCTCAAGAATCTCCTGGGCCGTTGCTCGGAGCTGAGGGAAAACCCTTGACTCAACGGCTTCCCGATCGCGACAGCGTAGAGGCGAGCTATATTCGCCATCGACGAGGGAGTAGATCGAGACTAAAGGCCGTTTGGGGCTACCTATATAGCGGGCTGCGCCGAGAGCCTGGGGGTCAACCAGCCAATATTCGAGAATGCCTTTGGCTTCGTATTCTGCCAGTTTGTGCAGGTAGTCATCGGCAACGGAGCTAGGACTGACGATTTCAACCGCTAAAATAGCTGCTTGCTGCAAAATGGCGGTACTCTCCCCCACATCTTGGATGGCCGCCATCGGGGCAACCATAACGTCAGGTAAACGAGAGGTCTCCTCATCGACCTGCTGCCCAGCGCCCTGCAGCGCGATCCAATCTTCGCCGATTGATTCAATAGCGGCGGTAAAAATACGTTCTAGGTAGCGCGCAATGAGCAGATGCTGCCAGGTTGGCGGTGTCATGGCAACGAGGTAACCCTTGACAAGCTCGTAGCGGGTATCGGTGCCATCGGCGTAGGCCAGATAGTCAGCAAAGGTGAGGGTGGAGGGCTTGGTTTGAACCATGGGTGCTAGGTAGTCAGAGAGCCGCCAAAACCTAATATCTAAACTACCTTAGGATCGCTTACCCAAGAGCTGATCGCGCAACGACTTGATGCGATCGCGAAATTTAGCCGCCTCCTCAAAGTCGAGATTTTTGGCGGCTTCTTTCATCTGCTTTTCGAACTGACCAATCAGTTCAGGAATTTCCTCTAGGGGCAGTTCCTCTTTGTGCTCGTAGACTTCCTCTAGCTCGTGGGCGTTGAGGCGGCGAGAGACCTCCAGAAACGACAGAATGGAGTTGCTGTTGCGGCGAATAATTGAGGTGGGGGTAATGCCGTTGGCCGCATTGTGGGCGGTTTGAATGGCGCGGCGACGCTCGGTTTCGCTGATCGCCCTGGCCATGCTGTCGGTGAGGTTGTCGGCGTAGAGAATGGCCTGACCGCGCACGTGGCGGGCGGCGCGGCCGATGGTTTGAATTAGCGATCGCTCCGCCCGCAGGAACCCTTCTTTATCGGCATCCAGAATCGCCACCAGGGAGACCTCGGGAAGATCTAGCCCCTCCCGCAGCAGGTTGACCCCCACCAGCACATCGTAGAGCCCCTCCCGCAGGTCTTGGATAATCTCAATCCGCTCAATGGAGTGGATCTCGGAGTGGAGGTAGCGCACCCGCACCCCGTGCTCGTCGAAATAGTCGGTCAGATCTTCAGCCATGCGCTTGGTCAGGGTGGTAATCAGCACCCGCTCTTGCTTAGCCGCCCGCTCCTTGATTTCCCCCAGCAGGTCGTCGACCTGGCCCTCGGTGGGGCGCACAAAGATCTCGGGGTCGAGCACCCCGGTGGGGCGAATAATCTGCTCGACTACCTTGCCCTCAGAAATCTCCATCTCCCAGTTGCCGGGGGTGGCGGAGACAAAGATGCACTGGTTTACCTTGTCCCAAAATTCTTCTGCCTTGAGGGGGCGGTTGTCGGCGGCGCTGGGCAGCCGAAAGCCGTGGTCGATCAGTACCATCTTGCGGCTGCGATCGCCGTTGTACATGCCGTGAATCTGCGGGATGGTGACGTGGGATTCATCGATCACCAGCAGCCAGTCTTTAGGAAAATAGTCGAGCAAACACTCCGGCGGTGACCCCGCCTGGCGACCAGCCAGGTGGCGGGCATAGTTTTCCACCCCGTTGCAGTAGCCCACCTCGCGGATCATCTCCAGATCGTAGCGGGTGCGCTGTTCCAGCCGCTGGGCCTCCAGCAGTTTGCCCTCTTTCTCTAGCTCCTCCAGCCGTTCCTTGAGTTCATCCTGAATGGCCTGGCAGGCTTCGTCAATGCGATCGTCGGGGGTGACAAAGTGCTTGGCCGGGTAAATGCTCAGCCCTTCCATGCTCTGTAGGGTGGCCCCGGTAATCGGGTCGACATAGCGAATGGCGTCGATCTCATCGCCAAAGAACTCCACCCGAATGATCCGGTCTTCGTAGGCGGGGCCGATCTCCAGCACGTCGCCCTTGACGCGAAACTTGCCCCGACCTAAGTCTAAATCATTGCGCTCGTACTGAATCGAGGCCAGATCCCGCAGCACCTGGCGCTGGTTCACCTCCATGCCCACCTGCAGCGGAATCGACGCCTTCAGGTATTCCGACGGTATCCCCAGGCCGTAGATGCAGCTGATCGAAGCGACCACGATTACGTCCTTGCGCTCGAACAAAGAGCGGGTAGCGGAGTGCCGCAGCATGTCGATTTCATCGTTAATCGACGCGGTTTTGGCGATGTAGGTGTCGGTGGTGGGAATGTAGGCCTCGGGCTGATAGTAGTCGTAATAGCTGATGAAGTACTCCACCGCGTTGTCGGGAAAGAACTCCCGCAGCTCATTGCAGAGCTGGGCGGCGAGGGTCTTGTTGTGGGCCAGCACCAGGGCGGGCTTGCCAATCTTGTCTATCACCCGAGCAACGGTGTGGGTTTTGCCCGTGCCCGTGGCCCCCAGCAGGGTTTGGTATTTGGTCTGGTCCCGCAAAAACTGGGTCAGACCCACGATCGCCTTTGGCTGGTCTCCGGTGGGTTCAAAGGGAGCCTGAATATTGAATTCGCCCATAGGTCAAATCGGTACAAAGACACTATTACGCTTCTTCATAATGACTGATTTTGCCTCGAATGGTGGTTACGCTGGTCACCTAAGCCCTGGCGCAAGAAACCGAGTTGCTGCGCAGTATCGGCTACCTCCACAATCGATGAATGAGCCCGGTTTTGAGGGTGCCAACTTTTTCGAGGTAAGGTCACTCAGGCGATGGTGATAGTGTCGGACAGGTACACATCTTGAATCAAGTGAAATAGCTTCACCCCTTCCTTAAAGTCACGCTGGAAGGTTTTGCGGCCTGAGATAAGCCCCATACCCCCGGCTCGCTTGTTGATGACGGCGGTGCGCACCGCCTCGGCAAAGTCATTGTCGCCGGAGCCGCCGCCGGAGTTGATTAACCCCATGCGCCCGGCGTAGCAGTTGAGCACCTGGTAACGGGTGAGATCGATGGGGTGGTCGGTGGTGAGGTCGCTGTAGACCTTGCTGTGGGTCTTGCCGTAGGAGCCGCCAATCGCCTTCGCCACCGCCCCGTAGCCATTGTTCACGTTGGGCAGCTTTTGCTTGATGATGTCGGCCTCGATGGTGACCCCCAGGTGGTTGGCCTGGCCGGTAAGGTCGGCGGCGAGATGGTAGTCCTTGTCCTGCTTGAAGGCGCTGTTGCGCAGATAGCACCAGAGAATGGTGGCCATGCCCAGCTCGTGGGCCCGCTGAAAGGCGGCGCTGACCTCCTGAATTTGCCGGGTGGATTCGTCGGAGCCAAAGTAGATAGTGGCCCCCACGGCCACGGCACCCAGGTTCCAGGCCTGATCGACATCGGCAAACATGACCTGGTCAAAGCGATTGGGGGCGGTGAGCAGCTCGTTGTGGTTGAGCTTAAGAATGAAGGGAATTTTGTGGGCATAGCGGCGCGATACGCTGCCCAGCACGCCCAGGGTGGTGGCAACGGCGTTGCAGCCCCCTGCGATCGCCAGTTCGACAATATTCTGCGGATCAAAATAGATCGGGTTGGGCGCAAAAGAAGCCCCGGCGGAGTGCTCAATCCCCTGGTCGACGGGCAGAATCGAGAGGTAGCCGGTGTTGGCTAGCCGACCGGTGCTGTAGAGCTGCTGCAGGCTGCGCAGCACCTGGGGGCTGCGATCGCTCTGGGCAAAAATCCGATCTACCCAGTCTGGCCCCGGCAGGTGCAGCATCGACTTCGAGACCTTAGCGTCGTAGGACAGCAGCGATTCGGCCTCGGGGCCGAGCCAGTCGGCGATCCTATGGGCAGATGACGGGGCAGTTACCATAGCTTTGAACTGGGTTACAGCATTGAGTCATGGGCACAGACTGTCTAAACCTTAGCCCAAGGTCAGAGGAACGTGGGCCTACTCAGAGCGCTGGCGTTTAACACCAGCTCAACCTCCACTGCCAGAGCCAACTTGGCCAGGGTAAGCGGCAGTTCTTTTGCGCTCTCTGCCGGGGAAGGGTGCGATCGCTGTGGCGAGTTGAGGTGGTTGCCAACTCAGGCCTAACCAAGCAGGGCCAGGGCCAGGGTGCCATAATCGGGGGAATGCAATCTGTGGTTCCCCTGCTACCCCTATGCCCACCATTGACTACCTTCGCATTAGCCTCGTCGATCGCTGCAATTTTCAGTGTCAGTACTGCATGCCGGAGGGGGCCGATTTGCAGTACCTGCCCCAGCAGGAGTGGCTCACCCGGACAGAGCTGCGCCAGCTGCTGACGGAGGTGTTTATGCCCCTGGGGTTCTCAAACTTTCGGCTGACCGGGGGCGAACCGCTGGTGCGGCCAGGGGTGGTGGATATTGTGCGGGACATTGCCGAGCTGCCCGGCACTCGAGACCTGGCCCTGACCACCAATGCTTTTTTGCTCGGTGGCCTGGCCCAGGCGCTCTGGGATGCGGGGCTGCGGCGTATTAACATCAGCCTCGATTCGCTGGACCCGGCGATTTTTGATCAGATTGTGGGCGGGCGGGGGCGATCGCGCTGGCCCGAGGTGTGGGCGGGCATCCAGGCGGCCCACCGGGTGGGCTTTTCGCCGCTGAAACTCAACGTGGTGGTAATTCCCGGCGTCAATGACCACGAGGTGTTAGACCTGGCCGCCCTCACCCTCGATCGCCAGTGGCACGTGCGCTTCATTGAATTTATGCCGATCGGCAACGACAGTTTGTTTACGGAAAAGGGCTGGGTCGATTCGGCTACCCTGCGCGATCGCATCCGTCAGCGCTGGGGCCTGACCGAGGGCGATGTGCTGGGCCATGGCCCGGCGGACGTGTTCCAGATCCCTGGGGCCCAGGGCACGGTGGGGTTTATTAGCCAGATGTCGGAGTGTTTTTGCGATCGCTGCAACCGCATGCGCCTGTCGGCGGACGGCTGGCTGCGCCCCTGCCTGCTCAACGAAACCGGCCAGATCGACCTCAAAACCTTGCTGCGTCATGGCATCCCGACGGCTGAGATCCGGCATCGGGTGGCCGACCTCCTGGCCGCCAAGCCCGATATCAACTACAAAATGCGTCAGTCGGGCACCTCGGGAGCCTACCAACGCACCATGTCGCAAATTGGCGGATGATGGCGCGGGCGCGGGGGAGAATGCCCCTGGGGTGAACCTGTACGGCTACTTTTGATACTAAGCCTGGGGGTGCGATCTGCTAATCAATGGAAGGGCCGCTCGAGATAAACTCATTGGGCTGTCCCTGGGTAACAGTGGCGTGGGTATGGGTCAAGCATGCGCATAGAGCAGCTCCAGGCGTTTTTATCGGTGGCTGAAACCGGCAGTTTTCAGGCCGCAGCGCAGCAGTGTCAGGTGACGCAATCCACGGTAAGTCGACAGGTCCAGGCTCTGGAGGCGGAGCTAGATGCCCCCCTGTTCCACCGTGGCGCTCAGGCCAAGCTGACGGTGGCTGGGGAACGACTGCTGCCCAAGGCTAAGCGCATTTACCAGGACTGGTTACAGGTCTCGAGGGACATTGCCGACCTGATGGCGGGCAAACAGCCAGAGCTTTGCGTGGCGGCGATTCAATCCGTTTGCGCCACGGTGCTGCCGCCAGTGCTTCAGCAGTTCTGCACTGAATATCCCCAGGTGCAGCTGCGGGTGACGGCCTTGGGCAGCGATCGCTCCCTCAAGGTGCTGCGCGACGGGCTGGTAGACCTGGCCATTGTGATGGATAACCCCCGGCTGACCACTCAGCCCGAAATGGTGGTCGTGCCCCTGTTTGAGGAGCCAGTGGAGGTGCTGATGGCGAGCGACCACAGCCTGGCCGGCCAGCCGGCCATTGCCTGGGAGATGTTGGGGCGCTTTCCCCAAATTGTCTTCAAAGACGGCTACGGCATGCAGCGGCTGGTGCAGCAGCAGTTTCAGAATCAAGGCGAAGTCTTTAATCCAGTCATGGAACTCAACACCCTGGATGCCTTCCGGGGGGTGATTCGGCAGGGCAACTTTGTCGCCCTCTTGCCCAAGTCGGCCCTAGCGGAGTGCTACGACGACCCCAGTCTGGCGGTGCGCCCCACCGAAGCCCCGATCCTGACCCGTTCGGTGGTGCTAGTTACCACCCGCGATCGCCTGGTTATTCCCCCCATTCGCCGCTTCCATGACCTGGTGCAAAGCCTGGCAGCCCCGGCACGCCTCCGTTCTAGACCGACGGCATTATCATCGTACAGTTAGGTCACCTAATTTATTTCAAAACCCCTGTTGCAAACCATTGCCCCGCTGAGGGGAATCAGTCTCTATGAGTGACGAGTTTCGGGATTTACTCAAGCACGTGGGTAGCGGCAGCCACACCTCTAGGGCGCTGACCCGGACCGAGGCAGAAGCGGCTACCCGCATGATGCTGACCCAGACGGCAACCCCCGCCCAAATCGGCGCTTTTATGATTGCCCACCGGATCAAGCGCCCCACCGTGGCAGAACTGGCGGGCACCCTCGATGCCTACGCCGCCCTGGGGCCAACCCTGCCCGCCATTGCCTCTGAGCGCTTTGACCACCGCCCTGCCCTAGTGCTGGGCTGCCCCTACGATGGGCGATCGCGCACCGCCCCAGTCACTCCGATCACCGCCCTGGCTCTGGCGGCGGCGGGGGTGCCGGTGGTGATGCACGGGGGCGATCGCATGCCCACCAAAGCGGGCCTGCCCCTGGTAGAAATCTGGGGTCAGTTGGGGGTAGACCTGCGGCCCCACAGCCTAGAACAGGCCCATACCCTGCTCAATGGTACCGGTCTGGGGTTTGTGTATTTGCCCCAGCACTTCCCCGCCGCCCACGGCCTGGTGCCCTACCGCGAACAAATTGGCAAACGCCCACCCCTGGCCACCGTGGAGCTCATGTGGTCGCCCTACGCTGGTCCCCATGTTCTGGTGATGGGGTATGTGCACCCGCCCACCGAAGAGTTTGCTAAGGGCACCTTGGGTCTACGGGGGCAGACCGACTGGGTCACGGTTAAGGGACTGGAGGGCAGCTGTGACCTAGCCCGGGCTCGCACGGCGATCGTTGGGGTGAACCACCCCGGCCAGGCGGAACGGCTGCTGCTGCACCCCCGCGACTACGGCTTTGATGGCGACGATGTAGAGCTAGGGGACGAGGCCACCCTGGGCGAACGGCTGCTGGCGGTGCTGGCGGGGGCGGAGTCTGAACTGGCTAAAACCGCCCTGTGGAATGCTGGCTTTTACCTGTGGCAGGGGGGCATCGCGGCATCCCTGGAAGCGGGTTTAGACTTGGCCCAGAGGCTGATCGCTAGCGGTCAAGCGCTGGCCAAACTCAAAGACCTGCGTCACCAAAGCCAGCTTTTGAGCACCGCCAGGCCAGACTCTGTCGCCGCCGCCGTTACCGTCCGGCCCTAG
>JBGSNT010000111.1:0-5966 GCA_041739575.1 Nodosilinea sp. | reverse complement strand
CCCCCCCCCCCCCCCCCCCCCCCGCAGAGGTGGTTAGCTCACCCCTGCCGATTCCTGCAGACCACTCCTATAACAGTCAAACCATCGCCATGTACGCTGTTAATCAAACCCAGGAAAAATATCCCTGGTGGGCGGGTAACGCCCGATTCATTCACCTGTCGAATACGTTTATTGTGGCCCACGTGGCCCAGGCAGCTCTGATCATGCTCTGGGCCGGGGCCTTTACTCTGTTCGAGCTAGCCGTCTATTCATCCGATGTCCCCATGTATGACCAGGGGCTGATTCTGCTACCTCACCTGGCTACCCAGGGCTGGGGCGTAGGCTCTGGCGGCGCGATCGCAGACACCTTCCCCCTCTTTGCCATCGGCGTAATTCACGTCGTGGCCGCCGGAGTGCTAGCGGGGGGAGCTTACCTCCACCGCGAACGCCTGCCCCAGAGCCTAGACAACGCCCCAGGCAACGCCGCCAAATTTGACTTTGACTGGAATGACTCCAAGCAATTGGGCTTTATTCTGGGGCATCACCTCGTCATTTTGGGCCTCGGCGCTCTGCTGCTGGTCATTAAGGCAACAACCTTTGGCGGGCTATACGATGCCAACCTAGGCGAAGTACGCGTGGTGAGCGATCCAACCCTGGACTTTGGTACCCTACTTAGCTATCGCACCCACCTATTTGACGTCAACAACTTAGAAGATCTGGTGGGCGGCCACATCTATGTGGCGGTGCTGCTGCTAGCAGGTGGGGCATGGCACATTTTAGTGCCGCCGTTTAACTGGGTACGGCAGCGCTTCCTCTTTTCCGCCGACGGCATTTTGGCCTACTCTTTGTTTGGTATCGCCATAGCTGGGTTTGCAGCCTCCTACTACTGCGGCTTCAATACCCTGGCCTACCCGACCGAGTTTTATGGGCCACCCCTAGAGCTAAAGTCGGCTTTTTTGCCGTCTTTCTTTGACCCTAACCGAGCCGCAGGCGCGGGCTATTCGTCACGTACCTGGCTGGCCAATGCTCATTTTTACCTAGCCTTTTTCTTCCTTCAGGGTGGCCTCTGGCACTACCAGCGAGCCCTAGGCTTTGACCTCGGCAGCGTCATCAACAACTGGCGACAGAACCTGGCCGAGGTGAGCGACAGCCCTATTCTGACCTATCAAGATCCGTTCTATTCCGAACCTCAGCCGCTGCTCGACGTACGGTATGGAGCGCCCCAGGCCGAACTGCCTCCTCTGCTAGCCACAGAACAATCCTTTGGGGACTACCTCTATCACCCCTCCCAGGGAGTAGAGCAGCCCAGCCTAGTTACGGCAAATGGCGTGCGTTCTGCGCTGTATCAAACCGCCTTCCACAGCCGCAAGCAGACGTTTTATCAAGCTTCAACGCCTCTAGAGACAGGTTATGGCAAGCGCTCCCTTGGGCGACTATACGAGCCACCCAAGGTGTCCAAAGACCACCTCGACTACCCCAGCCCCATGACCGCAGTTGTCTATGAGCCTAGCCAAAACGCTGGTCATCATTCTGTCGGGCATAGAGGCAAGGCTAACGGCTATGCTGCGAGCAGCTCTAGCACTGACCACCACAGCGCCGACAGCAACAGCAGCACCACTAGTGAAAGCACCCCACCAACCCACGGGGGGTAACTGCTAGCTAGATCACGATAACAATGCCTTGTGTCCCCGTAGCTCCGCTTTCAGCGGGTTACGGGGATTTTCCATATCTATATCCACAATTGCTGCCGGAACTGACCTTACCTCGAAAAAGTGGACATTCCCAAAGAGTCGACAAGGAAGGAGAATGTTCAGATGAGCCAAAAACCGCGTAGGACATTGACAGACAAGCAAAAAACAGAGGCTGTTTGCATTGTGGGCCAAGCAGGTAAACCGGTCAGCCAGGTTACTCAAGAAACTGGAGTTTAGTCTAAACTCCAGTAATGAATAAACTCAGCAAAATCCCTAACTTTCCTCCAAGAGTACCGCCGGCATTTCCTCAATCAGCCTCTCCACGCTCAAAGAGAAACTGCCGCACAACAGCTTGCCCCATTCAACCGCTTAACTGCTGGGATTAGAGGGCTGCTGCCCGAGGCGGGGTTCGGTGCCCGCCAGCAGGCGCTCAATATTGCTGCGGTGCCGCAGAATCACGTACAGCGCCCCCATGCCGCCTAGCACGACGTAGGGCAGCGGCTGGCCCGTCACCACCATCAAGACCATGGTCGCCAGGGCGGCGGCCATAGAGCCTAGGGATACAATGCGGCTTAGGGCTAGGGTGATGCCAAAGGCTGCCGCCGCCCCTAGGGCCACCGGCCAGGCCAACCCGATCAACACCCCCAGTCCTGAGGCGGCTGACTTACCGCCGGAAAAGCCAATCCACACCGATTTACTGTGGCCCACGATCGCCAGCAGCCCGGCCAGCATCGTCACCCAGGGCAGACTGGCGGTGATGAGAGCCACATCTGGGGCCAGGGCCAGCACCTGGGGCCAAAGGGCTCCCACCAGGAGTACGGCCAGCAGGCCCTTGAGCAGATCGATGATCAAAACGGCGACCGCCGCCCCTTTGCCCACGGTTCGTAGCACGTTAGTGGCCCCGGTGCCCCCCGAACCGCACTGCCGAATGTCGATCCCCTTTGCCCACTTTGCCACCAGGTAGCCCGTGGGAATGGAGCCTAGTAGGTAAGCTGCCCCCAGCAGCAGCACAATTGCTAGAACCGCCAATGCCCTATGTCCTTCAAATGTAGTGTATGCCCCAGAGAACTTTAGGTTTCATAACCCCGCCCCTGAGCCCGGTACCCATGCCGGCCAATACCAGTCTAGGGGGATCGGGGTACCAGGTTGAGCCAGCGCTTAGAAATTCTCAACCCTAGGGCTTAATGGCCCCCTCCGATCCAACGCACAGGCGTTCAATCACCTGATCGGCGGAAATCAGCCGCTTCAACACCACCTGCCCAATCGGTTCACGGGTTGTGCCTTCGGGTTTGACCTCAACCATCAACACCGTCTCTTCGACCTGGTAGAGCCAGAGAGTTTCGCCCTGTTCTAGGATCGATAGGTTCAGACGGCGGATATGGGGCTTTCGCTGCCAGGCAATTTCGTTCCATAGGCCGCCAAACTCCCACACTCGGCCCGTTACCCAACCATCAGACAGAAAAAAGTACTTCACCGTTCACTCTGCCACACCGTGTTCAATGGCATTATCCACCGTGATGAACCATTGACCGCAGCCTTCCACTATTTAATTATCATCGACATTAATTCTGGAGCGCTAAATCCAGGGGGTCGATAGTCGCCAAAGGATAGACATCGGGCCATGATCCAAATTCTCGCCCTCGACCATCTAGTGCTGACCGTGAGAGATATTGCCCAAACCTGCAGGTTTTACCAGACTGTGCTGGGCATGGAGGTCGTGACCTTTGGCGCGGGCCGGCGGGCCCTGCGCTATGGGCAACAAAAAATTAATCTACACCAGGCCGAGATGCCCCTGGCCCCCCATGCCCAGATTCCCACCCCAGGGTCTGCGGATTTGTGTTTTTTAATCACGGCTTCGGTGGAGGAGGCCCTGGCCCACCTTCAAACCCTGGGGGTGCCGGTGGTGAACGGCCCTGTCCTTCGCACCGGCACCACTGGGCCGCTCCGGTCGATTTACCTGCGCGATCCGGACGGCAATTTAATTGAGCTGGGGGTGCTGGTCTAGAGAGGCCCATCAAAAAGTTCCTGGGGGTAATTTTGAGAACCGTCCGGACGGGGGCAGGGGCCTTCGTATTACTGAACGGTAGATGCACCCTGATTGTTAAGCTCTGAGGTACCTGGAGGGATCTCAGAGCTTTTTTTGTCTGAAGGCGTTTTTCAAGGGGCTGGCCGCAGGACTTGTCTGGGTCCTCGCTGGCGGATTCATAGCGCGGCTGTGATACCCTATCCGCAATCGATGCGAAGGCAAAAATTCTATGGCAACGGTAACGGTAGGGCTGGTGTTTGGCGGCTGTTCGGGTGAGCATGAGGTTTCAATTCGCTCGGCCCATGCGATCGCCCAGGCCCTAGCCAGCGGCACCAACGCCACAAAATATGCCGTGCTGCCGGTCTACATCGGCAAAGACGGCGTCTGGCAGGCGGGAAAAACGGCAGCGACAATTCTGGCGGCGGGGGTGTCACCCCAGGATGCCAGTGACGCCCCAGGTCCAAAACCAGGCCAGCGTCTGCCCCAGTTTGACGCGGTCAACGAAGTAGATATCTGGTTTCCGGTGCTCCACGGCCCCAACGGGGAAGATGGTACCGTGCAGGGCGTCTTTACCCTGATGCAGCAGCCCTTTGTGGGCTCTGGGGTACTGGGCTCAGCCCTGGGAATGGACAAGATTGCAATGAAGATGGCCTTTGCCCAGGTGGGGCTGCCCCAGGTCAAGTACCTGGCGGTAAACCGCAGCGAGGTGTGGTCGAATCCCTGCGTGTTTCCGAAGCTGTGCGATCGCATTGAAACCGAGCTGGGCTACCCCTGCTTTGTGAAACCCGCCAACCTGGGGTCATCGGTGGGCATTGCTAAGGCCACTAACCGCAAAGAGCTCGAAGCCGCCCTCGACAGTGCCGCTAGCTACGATCGCCGCATCATTGTCGAAGCTGGCGTCATCGCCCGCGAAGTGGAATGTGCCGTGCTCGGCAATGACGCCCCCAAGGCCTCGGTGCTGGGGGAGATCACCTTCCAGAGCGATTTCTACGACTACGACACCAAATACACCAGCGGCCAGTCGCAGCACACCATTCCCGCCCATGTGCCCGCCGATGTGACCCGCCGCATTCAGGAAATGGCGGTGACGGCCTTTCACGCGGTGGATGCCGCTGGCATTTCGCGGGTCGACTTCTTTTATGTCGAAGCCACCGGGGAGGTGCTGATTAACGAGATCAACACCCTGCCGGGCTTTACCGCCACCAGCATGTACCCGATGATGTGGGAGGCCAGCGGCGTGTCCTTTGCAGAACTGGTGGATAGGCTGATTCAGCTCGGGTTTGAGCGGACGGACCAGGGGCGAGGATAAAAAGACTCCGGGCCGCCGCCGGCGCTAAGGTCTATAGGAAACCGTTGTTTGAGACTGTCCTTTGGGCTCGGGCGGAGTCAGCCTAAGGGGCAGCCCCCGCCGCAATCTATTACTGCTGGCCAGTTTAGCTACCCTTCCAGTTCCCCTCGCTCCCCGGCCCTTAGCCATAGTCACCCACCTTAATCCGCAGTCCCCTAGCCCCGGTTTTTGATAGTCATCACCTGGACAATTTGCTGGGCCATGGGGCCGGGGATTTCGAGAATGCGGTACAGGTCTTCGAGAAATGCCTGTTCCTGGGGCGTGACGGTGCGGTCTGACAGCACCAGGTCGGTGGCAATGGCAAAGGCCGTTTCACGCATGTCTTGGGATAGAACCGCTTTGGCCTGGTCAACTAGCGCCCCTGGCCCCTCGCCCTTGAGGCGATCGAGCACCACATCGAAGAGCTGGTGCAGCGCATCGCTGGAATAGTTTTTAAATAGGGCCATCCGCGATAGCAGCATGGTCATGTCTTGGCCCTCCTGTTCCGCCAGGTAGCCATCGGCGGCGATCGCGACCATAGCAATGCTGGCGATGGCTTCGGCTGAGCCCATAGGTGAATCGGTCATGGCACCATCCTTAATATTTAGCAGGGTTGATATTTAGCTATGTTGCGTTGGCTCACCGCCATCTATAGCTATTGCCAGATCGGTTAGGAATCTGCGGGTACATTATTTTCCTGCGAGTCCCTTAGGACACGTTGGATCATCCTCTGGAGCGATGGCTATAGGCCAGGGCGCTGCCCCAGTTTATGCCAGTGGCCGTGACCTGTGTTCTAAGCGCAGTGGCTATTGCTATATTTTTGCCCCAAAGGGCCTGGGGCGCAATCCAGTCGCCAGGAGTCTTGACGGTTGCCTAGCTCTGTTAGCTGGTGACATCGGTCAAATTACTTAACCTGACGGATTTGTGATCAATCTCACCACGG
>JBGSNT010000073.1:0-16757 GCA_041739575.1 Nodosilinea sp. | reverse complement strand
GGCCTTTTTGCTGAGGGGGTTATTAGCTAAGAAATCAGCGGTATTTTGGGCCGATTCGGCAATGAAGGCGGCATCGGGGTGATCTGACTGCCTGGCCCAGTCGGCCGCCGTTTGGTACGACTGCCGTGCTGCTGCGCCATCACCTAAATAGAGCAGTTGGTCCACAGCCCGGTATTGCCAAATATAAAAAGAATCGGGTGGTACGGTTGGGCTCAGGTGCTCTAGTCCCTGGTCGATGAGCGTGATTGTTTGCTCAGGCTCACCAGCAAAGTTGCTGGTGCTACCCGACAAAAATAAATAAAATGTCCGATAAAACGGATCGTGAGGGATGATCACCTTAAAAAACTCTGGGCTCAGGCTATAGCTTGTTAGTTGACGAGCCTCAACGTCACCAAAATATTGCAAAAATTGGAGATAAGTCCAGTCAGCAATGAGATTGTTGAAACCAAACGCTGGCGTTTTTTGAGCCAGCTCCAGAGTGGATGCGGTCGCTTGCAATTGGCGCTGTAGATTTTGTTCGCTGCTGTCAAGGCTTTGCAAAGTTGCGAGTCGCCCTCGTTGTAGACTCACTAAGCCAAACAGCAACGCGATTACAAAAGTTCCAGTCAAGACATTTTTAGAAAGGTTTTTAGTCCCCGATAGCAATAGCGTCATAGCTCCTTCCTATGGTTGAGATAATTGTGTGATGAATTAAATCTAGGTTTATTAATGTTAAAAATCAATATCTACGTGAAGAGACAGCCTTCCCCCTGGACTAATAGCCATACTGTATTGCAGGTGCCTGGTTGATGTAGAAACTTTGAATCCCTAATGCTCGGATTAGGACACTTTTCGCCGGGGAAATATTCTAACGCTTTGCTCACCTGTTATATTAGCCAAGTGCTAGAGTTAAAACCCTAAAAGGCCCACCCGGTATAGCGCCGAATAGACCTTTTAAGGTATGCCTTAACGAATCAGTAACTGCTAATAGCTAAAGCCTAGGCCAGCTTAAGCTCCTTGTCGGTTAGATTACACCTTGTTCATGGTGTTGGGGCAGGTTGCCTCAGTAGTGGTGGTCGAGTCAGGGAAGGTAACCTCCACAACACCATCCGTGCCGCCCCGTACAGGGGGTTGCTGGGCGCGGCAAAGAATAGCTAAGGTGGTCGTTTCAGTCGATGAGCCAGCAATACCAGAATCTAAACCACCAACATAGGTGCCTCCTACAAAGGCCAGCAAAGGCGATTTTTGACCGTTTACCAATTTAGGCTTTGCCCGGTTAGAAACTCCATTTTTTGTACCTCCCACCGGAGCATCTACTACAGCGTCATAATCATAGTTAGTAGTCGAAGTTTGAATCCCAAGCCCAAGGCTAGGAATGTTGTTGCTGAAAGCGCTGGTTTCCAGGTAGTAAGCCTGCTGGGCGCGGTTGATGGAACCGATGTAGGTTTGGGCTTCAGACTGCTTGGCTTTGTTGGCCTGGTTGAGGAAAGAAGGCAGGGCAATAGCCGCCAAAATACCAATGATGATGATAACAACCAGCAGTTCAATTAGGGTGAAGCCGCCTTCTTCTTTTTTGGCAATCAGGTGCTTGATCAGGTTGGCTTTGAGAGAAGTTTTCATGATTTAGGTGTCTCCTTAAGAAGCTGGGGTTAAGGTGTCTTGCTTCTTTGATTAGACTACCCAGGGCGATCAGGTTTCATATCACTAGGGCTTAAAAAGTTTGGGGGGAGGGGCCGAGGGGCTAGGGGGCTGGGGGGCTAGGGGGAGCGTTCTTTAGGCCAAGTAGTCACTGGTCGATGGGTGGGTTATACCAAATCCGAATCACATAACCCCGATTCCCAACAGGCGAAACTGTAGGGGCGTAGGCGTAGCCAAGCCAGAGGCTTTATGGCATTCGCCCAGTGGAATAGAGGGTAGCCAAGCAGGATTTAGGATTAGGCGATTATAGCCCCTGCCCACCAGCCGATTTCCCTCGCCCCGGCGTAACCCACCGCCCACCCATCGCTAGGTCACGGCCAACATCGCTTGAGCCGTGAGCGGCCAGTTAATGAACGTGGGCGACCCGACCACCGACACCCCCTCAAAGGTGGCTTCGCTATAGCCCTGGGGCGTAAGGCTAAACACCGTCACCTGCCCCACCACCGGGTCGAGAATCCAATATTCGGGAATGCCGCGCCATTCGTACTGGTTGCGCTTTTCAAGATAGTCGCGGCGGCGGTTGTCAGCCCCTGGGCTGACCACTTCGACTACCAACAGGGGTGGGGCCATTTCTAGTGTGATGGCGGCCTGCCCTAGTTCACGCATTTGCTTGGGGTGCTCGGGCCGCACCACGGTGAGGTCGGGGTAACGGTTCTTGGGCTGCCCTGGTACCGCTAGAGCCAACCCCTGTGGACAAACCTGGGCCGCATCTACCAGGGTCTTTAAGATGTCGTAGAGATTCAGAGCACGGCGCAGGTTGTCGTAAGACTCGGGCGGCATCTCGACCAGCTCTCCGTTGGTGAGTTCGTAGTAGCCCTCTGCTGCCTCGGCGTAGGCGAGGAAGTCGTCAAAAGTTTGAAGCTGAGGTTGAGTCTGCACCATGGCAAGGACTGTCGAAAAAGCGTGATGCCGCTATTCTACCTATAGCGAGGCCACCACCGCGTCGCGCTGGGGATGAATCACCTTTTCCCCCTGCAACGCTGTGTACAGCCGGTTGAGGGCATGCAGGTAGGCGTGGGCCGAGGCCACCACAATGTCGGTATTGGCTGCGTGGCCCGAAAACACCCGGTCCTCGTGGCGAATGCGAATGGTGACCTCGCCGAGGGCGTCTATGCCCTCGGTGACCGACTGCACCGAGAACTCGATCAGCTGGTTGGGGATATCCACCACGCGGTTGATTGCTTTGTATACCGCGTCCACCGGGCCGGTGCCGATCGCCGCATCCATCAGTTCTTGCCCGTCGGGGGTGCGCAGGGTGACGGTGGCGGTGGGCTTGGCGCTGTCGCCGCAGGAGACTTGCACCAGGTTCAGGTAAAAATGCTCCGGGGCCTGCTGGGTTTCGTCGTTGACGATCGATTCAATATCCCAGTCGGTGATTTCTTTTTTCTTGTCGGCCAGCTCTTTGAACCGCAGAAAGGCGCGGTTGAGGGCCTGGTCGTCGAGATCGTAGCCCAGTTCTTGGAGTCGGGTGCGAAAGGCGTTGCGACCCGAGTGCTTGCCCAGCACAATCTGGTTGTCGGTCAGGCCGATGGACTGGGCGTCCATGATCTCGTAGGTGAGCTTGTTTTTGAGCACGCCATCCTGGTGAATGCCCGACTCGTGGGCAAAGGCGTTGGCACCAACAATCGCCTTGTTGGGCTGCACAAACATGCCGGTCAGGTTCGACACCAGGCGAGAGGTCTTATAGATCTGGCGGGTGTCGATGTTGGTGAGGGGTGCTTCCGACTCCGCCGGGCGACCCAGGAAGGGATTGTAGAAGGCGCGCCGCACATGCATGGCCATCACCAGTTCTTCGAGGGCAGCGTTGCCGGCCCGCTCGCCAATGCCGTTGATGGTGCATTCGAGCTGGCGCGCCCCGGCCTTCACCGCTTCCAGGAAGTTGGCCACCGCCAGACCCAGGTCGTTGTGGCCGTGAACCGAAATGACCGCCTGGTTGATGTTGGGCACGTTGGCTTTGATGCCGCGAATCAGCCCGCCAAATTCTGACGGGGTGAGGTAGCCCACGGTGTCGGGGATGTTGACGGTGGTAGCCCCAGCGGCGATCGCCGCCTCCAGCACCTGATAGAGAAACTCAGGGTCCGATCGCCCCGCATCCTCGGGCGAAAACTCCACATCGTCGGTGAAGGTCTTGGCGTAGGCCACCATCTCGGGCGCGATCGCCAGCACCTCGGCCCGGCTCTTGCGCAGCTTGTACTGCATATGAATGTCGGAGGTGGCGATAAACGTGTGGATGCGCCCCTTCACCGCTGGCTTAATCGCTTCCCCGGCCCGCTCAATGTCGCCCCTGGTGGCGCGGGCCAGCCCGCAGATGGTGGGGCCATCGGCAGTGCCCACCTCGCGGGCGATCTTTTGTACCGCCTCAAAGTCGCCGGGGCTGGCAAAGGGAAACCCGGCCTCGATAATATCGACCCCCAGCCGAGCCAGCTGCTTCGCAATCACCAGCTTCTCTTCCACATTGAGGGTGGCCCCCGGCGACTGTTCGCCATCCCGAAGGGTGGTATCGAAGATAAGAATGCGATCGGGACTGGTCGGGTTGCTCATGGTGACTTCCAAGGGGTAGACAGTGGATAGCGGAGGATTGAGATTAGACCAGGGCCTTTGCCCTGGGAATGGCTACCGGAGGGATTTCTGGCTCTGAGGTAGGCCATTTAAATGTATCGATTCTAACTATTCTACCGGCACAAAGTCGGATTCGCTACGACTTAGCCAGGGGTTTTTGAGCGATCGGTGACACATTGGTTAACCCTGCAATGCCCCACCGGCTATGTCGGGTTGTAAACGATGGGAAAGCGGCCCAGCTACCCTGGGCCGCTTTGGTGGACTAGCTTGGAAAGCCTAGTCGATTAGGGCTTTAGCTCCTAGTAGGGCCACTGCCAGTGGACGATTTCATCCTGGTCTTTGCCCTCCGTGTGGGCGTAGTTAAGGCACTCGATGATCCTATTTTTCATCTTTTCCTTCACATGGGCCGCCGCCGAACCGAGCTTAGGCACCCGGTCGATCACGTCAATGACCAAACTAAAGCGATCGATTTGGTTGTTAATGGCCAACTCCAGCGGGGTATTGATATTGCCCTGCTCTTTATAGCCCCGCACGTGAATGCGGTCTTGGTTTGAGCGGCGGTAGATCAACTTGTGGATCAGCCAGGGATAGCCATGGAAGTTAAAAATAATCGGCTTATCGGGGGTAAACAGCGAGTCAAAGTCACGGTTGCTCAGCCCGTGGGGATGTTCTCCTTCAGAAATTAGCGTGAACAAATCCACCACGTTGATAAACCGCACCTTCAGGAAGGGAAACTCTTCCCGCAGGATGGCGGTGGCCGCCAGCGATTCCTTGGTGACAATGTCGCCGCAGCAGGCCATGATCACGTCGGGAATGTCGGGCTCAGTGCCGCAGTCATCACTACTGGCCCAATCCCAAATGCCGATGCCCTTGGTGCAGTGCTTCACCGCCTCGTCCATATTCAGGTACTGGAGGTGGCTTTGCTTATCGGAAACGAGGACGTTGATATAGTCCACGCTGCGGAAGCAGTGATTGGCCACCGACAGCAGGCAGTTGGCATCGGGCGGAAAGTAGACCCGCACCACGTCGGGGCTTTTGTTAGTGACTAAATCGATATAGCCGGGGTCTTGGTGGCTAAAGCCGTTGTGGTCTTGGCGCCACACCAGCGACGACAGCAGAATGTTGAGGGATGAGACCGATCGCCGCCAGGGCACGTGGTTTTTGCAGATATCCAGCCACTTGGCATGCTGGTTAAACATCGAGCTAACCACGTGGGCAAAGGCTTCGTAGGTGTGAAACAGGCCGTGGCGACCGGTGAGCAGGTAGGCTTCAAGCCAGCCCTGGAGGGTGTGCTCACTGAGCATTTCCATCACCCGTCCATCCCGAGAGAGTTCGCCGCCGTCCAGATCCTCAGGCAAAAAGTCGGCCATCCAGACCTTCTTGGTCACCTCGTACACCGGGTGCAGCCGGTTGGAGGCCGTTTCATCAGGCCCCATCAACCGGAAATTGGTGGGGTTGTCGCGCATGATGTCGCGCATGAAGATGCCCAGGGCCTTGGTGTTTTCAAACTCCACGCTGCCGGGTTTAGGAACGTCAATGGCGTACTCGCGAAAGTCAGGTATTTTCAACGCCTTGCGCAACATGCCGCCGTTGGCATGCAGGTTGTCGCTCATGCGGCGGTGCCCAACGGGGGCCAGTTCCTTCAGCTCAGGAATCAGGGTGCCGTTTTCGTCAAACAGTTCCTCGGGGCCGTAGCTGCGCATCCACTCTTCGAGCAGGCGCACATGCTCGGGGTTGCTGTGCATGCCGCCCATGGGCACCTGGTGCGATCGCCAAAAGCCTTCCACCTTATGGCCATCCACGTAGTCAGGCCCAGTCCAGCCCTTGGGGGTACGCAGCACAATCATCGGCCAGCGGGGCCGTTCCAGGTTGCCATTGACCCGGGCATCCCGCTGAATTGCTTTGATCTTGAGGATGCACTCTTCCATCACCGCCGCCATTTTCTGGTGCATGTCGGCGGGGTCACTGCCCTCCACAAAGTAGGGCGTGTAGCCATAGCCCACAAACAGCGCCTCTAGCTCCTCATGGGAAATGCGAGAGAGAATAGTGGGGTTGGCGATCTTATAGCCGTTGAGGTTGAGGATGGGCAGCACCGCGCCGTCGCGGGCGGGGTTGATGAACTTGTTAGAGTGCCAGGAGGTGGCCAGTGGCCCTGTTTCAGCCTCACCGTCGCCCGCTACGCAGGTGACAATCAGGTCGGGGTTGTCGAGCGCCGCCCCGTAGGCGTGGGAAATGCTGTAGCCCAGCTCACCGCCCTCGTGAATAGACCCCGGCGTCTCAGGGGTGACGTGGCTGCCAATGTGGCCGGGGAAGGAAAACTGCTTGAAGAAGCGGCGCATGCCGTCTTCGTCCATGCTCTTATCGGGATAGATCTCGGAGTAGGTGCCTTCCAGGTAGACTGGGCCGAGCACGCCGGGCGCGCCGTGACCAGGACCTGCCACGAAGATCATGTCTAGGTCATATTTCTTGATCAGCCGATTGCAGTGGACATAGGTGAAGCTGAGGGCCGGAGAAGCGCCCCAGTGGCCCAGCAAGCGATATTTTATGTGCTCGGCCTGCAGGGGCTCTTTGAGAAGTGGGTTCTTGAGTAGGTAGATCATGCCTACGGCGAGGTAGTTACAGGCCCGCCAGTAGGCATGCGTTTTACGTAGTTCTTCGTCGGTGAGAGGTTTGGTCTGGGGAGGAGAGGCTACTACCATGGCACTAGTTCCAACCAAAAGTACTCGATCATTGTGCAGTGTAGTCCAGGAAAGTATTCAACGCTTAAGGTTATCTTCCCTCTCAAGACACTTTTCGCGGCCTAGCTAATACTCCAAACTCCTTAAGCTTCGGCTACGACGTTAGTCAGGCACAACACCTTGCGCCAAGAGCTTTCTAGGGTTTTAGAGCGATCGCACCAGCAGATTTTTTCCTGGTCAAAAATGATTCAATTCAAGTTATAGAGACACTTAAATCCTAGAATTCTTCTCTTCATGAAAACAGCTCAAATCGTTGGATAATGTTAGCTAGGCTACGGACACAAACAGGGCGTTCCGTGAGTTGGGTTCAGGTCAGCGGTTGGCAGGCCAAAGCGCCTTAGACTGCCCGATCACTCCTGCTAAGGGATCCAAACTCAGGAAAAAAATCTCGCCTTAGCAAGCCCCGTCCGACCTGGATAGAACGCCCCATACAACATCGCTCAGGACTGTAGGCTTCAGAGAGCCAGGGATTGAGACTATCTCCGGAGGCTGGGACACCGGGTATCAGGGGCGCAGGTAATACATCAGTGACTGGACCAAAGCGGCGGGCAGCCCCAGACGGCGCTGAAGGTCGGCTAAGTCCTGGTAGGGGCCATGGCGCGATCGCTCCTGAACCAAGGCCTGAGCCAGGTCTCGGGGCATGCTGGGGATCGCACAAAGCTGCTGAGTCGATGCCTGGTTAAGGCTCACGGCGGGAAGCGTGCCGCCTGGTTCTTCGTAGAAGCAAAACGACAGAATCGGGGTCAACGGCTGTAGGTGCTCAGCGGTCACCCCCAGGGCGACGGCCAAATCTTCTAGGCAGTGAAACTGTACCCCCCCCTGGCGCAGCCGCACTAGCCCCTGGGCCTGACGAATCGACAGCCCCGGCAATCGCAGCCAGTCATCCACCGTAGCCCGATTCACATCGACGGCAAAGCCCAGCCGAGCCGCCTGCTCCACCTCCCGATAGGACTGCAATCGATAACCCGGCTGCTGGCTGAGCCGAGCCGCCAGGGGATGGAGCTGCGCCCTCAGGGCCTGCAAATGCTTTAACACCCTTATTTCTGCCTTCCCTCAACGGGCTTTGAATACTTTACAACCCACCCCCTGGGGGTTTTTCTCCCCTAGGCATCGCCCCCCAGCTCATACCCTACTGCTTAACCTCAACAGCCTAGTTCAGGAGCTGACGGCGCTTTTGTTCAAACTCGAGTTCCGAGATTAAGCCTTCCTCGCGCAGGGTGTCCAGCTCGCGTAGGGCCGTCCCCAAGGCAGCTATGTTAGCCGGGTCCACGGGAGTGGGCCTTGAGAGATCAGGCCTATTACCCCAGCGCAGAGCAAAGTCATCCTCAGACTGAGTGAGCAGCATAACCCCCTCGATCGCACAGGCCACCTTAGGGATGAACGTGATTTCTAACAGCAGATAGACTATGCCCCAAAAAGGCTGTCCGAGGTAAAATTTGTGCAGTCCTGCCAGGGGTGTCAGAACACCTAGCCAGGCCAAACCAATGGCTCCCCAACGGCTGCGCTGTGCCATTACCATAGCCCCCCAACCACCACGTGTAACGTGTGAGTGACAACCTGAGTGACAATCACTGTGCAATGTGTCAGTGATTGCAACGTGTCAGTGAGTTTAATTGCAGCGAATCTTGTGAACCCAATCTTGTGAACCTAGTATAAGTCGGCCATAAAGAATCGACATTACTTTCCCCGTTGGGGTTTATCCCCCTAGGTCCATCCGCAACAATCTACAATTGTATGGACTCAAGCTTGCCCTTGTAACCAATTCCTGAATGCCCCCCTCCGACTTTTCAACTGAATGGGTGAACCGCTTTACAGACCCCTATGCACTTCTAGGGGTGTCGGTAGCGGCCGATGATCGCCGCATTCTAAAACGGTATCGAACGGTAGCAAAGCAGCTCCATCCCGATAGCCTAAGCGATACACCCGATGAGCTGAAACAGTTTGCTGTCCAGGTATTACCAAAACTCGT
Source organism: Nodosilinea sp. (assembly GCA_041739575.1). Lineage (GTDB taxonomy): Bacteria > Cyanobacteriota > Cyanobacteriia > Phormidesmidales > Phormidesmidaceae > Nodosilinea. The sequence goes on along the minus strand of JBGSNT010000073.1, from coordinate 7,814 downwards.
CAACCCTTCCTATCAGCGCCTCAAGCAGGAGAAAGGTCGTAACGAGGTCTTGGCCACCCTGCGCTTTAAAGTGCGTCGCTACAGCCGCGATCGGCAGCTACAGCCGCAGGAAGCGCTGAGTAAGCGACTGCTCGAGGTCTCCGAGGCCGATGTCGATGTGGTTTACGAACACGCGGTTGAGCAACTGTGCACTGGTCAGTATGCTTCCCAGCAAGCGTTTGAACACTCCACTCGTCAGCTGGGTGAGCTCAATTTGGTTTACCTACTCCGCAAGATGGGTGATCCGGTGATCCGCGAAAAGCGCACCGGACTGGTCAAGACGGCTTCAGTACCCCACGCCTCTGGGCTGTCTCCCGATCCACCCTCCGATGGCAAAGCCACCGGGCTAATGTATGCCGAGCGGCATTTTGGTCGTGCCCAAGAATATCTCAAGGCTAAAAATCCAGCGGCGGCTATTCAAGAACTTAAGGATGCGCTCAAAATTAATCCCAAAAACAGCAGCTATCACTGCCTGATCGGGCAGGCCTACCTACTCAATCAGCTGCCCGGCATGGCTAAGGTACATCTTAAACAGGCCCTGCGCCTCAACCCAGACAATGCGGTTGCCCTCAAGTACGCCAAGCAGATGAACATAGTGTTGACAGATGCGCCTCGCCCCACCCCTATGTCAACGTCGGCACCGCCGCCGGGGAAGCGATCGCTATTCGGCGGCCTGTTTTCCAGAGGCCCCAGCCGCTGACCCTAGCCCGATTGGCAACACAGCCTACAGCACAGTAGGGCAGCGAATGTAATAGAATCACAGCGCATGATCCCCGTCGCGATCGGAGAGCTCAACCCCTGTGAACAGTTTTAATGCCAAAACCCATCTCACCGTCGGCAGCACCACCTACACCATTTACAGCCTGCCCGCTGCCGCTGCAACCCTAGGAGATATCAGCCGACTACCCTTCAGTCTCAAGGTGTTGCTCGAAAATCTGCTGCGCCATGAAGACGGGCGATCGGTAACTGCCACCGACATACAGGCGGTGGCCGACTGGCTCACAGACCAGACCTCCAGCCGCGAAATCGCCTACCGGCCAGCTCGGGTGCTGATGCAGGATTTTACGGGGGTGCCAGCCGTGGTCGATCTGGCCGCCATGCGTGATGCCATGGTCAATCTGGGGGGCGACCCAGACAAGATCAATCCCCTCTCACCGGTGGATCTTGTCATCGATCACTCCGTCATGGTTGATTCCTTCGGGAGCGCCGATGCCTTTGGCGAAAACGTCGAAAAGGAATTTCAGCGCAACTTCGAGCGCTACGCCTTTCTGCGCTGGGGGCAGAACGCCTTCGATAACTTCCGGGTTGTGCCCCCAGGCACCGGCATCTGTCACCAGGTCAACCTTGAATACCTGGCCCAGGTGGTGTGGACCAAGACCACAGAGGGCGAAATCGTCGCCTATCCCGATACCTTGGTGGGTACCGACAGCCACACCACCATGATCAACGGCCTCTCGGTGCTGGGCTGGGGCGTAGGCGGGATCGAGGCGGAGGCGGCCATGCTGGGCCAGCCCATCTCTATGCTGCTTCCTGAGGTGGTGGGCTTTAAGCTCACCGGGCAGCTCCCCGAAGGAGCCACCGCTACGGATCTGGTCCTGACCGTGGTGCAGATGCTACGCAAGAAAGGCGTAGTGGGTAAATTCGTTGAGTTCTATGGCGATGGTCTAGATCATCTCACCCTGGCCGATCGCGCCACCATTGCCAACATGGCCCCCGAGTACGGCGCCACCTGCGGCTTCTTCCCCATCGACGGCGAGACCATTCGCTACTTAGAATTTTCAGGCCGCGACCCCGATCGCGTGGCCCTGGTCGAAGCCTACGCCAAGGCCCAGGGCCTGTGGCGCGAGGCCGCTGCCCCCGACCCCATCTTCACAGACTCCCTGTCCTTAGATTTAGCTACGGTGGAGCCCTCCCTAGCCGGACCGAAGCGACCCCAGGACCGGGTTACCCTGGCGGCCCTGGCTAGTCAGTTCAAGACCTCTGACTTCCCGACCTTTAGCGGCAAGACCTACGCTGAGAAGCGATCGGTGCCCGTGGCCGGTACGGACTACGCCCTCACTGATGGCGATGTAGTCATTGCCGCCATTACCAGCTGTACCAACACCTCCAACCCCTCGGTCATGATTGGAGCTGGCCTGGTGGCCCGCAAGGCACGCGCCAAAGGGCTCACCGTTAAGCCCTGGGTAAAAACTTCCCTAGCCCCCGGGAGTCAGGTGGTGTCGGACTATCTAGAACGGGCTAACCTACAGGCCGATCTGGACGCCCTGGGCTTCAACTTAGTGGGCTACGGCTGCACCACCTGCATTGGCAACTCGGGACCGCTACCGGCCCCCATCGCCAGCGCCATCGAGAGCAACGATTTGGTGGTCGGGGCAGTCCTTTCCGGCAACCGCAACTTTGAGGGCCGGGTTAGTCCTCACACTAAGGCCAACTATCTGGCCTCTCCCCCGCTGGTGGTGGCCTATGCGATCGCAGGCAACCTGGCCATCGACCTCAAAACTGACCCCATCGGTCAAGACCCCGAGGGTCGCCCGGTTTACCTCAAAGACATCTGGCCCACCAGCGCCGAGATCCTAGAGGTGATGGCCACAGCCCTCACCCCTGAGATGTTTCGCAGCCGCTACAGCAACGTGTTTACTGGCACCAGCGACTGGCAGCAAATTGCTACTCCCGCCAGCCAAACCTACACCTGGAGTAGCGACAGCACCTACGTACAAAACCCACCCTACTTTACCGACATGGCCCCCAGCGTCAACGGACAGGCCTTCACAGACATCGTGGGAGCACGTCCCTTGGCTATTCTGGGCGACAGCATCACCACTGACCACATCTCCCCCGCTGGGGCGATTAAAACCGAAAGCCCCGCTGGCAGCTATCTAGTGGGCAACAACGTCCTTGCCGTCGACTTCAATTCCTACGGGTCTCGGCGGGGCAACCACGAGGTAATGATGCGAGGCACCTTTGCCAATATTCGCCTCACCAATGAGATGGTGCCGGGTTCCTCCGGCGGGGTCACCCGATATATGCCCGACGGCGAAACCCTCTCCATCTATGATGCTGCGATGAAGTATCAGACCAGTGAGGTTCCCCTGATCGTAATTGCAGGCAAAGAGTACGGCACCGGCTCCTCCCGCGACTGGGCCGCCAAGGGCACCCGGCTGCTGGGGGTAAAAGCCGTGGTAGCCGAAAGCTTCGAGCGCATCCATCGGTCTAATCTAGTGGGCATGGGGGTGCTGCCCCTGCAGTTTATCGATGGGGTAGACCGGGGCGTGCTGGGCCTAAAGGGCAGTGAGACCTTTGATCTCACCGGTCTGAGCGGCGGCATTCAGCCCGCCATGACGGTCAATTTAGTGATCCATCGGGCCGATGGAACGACCACTACCGTGCCTCTTCTATGCCGCATCGACACCCTCGACGAGGTGGAGTACTTCCGCCACGGCGGCATTTTGCCCTACGTTCTGCGCCAGCTCCTGTCGGCCTGAGGTTCCCATGGAGCCCAAGAGCGGTGATCCACACGACTTGGGCTCCAAAGGGTCGGGAAATGACAATTTTACTAACTAAGTCCTCAACAACTCGTCAAGACTCCTTAAAGACGAGGCAACAACCGCTGCGGTTGTAAAAGTAGCCCCTATAGTTTGGTCAATGGCGAGGGAATTATGACAGTAATCGCCACCATGAACTCTAGCCAGGGATGCCGGCATGACCTCATCCATTGTTCCAGATCAGGATCCGCAATTGTCTACTCACCAGTCCCCCTTAGATTCCCTAGAGACAGCCCGTGTTGTTAGCGTGCCCTCCACCCTCACCGTGGTGGAAGCTATAGCCTTTGAGCAGCAGGTAAAGCGCCATTGTCAAAGCCAGCCTACTCCCCAGACCATTATTATTGATCTTAGCCAAACTAACTTTATTGATAGCAGCGGGCTAGGGGCGTTAGTGATTTGCTACCGGACCTGCCAGGCAGAGAAAATTGCTATGGTGCTACGAGGGGTACAGGAGCAGGTGCGGATGGTTTTAGCCCTCACCGACCTGGATCAACTCTTTACCTTTGAACCCACCGAGAACCAGACCGAGGACCCGGCGCCGAAGCTTGAAATGCGCTTTGTAGGGCTCACCACCCATCCTTCCGTGACCTCCAGGGGCAAGCGCATCATAGACGTTTTGGGAGCGGTTGTTGGCCTAGGCATTACAGCGGTGCTGGCGGTGCCCATTGTGATTGCCATAAAACTTGAGGATGGCGGTCCGATTTTCTTCAAACAGGTGCGATGTTCCTGGATGGGCAAGCGCTTTGAAATTTGGAAATTTCGCTCGATGGTGCTCAACGCCGAAGCACTCAAGGCCCAGGTTAAAAATGAGGTGGAGGGGCCACTGTTTAAGAACGAGAATGACCCTCGCATTACCCGAGTGGGCCGATTTTTACGCCGCACCAGCCTAGATGAGCTACCTCAGTTTTGGAACGTGCTGCAGGGTGACATGAGCCTAGTCGGCACCCGCCCACCCACCCCCGATGAAATTGAGCAGTACAAGGTGCCTGAGTGGCAGCGCCTGGACGTAAAACCTGGCATGACGGGCGAGTGGCAGGTGAACGGTCGCTCTACGGTGAAAAAATTTGAAGATGTGATTCGGATGGATTTGGACTACCAAAAGAACTGGAGTCTAACCTACGATATTCAACTCATCCTCAAGACCGTTTTGGTGCTGTTCTCCAAAAAGTCTGGGGCGTCGTAGTAGCGCTCGAAACGGCCACTAATTGCCTGACCTAGGTTGAGCTTCCCGCGATACATTGGAGATGTTGTGCGGTGATCGGGGTTATGGGGGCTCACATTCTGGCGATCGCGGTCTGGTTGGGCAGCCTTGCTATCTACGGGGCAGCCTTTTTCTGGCCCGAGGTGCACCGTCGCCACGATTTTTTTTGGAGCGGAGTGGGTGCTTTCTACGGCCTGGTGCTGTGGTTTACGGCGGCTCAAACATCGCCCACTGAACTGCTGGGACATGGAGCCAGCGTGGTGCTGCTGGGCTGGCTGGGGACGCAAACCCTAACCCTGCGCCGCAAACGCACACCGATCGATTTGCAAACTCCGGTAGGCCAAGATGCTTGGTCTATCCTGGGGCAGCGGGTTAAGCAGTCATTGATGGAAGTCTTGCAAGGCACTCCCCTAGGTCGGTGGCTGCCTGAGGCCCCAAGGGGACTTAACCGGCGCGGCTCCGCCGAGGCTCCCAGCACCCTACGGGCTTCATCCCTCAAGGACATAGACTACGAGTTTGTCGATGAGCTCACCCCCAGTCCCCGACGCTCGCCCCCTGTCATGGTCGGGATCGATGCCCCGGCACCCGATTTCGAGCCAGTCAGCCCGCCCTCCTCAGCGGCTGTCCGCTCGAGACGACCACCCCGGCAACTACCCTCTCCGGCGGCGTCATTGTCGCCGTCTACCCAGGTTCTCCAACGGCAGAAGCCGACTACCCTGTGGGGGCGGTTGGCGGGGTTAAGGGGGTGGGTTGGGGATGTGGTCAAGACTAGGGCTGCGGCCAAACCCAAGCGGGCGGTGATTGATATTCCACCTCGACCGTCTCCCCTAGCCAAGACGAATCCTACCGCTAGAGTCGAGGATCCCACCAACCCAGGCCAAATACCGACTGTCACGATTGTCGACACCGAGGCGATCGAGAGTTTGGCTGCCCCTGATTTGGCCGACGGTGACGGAGCTACGGCCCCAGGAGAGCAGGTTGTCGGCGTTGGAGAGTCACCTCCATTGACCTCTGAAGAGGTGAAGCCCCGCGAGCCCGCTGGCGGACTTGCGGGGAACGAAGATAACGATGATGAAAACTGGCCTGAGGCTCCAGGGGTGATAGCCCCCAGCCCCAACCAGCCAGATTAGACCCGCAATTGCCCTCAACCTGGCCTAATCTATAGAAACGCACCAGCAGAAATAGCTCCCTGAGCCAAATCTGAAATAATGGCGCGGATGCCCATTCACCCCTAGTCGACCTCAGGCTGTGACAGACCCTAAAAGCTACAAAGACACTGTTCTTTTGCCCCAGACCAGCTTTGATATGCGGGCCAATGCTCCTAAGCGCGAACCCGAGATTCAAGCCTTTTGGGCCGAGCACAAGATTTACGAAACTCTGTCTGCCAACAACCCCGGCGAGGTGTTTGTGTTGCACGACGGGCCACCCTACGCCAACGGCGACCTGCACATTGGCCACGCCCTCAACAAAATTCTCAAGGACACCATTAACAAGTACCAGCTGCTCAAGGGCCGCAAGGTACGCTATGTGCCCGGTTGGGACTGCCACGGCCTGCCGATTGAGCTCAAGGTGCTCCAGGCAATGGATGCTGAAGCGCGGGAGAATTTAACCCCGATTAAGCTGCGCTACAAGGCGAAGGCCTTTGCCCTCAAAACCATCGATCGCCAGCGGGAGAGTTTTAAGCGCTACGGCGTCTGGGGCGATTGGGATCACCCCTACATGACCCTGCTGCCCGAATACGAGGCGGCTCAACTCGATGTGTTTGGCCAGATGTATTTGAAGGGCTACATCTATCGTGGCCTCAAGTCTGTCCACTGGAGCCCCACTTCCCAAACGGCCCTGGCGGAGGCGGAACTAGAGTATCCCGAGGGCCACACCTCCCCCAGTATCTACGCGGCGTTCCCCATGGTGAGCGCATCGCCCGAGGCTAAGGCGGTGCTGGAGCCCTACCTGGGCGAACTGGGGGTGGCGATCTGGACGACAACTCCCTGGACGATTCCCGCTAACCTCGGTGTGGCGGTGAATGGGGAGCTAACCTACGCCGTGGTTGAGGTGGCGTCGGGCACACCATTTAAGTATCTGATCATTGCCAAGGATCTGTGCGATCGCATGGCCCAGGTCCTCAACTCCGAGCTGACGATCAAGGCCGAAATCAAGGGCGCGGCCCTGGAGTTTTCCACCTATCGCCATCCCCTGTTTGATCGCGAGAGCCCCATTCTGATCGGTGGTGATTACGTTACTACGGAGTCTGGGACAGGACTGGTTCACACCGCCCCTGGCCATGGTGAAGAGGACTTCAAGGTTGGTCAACGTTACGGTCTGCCGGTGCTTTGCCCCGTGGATGAAAAGGGCGATATGACCGAGGAGGCGGGCCCCTTCGCAGGGCTGAACGTGCTGAAGGACGCTAACCCGGCGGTGATTGCTGCCCTGGAGAAAGCGGGTGCTCTGCTCAAGCACGAGCCCTATGTCCACAAGTACCCCTACGACTGGCGCACCAAGAAGCCCACCATCTTTAGGGCGACCGACCAGTGGTTTGCCAGCGTGGAGGGCTTCAGGTGCGCACACACGGGAGGGGGTGGGGCATGCTATTGCACGAGCGCTGCGCCACAGGCACCCCAAGCTTACGTCCGTCTCTCCGCGCTCCCCCCTTGGCGTGCTGCAGGCAGGCGGCGCTGGACGCGATCAGCACCGTGACGTGGCTGCCGGCGGTGGGCCAGAACCGCATCACGTCTATGACGGAGGGCCGCAGCGACTGGTGCATCAGCCGGCAGCGCAAGTGGGGCGTGCCCATTCCTGTGTTCTACAACACGGACACTGGTGCGGCGGCAGGCAGGGAAGGGGCCGGGGTGGGGGGTGTTGAAGTGTCATTGACCCTTGTCCCGGCTGTGGCTGCACGCCCACACGCCTCATCCCCTCCTCCCGTGCGCCCCCTCCCAAGGCGAGCCGCTGGTCAACGCTGAGACGCTGGCGCACGCGCGGGCGCTGGTGGCGGAGCACGGCAGCGACATCTGGTGGAGTGCGCCCCTGGAGCA
>JBGSNT010000051.1:0-14898 GCA_041739575.1 Nodosilinea sp. | reverse complement strand
ATATCAGGATGCTCATGAGATTTGAGGTGCTGTTGAAGTTCAAGCTTTTCTTCCGGTGTTAAATAGTTTTTGACTGGCATAACAATATCCACCACTTTGTGAGGTATTATACGTGGTTTAAATGCCTAACAGCTTAAGGCTGCTTTGTCTACGGCCACTGCCTGCCTATGGAAAGACAAGAGCTACCGGAGACGCGTTACCTGATCTCATCAAATCAAAAAAAACAGCCATCCCTGATTTTTGCGACATGTTTTCACAGGATTGATACAATTTTATGAGGCCAGGATTAATAGGAATAACCGCCATCCGTATAATTTCAGAGTCAAATGTTCTTTTTATACTTTAACAATCTTTATAGAGCGCAACCTAGATTTCCAGGGTTTTTCCTGCCAAGTAAAAGCTTTGAAGGCATCTATGAATATAGGTTTTGGGGGTTTTCCTAGACTAAACGAATCAGTCGCCAAGAAATTTTCATGGGTTTATGGATGAAAAGTTACAGGGATAAGTAGGTGCCTAAGACTGTGGATAATGGCATTTCAATTGTGCCGAAAGCTTCTCAACTCAGCCATCTCCGGAAGCTTACTGAATGGGTCAAGTTCGATAACGAACGGCCCAATTGCGTGATTTGCGTAGGGGTAAACTGTTTCCAGTGCCGTTGACAAGGCCCGTCCTTATCTGCAGAGCCACCTAATATGGGTTCTCGATGGAGTTCGCGCAGGAGACGGATGGGTCTTTGTGGATGCGTCTAATTCCTGAAACTCCCAGGAATCGACAAACGACTCTCTGACGTTTACCAAATCCTTAAGGTTTGCCCCTATTGTGATGGAACGCATCCTCAGATGGTGGCAGCTATGTCTAATCCCTTTCAGCAGCTTAAGGAAACCTTCAAGGGTATCGGGGCGAATCTCACGCCCCAGGTGGCAGAAACCGCCAAGGCATCCCTGAGAGATTGGCTAGAGGCTAACGCAGACACCCTGCGAACCCGGCACAAAAAGGGGGAGTTCAACGGCACGATGATGCAATACTTCCATTGGTACACTCCCGCCGATGGCAACCACTGGAATCGGCTGAGGGAGGAAGCCCCAGCCTTGGCCAAAGCGGGGTTTACAGCACTGTGGCTGCCCCCGGCCTATAAGGGCATTGGCGGGGGCTACGATGTGGGTTACGGGGTTTACGACCTGTTTGATCTCGGCGAGTTTGACCAAAAAGGGACGGTGGCCACCAAATACGGCACCAAGGATGAGTATGTAGCGGCGGTGAAAGCCTGCCGTGATGTGGGGATTAACATCTACGCTGACGTGGTGTTTAACCACAAGATGGCGGCGGATGCTGAGGAGGAGTTTAACGCGACCCCTATGGATCCGAGCGATCGCAATCGCCCCGTAGGGGATATGCGTAAGATCAAATCCTGGACGGGCTTTAACTTTCCGGGGCGGGGCGACAAGTACTCGAGCATGAAGTGGCACTGGTACCACTTTGACGCAGTTGACTATAACAGCTATGAGCCCGACTACAAAGCTGTTTGGCTGATAGAGGGGAAAACTTTTGAGGATAAAGTCAGCCTGGAGCTGGGTAGCTTTGACTACCTGATGGGCTGTGATCTCGATCTGGACAACCCTGAGGTCTGTGGTGAGCTCAAGTACTGGGGCGAATGGATGCTCGACACCATCGGCGTCGACGGCTTTCGGCTAGATGCCATCAAACATATCAGCGGCGACTTTTTTGTGGACTGGCTGGGGCATTTGGAAAACCATGCCCAGCGCGATTTGTTCTGCGTGGGGGAATACTGGACCTACGATCTAGGCGCCCTGAGCTGGTATGCGGGCAACTCTGGCGGCTGCTTGGATATGTTTGATGCACCGCTACACAACAACTTCCACCAGGCCAGCAAGGCGGGCAGTAGCTATGATCTGCGCACCATCTTTGACAACACGGTGGTCAAGGAGATGCCGTTGCTGGCGGTAACCCTGGTGGAAAACCACGATACTCAGCCCCTGCAGGCGCTGGAGTCATTGGTGGAGTCGTGGTTTAAGCCCCTGGCCTACGCTCTGATCTTGTTGCGCGAGGAGGGCTATCCCTGCGTTTTCTACTGCGACTACTACGGAGCCCACTACGTGGACAAGGGCCGCGATGGCAACGAGTATGAGATTTGGATGGACTCGCACCGGGAAATTTTGGATCGGCTGCTGATCGGTCGCAGACACTTTGCCTACGGCCCTCAGTACGATTACTTTGACCACCCCAACGTGGTGGGCTGGACCCGTCTGGGTTCAGAGGAGCATCCCCGCGCCATGGCCGTACTGCTGAGCAATGGGGCTGAGGGCAGTAAGTGGATGGAGGTGGGTAAACCCAAGACCAAGTTCTACGACCTGACCAGCCATATCAAACATAGTATTACCACCAACGACGACGGGTGGGCGGAGTTTCGCTGTAACGGAGGATCGGTGTCGGTATGGGTAGAAGAGCATCCTATTTTGGGCCCTCTGCTCGATCTTCTGCCGGGTTAGGGGCACCATAGGCCTCGGATCGCCATCTAGTTCGATCCGAGGCGAAACAGAATGGACAAGCACCGAGGGGACATCTTCCACGGGATAGAATTTTGTGCCTCAAAAAGTTAAGCTATGTAACGCCGGCTCATTCTTCTTCCAGCAGCTGGGTGTTCGTCTCTATGGTTAAATTGGTACCTTTGTGCAAGTAGATCGCGCCCCGGCTGGGGCATCAGATAAAGAATTGTCGGCCTATGTTCGATCAGCCCAAGAGCTAGACTTCACGCTTCAAGACCTCAAGGCAGCCATCCCGGCCCGTTGTTTTCAGCCTTCAACCCTTCGATCCTTAGCCTATTTCTGCTTGGATATTGGGATTATTGCAGCGCTGTATGCCCTTGCCCATACCCTCAATTCTTGGTTATTTTTTCCCCTCTTTTGGCTGGCTCAGGGCACCATGTTCTGGGCTCTTTTTGTGGTGGGCCACGACTGCGGTCATGGCTCGTTTTCTCGCCATAAATGGGTGAACAACTTGGTTGGACACCTGGCCCACACTCCCATTCTGGTGCCCTACCATGGCTGGCGCATTAGCCACCGCACCCACCACGCGAATACCGGCAACATCGACACCGACGAAAGCTGGTACCCGATTGATGAATCGACCTATAGAGCCATGCCTGCGGTGCAGAAGTTCGTGCGATTTTATGGTCTGCTGCTGGCCTATCCCTTCTACCTATTTTTTAGATCGTCGGGGCGGAATGGGTCTCACTTCATGCCGGGCAGCGATCTATTTCGGCCCTCTGAGCGCGGCGATGTCTTAGTGAGCACCCTGTGCTGGTCAGCCATGGTCCTATTTTTGGCCTGGCTGGGCGTGACCAACGGGCTGCTGTTTTTGGTGCAATACTACGTGGCGCCCTACCTGGTGTTTGTCATGTGGCTGGATTTCGTCACGTTTTTGCACCACAGCGAACCCGATATTCCCTGGTACCGAGGGGAGGATTGGTATTTTCTCAAGGGGGCGCTGTCGACCATTGACCGCGACTACGGCTTTATCAACCCCATCCACCACAACATTGGCACCCATGTCGCCCACCACATTTTCCTGGGCATTCCCCACTACCATCTCAAGACCGCGACGGCGGCGATTAAGCCTATTTTGGGCAGCCACTACCGTCGCTCTGAGGAGCCGGTGTGGAGAAGCTTTGCGCGGTCGTTTTGGGCCTGTCACTATGTGGCCGACCAGGGGGCTAAGGTGTACTATCAACCCCACCCGAAGCATCGGTAGGAGATTGGGTCCCACGGCCAAGCTGAGATCATTTCGGTAGTCTCGGCCAGCAAATGGGCAGGTTAGAATCAACGCGGTTCTAGCCTGCCCATTTTAGTTGAGCAACCGGCATTTTAATCCAGCCCTAGGTTCTTTTAGCAGCGCTCTGGCGATGACTCAGCCTCTGATTTCGGCCATTATTTGTACCCACAACCGGGCCAGCTATCTGGGGGCTGCGATCGCCAGTCTGCTCAACCAAACCTACGCTGCCTACGAAATTATTGTGGTCGACAATGCCTCGACCGACGCCACCAGGACGGTGGTGGAGGCCTACCTGCCCCATCCCCTGCTGACCTATGGGTATGAGAGCACCCTGGGGCTATCGGCAGCCCGCAACCGGGGGGCGGCGATCGCCCAGGGTAGCATTCTGGCCTACCTAGACGACGATGCCGAGGCCTCTCCCCACTGGTTAGCCGCCCTGGCGGCAGCCTTTCAGCAATATCCCAAGGCCGCGATCGCCGGTGGGCCGGTCAGCCTCCTGTGGCCTACCGCAGCCCCGCCACCGGACTGGCTATCCCCTGCCTTAGCGGAAAACCTGGGGGCCTACGATTTGGGGGCAACCCTGCAGCGAATTACCGATCCGGGGCAAACCCCCCGGGGGCTCAACTATGCAGTTAGGCAATCCTTTTTGGCCTCGGTGGGCGGATTTGACCGACACCTGGGCCGGGTAGGCAAAAATTTGCTTTCTAACGAGGAACTGCACCTGACGCAACAGGCGTTAACCCGTGGGTATGACGTCTTGTTTGTGCCCCTGGCCCAGGTCGCCCACCATGTCGCCCCCGAGCGACTGCACCTAGGCTGGTTTTTGCGCCGCAACTGGTGGCAGGGAATTAGCGAATGCTACCGGGAGCAGCTAGCCAACACCCTGACCCTAGGGCGAGTGAGAGCACGGAGCCTATGTCTGCTGCGGGGGCTGGTCAAAGCCCTGCGCCACTGGTCTAACCCGGCCCTGCGGCTGGAAAATTTAGTCTATGCCTACGGGCAGTTGGGCTACCTTTGGAGCGGACTGCGGTCTCTGCTGCGGCCAGGGCCAGAGAGTTGCCCCTAGGGGGCAGGGGCTCTTATCTTGCAGTGCTCTAGGACGTATTTGATCTGCTGAATGGAATCCACTATGGCTACTCTGACCCCCAAAGCACCTGTTTCTGTCTTGATTCCGGCTAAGGATGAGGAGCAAAACCTGCCGGCCTGTTTGGCCAGCCTGGAGCGGGCGGCGGAAATTTTTGTGGTGGATTCTCAAAGTAGCGATCGCAGCGCAGAGATCGCCGCCGCCGCTGGGGCCCAGGTGGTGCAGTTCCACTTCAATGGTCACTGGCCAAAAAAGAAAAATTGGGCCCTCGACAACCTGCCCTTTAGCCATGAGTGGGTGCTGATTGTCGACTGCGATGAGCGGATTCCCCCGGAGCTGTGGGATGAGATTGCCGCCGCTATTCAGCAGGACAGCTACGCTGGCTACTACCTGAACCGCCGGGTGTTTTTTCTGGGCAAATGGATTCGCCACGGCGGCAAATATCCCGACTGGAACCTGCGCCTATTTCGTCATCGGGCTGGCCGCTACGAAGACCTGCAAACCTCTGACATTCCCAACACGGGGGACAACGAAGTCCACGAACATGTGATGATCGACGGCCCTGTGGGCTACCTGAAGCACGACATGCTGCACGAAGACTTTCGCGACCTGTACCACTGGCTGGCTCGCCACAATCGCTACTCTAATTGGGAGGCCCAGGTCTACTACAACCTGCTCACCGGTATGGGGGACGGCGGCACCATCGGCGGGAATCTATTTGGCGATGCGGTGCAGCGCAAGCGATTTCTGAAAAAAATTTGGGTGCGGCTACCTTTTAAACCGCTGCTGCGGTTTGTGCTGTTTTACATCCTGCGGCTGGGGTTTTTAGACGGGCGGGCGGGCTATATCTACGGGCGACTGCTGAGTCAGTACGAGTACCAGATTGGCGTCAAGCTGTTTGAGCTTCGTCAGTTTGCCGGGCAACTCAACGTTACCCCCACCGAGAGCGGTGGGTCAGCCAAGGAAGTAGGTAATGGGTCACCCAAGCCTACGGTTCCGATCCCAATGATTTCGGTAAAATCAGCCCCTTAGAAGCTCACAATAGCCGCTGGTGGTGATATTGCCCAATCCTTCTAATCCCGATCATCAGTCTCCTCCCCCAGAGGGCGATCGCCCTCTGAGGTCAATGGGGGACTATTCCCCCGCTGGTTCGGGGGCAGACCAAACTCCCTGGGTGCGGCTCGATGCCTACGACCAGTCGGGGTACAGGCCGGGGCGTTCTAAGCTTGTCATTATGGTGTGGTGGCTGCTGCAAGCGGTCATCTTTCCGCTCACCCCCCACGCTTCCCACGGGCCGAGGTGCTGGCTGCTGCGACGGTTTGGGGCCAGGATTGGCAAGGGAGTCGTGATTCGCCCCACCGCCAGGTTTACCTTCCCCTGGCATGTCAGCCTGGGCGACCACAGCTGGATTGGCGATGACGTAGTGCTCTATAGCCTGGCCCCCATTACCGTTGGCCAACACTGTGTGATTTCTCAAAAGAGTTATCTGTGCACTGGCAGCCATGATATTCAAGACCCGCGGTTTGGCCTGATCGTTGCCCCCGTGGTGATTGAAAACGGAGCCTGGGTCGCGACCGACTGCTTTGTAGCACCCGGCGTGACGGTGGGTGCCAACAGTGTAGTGGGAGCGCGCAGCAGTGTGTTTAAATCGCTGCCACCCGGGCACCTTTGCTACGGCAACCCCTGTCGCCCGGTGGCCCCCCGCAGGATGGCGAAGGAATAGCCCTGGTCCGGCATAGGGTCAATAACGGTGGGCGCTACCCATCCCATTCAAACCACGAATTTTCGCTGCCCTCAACTGAACTGCAAAAAAATTGGTCCCTGGCTGACGGGCCTGGGACCAAAGCTGTAAACCAATTCAGAGTAATGCGTTATGGGCGGTAAGCGAACAGCCTTATCGGCCAGCGAAAGCATCCAGTCATGGCCAGCAGCCTTAGGCCTTACGGGAGTAGTACTCAACCACCAGCAGTTCGTTGATGTTGAGCGCCACCCATTCGCGCTCGATGATGCTGTTCACCTTAGCGGTGAGCTTAGCTTTGTCGAGTTCGAGGTGGTTAGGGACGTTGGCCAGACCGGGGAACTCCAGGTTGGCTTCGACCAATTTTTTGGAAGCGTCGCGATCGCGCACGGTGATCACATCGCCGGGGCGGCACTGGTAGCTGGGGATCGACACCACACGACCATTCACGCAGATGTGGCCGTGGTTGACCACCTGCCGGGCCGAGGGAATGGTGGGACCAAAGCCAAGGCGAAACACGGTGTTGTCAAGGCGCATTTCCAGCAGTTGAAGAATGACCAGACCGGTCGAACCACCGGCCCGTCGGGCCTTCTTCACGTAGCGAAGCAGCTGCTTTTCGGTCAAACCGTAGTTAAAGCGCAGCTTTTGCTTTTCCTCGAGCCGCACTGCGTATTCAGACTTTTTCTTGCGGTCTTGACCGTGCTGCCCCGGGGGATAGGCCTTGCGGGGGGATTTGCGGGACAGGCCCGGTAGCTCACCTAGGCGGCGTACGACCCGCAGGCGAGCACCTCTATATCGCGCCATAAACGTTTACTCTCCGAACAATTTCCAATGGTGGAATCAATTTCCAAAGATTCTAATCTTAGCGCTAATACACCTTTGGATCAATGCTTAGAGCAATAAACTTTTATCGCCAGCCTGATTGAATGGGACATGGGGAAGGTCATCCATCCCCCCATCCACCCTCCCACAGCCTAGTGCTGGCTCAGGCGGCTCAAAAAGGCTTTGAGGCGATCGCTGCTGGGGTTGATAAACACCTTTGCCGGATCCCCTTCTTCTTCAATGACGCCGTCGTTAAAGAAGATCACCCGATTGGAGACTTCGCGGGCGAACTGCATTTCGTGGGTAACCACAACCATGGTCATGCCGTCTTCAGCCAGCTGTCGCATTACCCCCAACACCTCGCCCACTAGCTCAGGATCAAGGGCGCTGGTTGGTTCGTCAAAGAGGATGGCGACGGGCTTCATGCAGAGACTGCGGGCGATGGCGACCCGCTGTTTCTGGCCCCCTGAGAGCTGTTCGGGGTAAGCATCGGCGCGATTGTCGAGGCCGACTTTGCTCAGATAGTGGTTGGCCAAATCACGGCACTCGGCTTCGGGAAACTTGAGCACCCGGCGAGGAGACAGCATTAGGTTCTCAAGCACCGTCAGATGAGGGAACAGGTTGAAGTGCTGAAACACCATGCTCACCTGGCTGCGCAGGTGAAAAAGGGCCTGGCGAGGCAGCTTGTGGGCCGATACGTCTTGTCCCATGACCTCCAGATGCCCCTGGTTAATGGCCTCAAGCCGATTGAGGCAGCGCAGAAAGGTGCTCTTGCCGCAGCCTGAGGGGCCAATAATCGATGCCACATCGCCCTGGGTAAAGGCGGTGCTCACCCCCTTCAAAACTTCAACGGGGCCGTAACTCTTGTGGAGGTTGTCACAGGCAATGACCGGAGTTGAGATCGCAGGGGAGGTAGTGGTCATAGAAAGAGTTGTCAAGGACACGGCAGGACGTCCTCTTCAGGGAATCACTGGCAACCGGAGACATCTGTATCGTAGGAAACATTTTCGTCTAAACAGAATTGATTATGGTGCAACACATCCCGGCTGCGATCGCGCGGGTGTTGTTTGTGTGTGGTGGTTCTGACCCATGATTCCTCGTCTATTTAGCTCACGCTGGCTGAAGCGCTGCCTTGCCTTGGTGCTCGGGCTGCTGCTGGGTATTGGCGCTGCCCAGCTCACGGGTCTGGCTCAGGAACCGCCATCGGTCTGGGAAGTCGGTACCGAGCCTGCCTTTCCACCGTTTGAAATGAAGGACGAAGCCACCGGCGATCTCATCGGCTTTGATATTGAGCTGCTGACGGCCATGGGAGAGGCCGCCGGGCGAGAGGTCAAGTTTATCGCCCTCCCCTTTGATGGGTTGATTCCGGCGCTGCAATCGAAAACCATCAGTGCCGCCATTAGCGGTATGACCATTACTGCCGAACGGGCTCAGACCATCGACTTCACGCGGCCCTACTTTAAGGCCGGTCTGGCGATCGCCGTTCAGCAAGACGACGACACGATTAAGACCCTAGAAGATCTCAAGGGTAAGCGCATTGCTGTAGCCATCGGCACCACCGGGGCCGACCAGGCCGCCCAGGTGGAAGGGGCCACCGTCAGCACCTTTAACGACTCACCCCTCGCCCTGCAAGAGCTGCTCAACGGTCGGGTAGACGCAGTCATTAATGACCTACCCGTCACCCTCTTTGCCATTCGAGAGGCCAACCTGCAGGGGCTAAAAATCGTCGGTGAACTGGTCACCGAAGAGTATTACGGCATCGCGTTACCCAAAAATTCTGACGATTTGGCGGCGATGAATGACGCCCTCGCCACCATCCTGCAAGACGGCACCTATGCGGAGATCTATGGACGCTGGTTCTCTGGCGAACCGCCCGAGCTGCCGCTGGTAGCCCCGTCCCTGGCAGATGCTGGCACGGCCAAGGGGCTCGATTGGGGGCGGCTGTTCCAGAACCTGATGCGCGGTGCCTGGGTGACCATTTGGCTGACCGCCGCCTCGTTCTTCTTCGGACTGATTGGCGGTTCCCTGGTCGCCTTCGCCATGATTTCGCCGATCAAACCCCTACGCTGGCTGTGCCGCATCTACGTCGACTTCTTTCGCGGCACGCCCATGCTGGTGCAGTTGTTTATGATTTACTTTGGCCTGCCTGCGGTGTTCCAGAGCATGGGCTTTGACATCAGCTTTAACCGCATTTTTGCCGCCATTTTCGCCCTCAGCCTCAACGTGGCAGCCTACCTGGCCGAGATTTTGCGGGGCGGCATTCAGTCCATCGATCGCGGCCAGTGGGAAGCGGGCGAATCCCTCGCCATGAACCCCGTCGAGACCATGCGCTATGTTGTCTTTCCCCAGGCCTTTCGGCGCATTTTGCCGCCCCTCGGCAATGAGTTCATTACCCTGATCAAAGACACTAGCCTGGCAGCGGTAATTGGCTTTGAAGAGCTGTTTCGCCAGGGACAGTTGACGGTGGCAACTACCTACGCCGCCTTTGAGGTGTATCTGGCGGTGGCGATCGTGTACCTGGTGATGACATCCCTAGCCTCCTTTGCCTTTAAGCGCCTAGAGGCCTATATGGACCCCATCAACCGGCCTAAAAAGGCCAAACCAGACCCGGTTCCTTCGACCGTCGGGGTTTAGGCCGTTATCGAAGGCCATCGCTCGATGGCAAGCACCGGCGGTAAACTCATTCCCGCCGGTGCTTGCTTCGCCGAGCCGCAGCGATGGAGGCTTCGATCCAGTCGTGGAGTAGTCCGAGGTCGTCGTAGACCGGGGCGGGTAGCTGGTAGTAGGACATGGTCATGACCTTGCCCTTACGGTCGTACTCAAACGGCCCCATGCCCGCCTCGGTAAAGCGATCGCGGTTGAGAGCATCGACCTTCAAGTACAGGGTCTTGTAGACAATTAGGGCAAACATAATGCCCTCACAGTACAGCCCATAGCCGCCGAACATGGCTCGGGCCGTCACCGGGGCTACTTGGTTCAGGTGACTAACGACCCTATCTTTGAACACCTGGGCGGCGACATTGGCCATAGGGGCTACTGCTGTTGCTCTACGTTCAGCAGAACCTGATAGACAAACATTCGCCGCAGGGCTTCGTTTTGTAGCTGCTGGTTATTGGCCGAAGCACTCAGGTTGGCCGCTACCATCAGGCTACCGGCAATGAGCGTCAGCGCCAGGCAGGCGTTTCTTACGATTATGCAGGGGGGCAAGCAACGATTTTTCATGGGATAGTCACCCTCAATAGATATAGTGCCGTCTGGGTCGCTTAGGGGCAAGGGGAGCGATCGCAGAGGAGTTTTAGGACCGCCGGGCTACCGGCACTGGTCTTTGCGCCACCCCATTCCAGAGATTACTGTCTACCGGTATTGCCGAAGGAAACGTCGCTTCTACCTCTATTATCCAGGAAGGCCCGGCCCATTTCCTCCTTTATCAACAAGGCGTTGAAAAATTTACCGAAGGTTGGTTCGGTACTCTAAAAACACCCTGTGACCATCCGTTAAGTTGCCATCCGTCAGGGTTGATTCATTTTAAGCAGAGGAAAAACCAAAGGGGTTGAAGTTTACCTCCAGGGCCTAGCCTCAACCCAGGAGAAGTCATCTTCTGTGGGAAGCACAGTGGAGGAACCCAGCCGCACCCCCGTCGGGCTAAAGTGCTCAAACCCACCCACTTTGAGGGGGCCGCCTAGGGCACTAGGGAGGTTGCTTTGTAAAAATGTGGGTAGCTCGCAGAGGACAAAACTATAGCTCCATCCGCCAAACTCCAACCATCCTAGGGCGAAGCTGCCACCCATCCAGACTAGGGCCCTCAGCCAAGACCCTCGCCCCGAAAAAGGGGGCAAGGGTGGCGAACTTGAAACTGGCGAAGACCCGTCAGCCATCGCGGAATTGCCGGCAACGCTATTGCCTCAGCAGAGATCGACAGTCAAAGCTGGAATGACTCTACTGCAGGAGTCACACTTTGAGTATGTATGCCCTTGAATAGGCATACCCAACTGCATCATTGCGAGGTGGGGCGACGATCGCTGGGGTAGTTGGCCTGCATAGGTGCACTGCCCTGGGGGCTAGGCCAATACATTCCCGTCAGGGCGGGGGGGGTGGTGCGCAGGTAGGCCACCATCTGGCGCTGCAACACCTGTAGCTGTTCTTGAATGGCCAGGGTCTCGAGGTGGAGAAGCGAGGGCACATAGCTGAACAACCCCTGCTGACGGTGCAGGGCGGTTTGGCGCAGGCGGGGCCAAGTGGCTAACCCCTCGGGCACCGTTTGACTCAGCCGTAGCGACAGGGCGGTGGTGGAGAAGGCATGGGCCATACTGGCGCTGAGGGCCGGAGCATAGGCCCTGGCCTCGGGGGTTTGCTGCATGATAAAGCTCAGGCTGACCCCCTGGAGAAAAATACGCAGGGGAGCGGTGGTGGCGTTGGGCAGTTCGGGCATAAAGGGAATGCTCCCTAGGTCGGCGTTGAGGTTATTAGGGTCGCCGACGCTCAGATGGGAACCGCCCACCGCGGTGATTAGATACTTGCGGCCTGGCAGCTGCATAAAGGGCCGCAGCTGCTGGCTGGCCATGGGGGTGACGGTGTCGTGGGTGCCCGCCAGCACCAGGGTGGGCACCCGCACCCGACTTAGCCCGGCTTCGCCAAACAGTAGGCCGGTTAGGGGGTTGGCCACAATTAGCTGAGTAATGCGGTCGTCGCGCAGGTTAGCGTACTTAACCGGCAGATCGAGGGCGGCGCACTGTAGCCAGTCGGCGGGGGAGACATTCACTGGGCTCAGGGTCTTGCAGTAGCCATCGAGGGATCGCAGGTCAAGGGCCGCCCCGGCTAGGGCTAGCCCGGTGTATCCGCCTAGGGAATGGCCAATGAAGGTGACCTGGTCGGTGTTGAGGCGATCGCGCAGACTGTAGGAGTAGATGTTGAGTTTCTCCATGCGATCGAGCACGTAGCTGATGTCGCGGGGACGATCGAGAAACTCAGTGGCGGGCAAAATGCGACTTTGGGAGGCCGCCGGGGCCAAACTGTCCTCTGTTTCCTCCTGCTTGGGCAGCGACAGCAGAGCGGCTACGTTACTGCCGGGGTGCTCCACCGCTACCACCGTCAGCCCGTGGGAGGCTAGGTGCTCCGCCAGGTAGGCAAAAAAGCGGCGATCGGCCCCAAACCCATGGGATATTACCACCAGGGGGCCTTGGGTGTCTGTGCTCCAGTAGATATCGACGGGAATGCTGCGATCGCGGCTGGTATCTCGCAGCACCAGCTCCCAACGCTCGACATCAGAGGGGCCAGTGGAAAAGGGATCGATACCCCGTAGCAAAGTGGCTTCAGGGATGGCGGGTTCAGGGGCCTGGCGAACCACTCGGGCCAGGGCTCTGCTTTCCATCTGGGCCAGGCGAAACTGAGAGGCCAGAGTCAGCAGGGTACCCACGTTAATTTCTAGGGTGTCCTGGGGCATGGCCTGCAAAATACCGAGCAGAGTAAGCCCGCTCTCTGAGCGCGAGACCTGATCTAGGGTGACGCGCAGATCCGTTGCCGTCAGGTTGGGGGCGATCGCCCGTAGGGTCGCCAACAGCTGCGATCCGCCCGGCGTGGTCAACAACTCGTCTAAAATCACCTGACCCACCTCTGGGTCCAGGGTGATTTCGCTTTGCAGAGCCTCCCCCAGGCTGGGGGTCAGCAGCGGGCGATAGAGCTTCAGAGAGCCATGGGCCTCGCCGGTGTCCAAAAACGTTTGCAGCTCACCCAGACCAACCGTCTGGGACAGTCGCCCCAGGCGCACCGTCACCGATTCTGCCGCCAGGGCCGGGGCAATGGGCAGCGCTCCACCCAGGCTCCAAACACTCACTAAAATAGCTCCGTGGCACCACCACCGCCCAACGGGAGCAATTAAACCTCTAGGACTGATCACTGTAACAGGTACCAGTAGGGAGCGGATTTAGCTGGTGTTAATAGCCCAGCCAACACCACGGCGGAATGCAGCAATAACCTCACTGTACCCAAATTTCCTCCGTGGGTTAACTTAATCTAAACGACAGATTCCCTGGCTGGTGGGGGGGAATCGTCAAGTTTTTTTGCGACCCCAGCCGTCTTAGGGTCTGTGGCGGCGGAACGTCTATGCCCGCCTCCATCCCCTTAGCCGGAGTATCCCTATGGTTCGCCCTGTGATCGGCATTATGGGACCGGGAGCCGGGGCCACCCCGCAGCAAGAAGGCCTCGCCTACGCCCTGGGCTTCGCCATCGGCGCGGCCGGATGGGTGCTGCTCACCGGCGGACGAAACGCGGGGGTGATGGCGGCAGCCTGCCGTGGAGCCCAATCGGCCGGTGGGCTCACCGTGGGTATTTTGCCCTCGGCAGACGGCGCCGACATGTCAGAGGCTGTTGACATTGCTATCCTCACCGGGCTGGGCAACGCTCGCAATGTTGTCAACGTATTGTCGAGTCGGGTAGTGGTGGCCTGTGGGCTCGGCCCCGGCACCGCCGCTGAGATCGCCCTGGCCCTCAAGGTCCAGCGGCCGGTCATTTTAATGGCGATGGATGCCGAGGCCCAGGCTTTCTGGCAGCGCCTAGCAACGGGGCCGCTGGCGATCGCTACCACCGTCGAAGCGGCGATCGATCGCATCCAGCAGTGGCTAGGTTAAACCCTACAGTTAGCCCAACAATATCCTTTGGCCCTTTGCAGGTGTTGTAGATCACATTGGTGGCCCAACTTTGTCCATGACCGCGAAAGATTGTCTACTGTTATGGTGAGAACGACACCCCTATCCCCCGGTGCCATGACAGATAACCAACCATCCCCGAAGGAAAATTTCCTGTTCCCCCGCAGCAAGTATTGGGGCGAATTTACTCCCCAGCAGCTGGCTTTTAACGCCAACCTACAGGAATTTGCCCAGCGGGTTTCCTTCGTCTGCAACCTAGAAACCGGCGGCAAAATGTCTGCCGATGCTGCCTACGACGAAATTAAGCGCCTCTGGAAAGATTTGAAGAAGTCTAAGGCTAACCTGCTGGATACTGTGCCCCCGGAGCTGCCGCCAGACGAGCCTGCGGACTGAGGCAGGCTGGGAAACGGGTAAGCCGGTGTGAGGCTGGCTTAAAGATCCAGAACGCCCTTAGCCATACTGGGGTTGGAAACACCGATCAAGACGTGACCATGATCTGGGGTGCCGGTTGGGGATTCTCTGATTTTTTCTGGCAGACAGTGGGGCTTGGGGCCAATATTCTGAGGCATTTAACCCGATGGTTGCGGCTGCACCGGGTTTCTCATCAAATGGTCAGCAATACCTCACCTTAGACTTAGCCAAGGCGGCGAAGGTGCTAAAGGCTAACGTTTTGAGGTTCAGTGCTGGTTGACCGACAAAACATGGATCGCTAACCCCTGAAACCCTCAGCTGACAAGCATTGCAGGCGATACGAAGCCAGAAAACGCTCTCGATCGCCTCAAACCCTTGCTATAAGGGGCTTTGAGTGGCATCCAGGCAAACTT
>JBGSNT010000050.1:0-13822 GCA_041739575.1 Nodosilinea sp. | reverse complement strand
AAGTTTGCCTGGATGCCACTCAAAGCCCCTTATAGCAAGGGTTTGAGGCGATCGAGAGCGTTTTCTGGCTTCGTATCGCCTGCAATGCTTGTCAGCTGAGGGTTTCAGGGGTTAGCGATCCATGTTTTGTCGGTCAACCAGGTTTTCGACAGATCTGCATTTTAGCCCTGGGGCAAAGGTGGCTGCGATCGCACCCCCGAACTGTCACAAAACACAACTTCTCACGCCTAGTGCGCCTCGTGCCAGTCCTTGGCCTGTTGCTGAATGGCTTCCAGTTCGTCCGCCTCCATCCTGTCCAACTTTTTCAAAATGAAGCTCATGCGGCCCTGGTTCTGGAGCTTGTCGCGATGGCGATGGAGAAAATCCCAGTAAAAGAAGTTAAAGGGACAGGCATCTGTCCCCGTGCGCGCCTTGTGGTTGTAGCGACAGCCCTTGCAGTAGTCGCTCATCTTGTTCACGTAGTTGGCCGACGAGGCGTAGGGCTTAGAGGCCAGCAGCCCGCCATCGGCAAATAGACCCATGCCAATCACGTTGGTCTGCATCACCCAGTCGTAGGCGTCGATAAACACGGCGTGGAACCAGTCCTTCACCGCCTGAGGCGAGAACCCAGCAATGAGCGAAAAATTACTCAGAATCATCAGCCGCTGAATGTGGTGGGCGTAGCCGGTGCGCTGAGTCTGGTCGATGACCTGGTGCAGGCAGTTCATTTGCACCTCGCCATGCCAGAAAAACTCGGGTAGGGGCTGCTGGTGGTTGAACCAGTTGCGATCGCCGTAGTCGGTCTCAAAGTGGCGGTACAGGCCGGCCATGTATTCGCGCCAGCCCAGCACTTGGCGAATAAAGCCCTCCACACTGTTGAGCGGCAGGTCGTGTTCCCTAAAAGCTTCCTCGGCCCGCTCCACTACCTCTAACGGGTGCAGCAATCCCAGGTTCAGGTAGGGCGACAGCAGGGCGTGCCACATCGTGTCTTCCCCGGTCACCATGGCATCCTGGTAGGGGCCAAAGGTTTTGAGCCGCTCTGCAATGAACACATCCAGCACTTCTAGCGCCTCCTCGCGGGTGACGGCCCAATTAAATGGAGTCGCTTCGCCAAAGGTAGGGATGTCTAACGTCTCAACCTTGTCGATTACGGCTTGGGTCACCTCGTCGGGCTCAAACCAGCGGGGGGGTGGGGTATTGAGCTTACCCTTCGGCGGCTTACGATTCTCTTTGTCAAAGTTCCACTGGTCACCCACGGGCTGATCGCCCTCCATCAGCACGCCAAAGCGCTTCCGCCCTTCGCGGTAAAAGCTTTCCATCAACAAGCCCTTGCGCCGGTCGGCCCAGGCGTTGAAGTCGTTGGTGTTCCACAGAAAGAGATTGTTGTCGAGAAGGGTGAGCTGACAGGGCAGATCTAGCCCCTGCAACCAGGCGGTAAAAGGATGATCAACCGGGTCCATCACCCGCAGTTCAGTAATGGTCTCGGCCTGGAGCCAGTCACGCAGGGCGGTCTCTGTGTTCTCGGCGATCGCGTAGGTGACCGGCCACCCGGCGTCTTTTAACCCATCGGCAAAGTGGCGCATGGCCGACCACAGGAGCACGAGCTTTTGCTTGTGGTAAGGCCGCTCCTGGGCGAAGGCTTGGGATTCTACGCAGAGCACTGGAGTCTCTTTCCCACAGCTGGCCAGAGCGGCCTGGTCTTGCCACAGCTGGTTGCCCAGTACCCAAACCCCGATGGTCATGGCGCTTAACTATCCTGACAAAGGCCGACTTTATTGTTGCGCAGGGACGCCGGGAGTGCCAGCTATGGGGCCGCTCGGTCGGGTAGAAAGATTTGCCGCTATGCTGGTTAGGACAAAGGTTTAGCCCCCCCGTTATCTGTAAATTCCTGCCCGTGAGTTCTACGGTTCAGCCCACCACCCTGGTTAACGACCCCGATCGCCTGGAGGCGCGGCTTAAAGAGATTCCCAAGGAGCCGGGGGTCTACTTTATGAAGGACAGCCACGACCAGACGCTGTACATCGGTAAGTCGAAGTGTCTGCGCACGCGGGTCAGGTCGTACTTTCGCGATTTCCACGGCCACATGCCGCGCATCGCCGTGATGGTGATGCAGATCGTCGATATCGAGTTCATCGTTACCGACACCGAGGCCGAGGCCCTGGCCCTGGAAGCCAATTTAATTAAGCAGAACCAGCCCCACTTCAATGTGCTGCTGAAGGATGACAAGAAGTACCCCTACCTCTGCGTCACCTGGTCGGAGGACTACCCCCGCATCTTTATCACCCGCAAGCGGCGCAAGAGTTTGAAGGATCGCTACTACGGCCCCTACGTGGACGTGGGGCTGCTGCGCAGTACCCTACATTTGGTCAAGCGAATTTTTCCGCTGCGCCAGCGGCCCCAGCCGGTGCACCGCGATCGCCCCTGCCTCAACTACGACATTGGCCGCTGCCCCGGTGTCTGCCAGCAATTGATCTCCCCAGAGGACTACCACAAGACCCTCCAGCGAGTGGTGATGGTGTTTCAGGGGCGCACCACGGAGCTGGTGGATATTCTCACCGCCCAAATGGAAAAAGCCGCCGAAGACCTCAAGTTTGAGCTGGCGGCGCGACTGCGGGACCAGATTCGCGGGCTAGAGCGCCTCTGTGCTGACCAAAAGGTGGCCCTGCCCGACGATACGGTGTCTCGGGATGCGATCGCCCTGGCCGCCGACGAAAAACACGCCTGTGTGCAGATCTTTCAGGTGCGGGCCGGGCGGCTGGTGGGGCGGCTGGGCTTTACCGCCGATGCCGAGTCGGGCACGCCGGGGGCCATTCTCCAGCGGGTGCTCGAAGACCACTACCAAACCGTCGAAGCGGTAGAAATACCGGCGGTGATTCTGGCCCAGCACGAGCTGCCCGAGGCCGACATTCTGGCCCAATATCTGACCCAGCGACGGGGCCGCAAGGTGTCGGTAGAGGTGCCCCAGCGCCAGACCAAGGCCGACCTGATCGACATGGTGGAGCGCAACGCCCAGTACGAGCTGGCCCGCACCCAGGCCGCTGCCGATCGCAATATTCAGGCCCTGCAGGATTTGGCGATCGCCCTTGACCTGCCCGATCTGCCCAAGCGCATCGAGGGCTACGACATCTCCCACATTCAGGGCTCCGACGCCGTCGCCTCCCAGGTGGTGTTTGTGGACGGCATGGCCGCCAAACAGCACTACCGCCATTACAAAATTAAAAACCCCGAGGTGAGAGCCGGCCATTCCGACGACTTTGCCAGCATGGCCGAGGTGATCCGCCGCCGCTTTCGCCGCTACGCCACCGACCCCACCAAACAGCGCTTGGGCAACCCCGACTGGCCTGACCTGGTGATGATCGACGGCGGCAAAGGCCAGCTTTCGGCGGTGGTGGAGGTGCTCAAGGAGCTGAATCTGCTCCAGGACATTAACGTGGTGAGCCTGGCTAAAAAGCGCGAAGAGATCTTTCTGCCCGGCGAATCGATTCCCCTGTCCACCGAAGCCGACCAGCCCGGCGTGCAGCTGCTGCGCCGCCTGCGGGACGAGGCCCACCGCTTTGCCATTAGCTTTCACCGCAAGAAGCGGACGGACCGGATGCGGCGATCGCGCCTCTCCGAGATCCCTGGCCTTGGCCAGCACCGCCAGAAGGAACTGCTCGCCGCCTTTCGCTCCATCGACTACATCCGCGAGGCTAACCCAGAGCAGCTAGCTACCGTCCCTGGTATTGGCCCCCAACTGGCCCAGCAAATCTACGAATACTTCCATCCCCAGGCCGAGGAAATTGAAGAGCTGGCTTAGTTAGCGGCTTGCGGGCCGAAAATCTCAGCCCCCGGTCGAAATGCTCTAGCGTACAGAACAGGGGTTTTGCACTAAACTTAGGCGGCAGCAAGGCCATGGCTTCCAATGAGCATAGGACAGCATTAGGCCAACAACACCTTCTATAGAATATGTCCGCCCCCTCTCTGACCCATCTACCAAAACCAGCCTGGTTCGCTAGTGCTGATTCAAAACAGATAGCCAAACCCCAAGCTCTATAGTACAATTGTTTTAAGCCCGAGGTAACGCTGGCCAGTGCACATTAAGCGCGTTGAGTTGTCCCACTTTAAGTCTTTTGGGGGTACGACCCAGGTTCCACTGCTGCCTGGGTTTACTGTCATATCTGGCCCCAATGGCTCGGGCAAGTCAAATATTTTAGATGCGCTGCTGTTTGGTCTAGGGTTGGCCAGTTCCAAAGGCATGCGGGCCGATCGCCTGCCCGACCTGGTGAACCAAAACCAGATGAGTCGCCGCGCCACCTCTGAGGCCAGCGTCACCGTGACCTTTGACCTCAGCGATGTAGCCGCTGAGCTAATGATAGATGGCGCTGATGATGGGGTACCGCAGGGGACTCACCGGAATGGCGCCAACGGTTCAGGTGGCGTCAACGGTCATGACGGCAATGGCCATAACGGCCAGCCCTCAGCCGCAGAAAACTTTGAAATTGACCCCGACTCCACCGACAAAATTGTCACGCTACCGGTGGGCCTCGAGTGGAGCGTGACTCGACGTCTGCGGGTGACCAGTCAGGGCACCTACACCTCTAACTATTACATCAACGGTGAGTCTTGCACCCTCAATCAGCTCCACGAGCAGTTGCAGCGGTTCCACGTCTACCCTGAGGGCTACAACGTCGTGCTCCAGGGGGATGTCACCAGCATTATTTCCATGAATTCCCGGGAGCGGCGGGAAATTATCGATGAGCTGGCCGGGGTGGCCGCCTTCGATCGCAAAATTGACCAGGCCCGAGGCAAGCTCGATGCCGTGCGTGACCACGAAGAGCGCTTTCGCATTGTGGAGCGGGAGCTGCAAGCCCAGCTAGAGCGGCTAGCCCAGGACCGACAAAAGGCCGAGAAGTACCAAAAGCTAAAGGAAACCTTCCAGACCAAGAGCCAGTGGGAGGCGGTGCTGCTGTGGCAGAGCCAGCAAAGGGCGATCGCCGCCCTGCACCAAACCCTAGAGCAGGGCGAGGTCAAGTCTACCCAGCTAGCCCAGGCGATTACCCAGGGGCAGGGGGCGATCGCCGCCCTGGAGGCCGAACTGGCCACCCTGAATGCCCGCATTCGGAACCTGGGCGAAGACGAGTACCTAGCCCTGCAGGCCCAGGTCGCCACCCATGAGGCCGAGCTACGTCAGCTCCAGCGGCAAGAGCAAGAGAACCGCGCCGCCACCAATCAGGGGGCCGCCAAGCACCGGGATACCGAAATTGCCCGCCAGCAACAGCAGCGCGATTTTGAGCAGGTGGGCCATGGAATCGAGGCCCTGACCACGGGCGACCTGGTTGCCCTAACCGAAGCCAAAAACCAAGTGCAGCAAGCCCTAGAAGAGCGCCGCCAAGCTACCCTGGCGATCGCCTCCGCATCCCAGACCAGCATTCAGCAGCAGACCCAGCTGCGCCAGGCGATCGAAGCCCTACGCCAGGACCTTGAACCCCAGCGGTCCGAGCAAATTCGCCTGCAAGAGCGCCTGCGCCAGCTTGAACAGCAGATCGAATCCCTGACGGAACAGCACCGCACCCTGGGGGACGCTCCGGCCGCCGCCGAGGATTTGGGTCTGGCCCAGCAGTTGGCTACAGCGGAGCAAAGCATTCAGGCGATCGCCGCCCGGATCGCCGCTGCCGAAGCCGAGCTATCGGTGCAGCGCGACACCCAGACTCGCCTGCTCAAGGAGCAGCGCGACAAGCAGCGCGAGCTGGACAAGCTTGAGGCCCAAACCCAGGCCCTGCAGGAGAGCCAGGGCACCCACGCCACCAAGCTGCTGCTCGACAGCGGCATCGCCGGCATTAGCGGACTGGTGGCCCAGTTGGGTAAGGTCGACCCCAAGTTTCAGCTGGCCCTAGAGATCGCCGCCGGGGCGCGCCTGGGCTATCTGGTGGTCGAGACTGATCAGGTGGCCGCCCAGGGCATTCAGTTTCTCAAGCAGCGCCGGGCTGGACGGGCCACCTTTTTGCCCCTGAACAAAATTCGCGCCCCCCGCTTTACCCCAGTGCCCGACTGGAAGCGCCCGGATGGATTTTTGGATTACGCCGTCAACCTGATCGACTGCGACTCTCGCTACCGGGACATTTTTGGCTATACCTTTGGCAGCACCGTGGTGTTTGACACCCTGGAGTCGGCCCGGCAGCACCTGGGGGACTACCGCATCGTCACCCTGGAGGGCGAAATTCTCGAAACCAGCGGGGCCATGACCGGGGGGAATATTTCCGCCCGCTCCGGGAGTCTTCACTTTGGCACCGTGGAACCGGCGGAATCCACAGAGGCCCAGGCCCTGCGCCAGCGGTTGGGGGATATTGAGATTATGCTGGAGCGCTGCGATCGCGACCTCAAGACCACCTCCGCCACCCTGCAAAACCTCTCCCAATCCCTGATTGCCGAGCGCCAGCAATACCGCGAACTCCAAATGCAGGGCGAACAGCAGCAGAGCCAGCAGCAGCAGCAGGCCCAGCAGCGCGCCCAGCTCGAGACCCAGCTTGCCGAGTATCAGCAAGAACTCAGCGTCACCCGGTCTCGACTGCAACAGTTGGCCGCATCTCTGCCCACCCAGGAAGCCGAGATCACCCGCCAGCAGCAGGCCCTCAGCCAGCTAGAGCAGTCCCAGGCCCACAGCGAGTGGCAGACGGCCCAGGCGGCCGTGGGGCAGCTGGAGGCTCAACTGGGCGATCGCCAGCAGGAACTCCAGGCCGCCGAGCGCCGCCTGCAGGAGTTGCACAACCAGCGCCAGCAGCTCAATCTTTCCCTCCAGCAGGCCGAGCAAACCCTCACCACCCTGGCCCAGCAGCAGACCGAGCGCGACCAGCAGCTCATTCAGCTCCAGCAGCAGCAGACCGCGCTGAACGGCGAAATTGCCCAACTGCGCCAGCAAATGACCATTCTCGACCAAACCTTGGCCACCGAAAAAGCGGCCCGCGACGATCTAGAGGGACGACTCCGCACCCAGCGCACCCAAACCCAGCAACAGGAGTGGGAGCGCCAAAAACTGCTTGAAACCCAGCAGGAGCGCCGTCAGCAATTGGCGGAGGCCCAGGATTTACTGGCCACCCAGGCGGCGGAGTTGCCCGACCCGCTGCCGGAGATTCCCCCCGAGACGGATTTGGAAGACCTGCGCAAGGAGCTGCGATCGCTCCAGCGCCGCATGGAAGCCATGGAGCCGGTCAACATGCTGGCCCTCGAAGAATACAACCGCACCGAAGAGCGCCTGGGGGAACTCACCCACAAGCTCACCACCCTGGAGGAAGAGCGTACCGAGCTGCTTCTGCGCATCGAAACTTTTACCACCCTGCGTCGTCAGGCCTTCACCGAGGCCTTTGATGCCGTCAACGAAAACTTCAAAACTATCTTTGCCGAACTCTCCGACGGGGACGGTCACCTCCAGCTCGAAGATTCCGAAGACCCCTTCAACGGCGGCCTCAACCTGGTGGCCCACCCCAAGGGCAAGCCGGTGCGGCGACTGGCCTCCATGTCCGGGGGCGAAAAATCCCTGACGGCGCTGAGCTTTATCTTTGCCCTTCAGCGCTATCGCCCCTCCCCCTTCTACGCCTTCGACGAGGTCGACATGTTCCTCGACGGGGCCAATGTGGAGCGGCTGTCGCGCATGATCAAGCAGCAGACCGAGCAGGCCCAGTTTATTGTGGTGAGCCTGCGCCGACCCATGATCGAAGCGGCCCAGCGCACCATCGGTGTCACCCAGGCCCGTGGGGCCTACACCCAGGTGCTGGGCATTGACCTGGAGGCCCAAAGCGCCACGTTGTAGACAAAACCTCAGACTTGACGCCTTGGTGCATAGCACAGCAGAAACCCAGCTTCTATCCCTAGCTGCTAAGTAAGTAGGTCTGATTATCTATTAAGACGCATTTCGACCCCGCTCAATGCTCGATCCATTGCTAGGCGGAGGGTTGAGCAGATTCGAAACCCGGCAGCCCAAGCTAAATTTAATTTGGCCCTCCTATTTAGCCTTGCAGGTCGATCGCAACCTCATCCAGTTCGCCGGTAAAGGCAAAGGGCAGTTGGTAGGACTCGGTCACCGGGGTACCCGTGTCGAAGCCGATATCCATCGTTTCATCCAGGGTGACGCGGTTGCGGATGCTCTTGAACGGCTTAAAGTAGTGAATCTGAGTATTCCAGAGGCAAGCCGCTTCTTGCTCAGCTCTGCATGGTCACTAAACGCTTTGCCATTGTCAAATGTCATCGTTTTTCGTTGTGTCTTTGGAATCTGAGTGAAGAACTCAACCGTCACCCTATTGACTTCATCTGAAGTTTACCAGTTCGCTATGAGTCTTAGTCTTTTCAAGAGGAAGTTTGAATGAGTTGGCTGCTACCCACTACCCTGGCTTTTAGACGAGCCCTAAAGATAGGGGTGATCGCGATCCTAATGCTGGGTCTGACCTTCTGCCAGACCTCACAAGCCCTGAATATTCAGGGCTCTATCTTCTTTCCTCGGCTGAACAACAGTGGCGCGATCGGCGACCTGGTGTACGACACGGTGCGGCTAGATGGGCTCAACCTATTTGAGGTGGCCGCCACCAGAACTTCTACAGGAGAACAAGATGCCAGGGGCACAGGGGCTCTAAAGGTTCGGATTGAGCGGGTTGAAAATCGATTGCGACAAGTCCTCAAGCAAACCGTAGCCCAGGGGCAGGCTCTAGAAGATCGTCAAATTGTGGTGAACGAACTGAATACCCAGATGGTGGTGCAAGCCATCCTGGACGAAACATCCACGCCGCTCTCCATTGTCACGGTCACCAGCAGCGATGTTGAAATTTACGGTTTGCCAACCCCCGATCTGGCAGACTACTATGCCAGCCAAATTCGGGCCGGGTTGGCCCGAGGCTATCAAGAACGGCAGCCTGAGTACATCCGC
The DNA here is from genome assembly GCA_041739575.1 of Nodosilinea sp. Classification (GTDB taxonomy): domain Bacteria; phylum Cyanobacteriota; class Cyanobacteriia; order Phormidesmidales; family Phormidesmidaceae; genus Nodosilinea. Next base: position 4,953 of record JBGSNT010000050.1, on the reverse strand, counting down.
ACCCAGCTCTGGCGAATTGTCTTCATTGCGGTGTTTGCGGCCCTTTTGAACGGACTTTTGCTTTTTTTGAATCGACGCAACCGTCAGCGACAACAGCACTTGCGCAGTCAAATCAATGGCCTTAAGGAGGCGATCGCGGCTCTCGACCCCCAGGCGTCTGAAGCAGAAGCGGCCCAGAGAGATACCCTCAGACAAGAGCAGTATCAACTCAACCGACAACTCAGTGGTTGGTCGATTCGTCTACGCATTATTCAGATTGCCACCATTGTGATCTGGCTGATTGCCGTGAGCTTGAGCATGCGGCTGTTCCCTCAGACCCGTACCCTCGGAGTCCTGCTGATACGGCAACCCATTTGGCTCATGGTGCTGTGGTTTGTCATTATTTTGATGATTCAGGTGAGCCACCAAGCTACAGACCGTCTGCTCAATCTCTGGGCCAATGAGCGGTTTATCCTTGATCGAGAGATGGTTTCCACCGTTCATGGGTTAGAGCGACGAAAAAAGCGGCTGCCAACTCTGTCACGCACCTTGAAAGACATCGAGAATGGGTTGTGGATCGTGATTGGCCTGATCTTGGCGTTTCGCATTCTGGCCTGGTTTTCTGATTTTCGGTTTGTGGCCAGTGCCGGGGTGCTGGGGCTGGTCGCCTCCATTGGCCTACAATCTGCCCTGAAAGATGCCGTCCGTGGGGCCATGGTGCTGTGGCAAGATGCCTATACTGTGGGGGATGTGATTGCCACTGGAGATGTCAGTGGTTCTGTAGAGGCCCTGAATCTTTTGGCGACTCAACTGCGCAGTTCTGCCGGGGAACTGATCACCATCAGCAACGGCGAAATTACCACCGTCAAAAACATGACCAAAGAGTGGTCTCGCATGGATTTGACGATTGAAGTCGCCTACGACGCGGATATCGATAAAGCCTTGGTGGTTATGGGCCAAACCTTTGAGGCCATGGCTCAAGATCCTAAATGGCAAGACAAAATTTTGGAAGTCCCGGATACTTTGGCGATTGAAAACCTGGCCGCCAGCGGTGTGACCCTCAAGATTCGGGCCAAAACCGCACCGATGCAGCAGTGGAATGTGAGCCGGGAATATCGTCACCGACTCAAGCTGCGATTTGATGAACTGGGTATCAACCTGGGCCGACCTCAGCAAACAATTTCCATAGCATCAACTCCTACGGACGAACCAACATCTAATACCGATCGTCTACTCTGAGACGGCCTCGTCAGCGATCATGCGGGCTTCGATCGCCTCCAGCACGGCAACCTGAGCCTCTTGCACGGCGGCGGCCGCAAACACAATGGCGCTGGCTGCGTAGGATTCCGTGCGATCGGCACGAGACACCAATTTATCGACTTCACGGCCAGCTTTCCAGTCTTCCACCTGAGACTGAAGCTCAGACTTTTTGGCAGCTAGCCACTGCTGCACGTTGGTTTTGGCGTCTTCGGCTTTCTGTTTGTTTTCGGCGAGCTGAGACTTGGCGTCTTCGAGCTTGGACTTAAGGAGATCCTGAGCCTCCTTGGGAGCTGTCTCCAGATCGGCTTTGGCATGGGTCAACTTCGTCTCAATCTCGGTCAGCTGTTGCCGCAGGGATTCACAGAATTGATCAATTTTCTCACTCATGATTTGACTCCTAATGACTTGACTATGGACAGTTCTGGTCCAAAAACCTCAGTTATTTTTAAAGACCCTAGTACTCGAAGGCTGAAATATGCCAACTATTCCAGATCGCTTGGCTCCCTAGCTCCCCTACTCCCTTGCGATTGGCAATAGTTGCCAAACTTATGCCGAAGTCTACTAGGGTCTTTCGTTGATTCTACTTAATGTCGAGCACAACTTGCCCCACGGTGCCGGTCAAAGCAAAGGGCAGCTGGTAGGCCTTGCTGACCAGAGCCTGAAGGTCTTTGCCAAAGTCTAGCGACTCGACCCCAAACCGACCGGCTAAGCACTGGTCTCTAAAGAGGTGATGGGTGGCCAAAAGCCTCTGCCTGCAAAAGACGAAATCGCATACAAGAGCAGTGCATTGGCAACCCCTACGACGGCCAGAACGGCTAGCCAAATCAGCATGACGGCAGCTTGCCTCGCCGCCATGGTGGGGCCTCCTGGCCCAGGAAACAGCAATCCGATCAGTCCGACGGCAACTCCCGCGACCAATCCCTCCAGCAATGCTCGCAGAATGTGGCCCTGACGATGGGAGTGTGACCAGGCTGCATAGACCGGCACCCGCAGGTACACCACCACAGCGCACGCCGTCACCAGGGGGACTAGCCAGAGAAACCCGAATCGGCATCGGCGCGATCGCCCCGCAGCTCGCGGCTAAAGTAGACCTGGGTAAAGCTCACCTGGCCTGGCACCTGGTAGCGATCGCCATGCTCAGCCAGGTAGGCTTGTAGCTCGTCATCTTCAGGCTCCCGCAGGGCCGACACATCTTCGGCTAAAAACTCAACCTTTTGAATCAGCCGCCGCCGCACAATGATGTCGTTGCGATCCATTCCCAGGGCCAGGGCTTCCTGGTAAAAGATTTCGTCGCGCAGGTACTGGTCGATTAAGGTTTGCAGCTCCTGGGCATTGGGCACCCTGCCCCACTGGCGCTGCCAGTCGGTAGTGAGGGAGGCAATCACCGGGGCGGTGACGGCAATTTGGCCCGAGGCAGCAGTCGAAGCGGCGGGATTGTCCACCCAGCCATAGAGCCCAAACACCAGTGCCCCCAGCACCACAAAATGCAGCAGCGGCTCCCGCAGTAGAGCAATCAGGCGTTGGGTCAGGGGAATGCGATCGGCCGGGGTCTCAGCCCCAGGCAAATCGGGTTGATTTAACGTCGCAACGGTTTCTAGCATAGTTCTGTTTTTTGAATCACCCCACGCACCACCGCCCGACCCAGGTAGGGCAGATGCGCCTTGAGATTTGCCTCAGTGGCCTCCGTAATGGATTGAACCTCCTGTAGCGAGAGGGTGGGCGGCAGGGCCACATCCACCTCGGCGTACAGTCGGTGCCCCAGCCATCGGGCGCGAATGCTCTCTACCGTATCCACGGCTTCACTATGCTCCACCGCATGGTGAAGCGCGTCGATCACCTCCGGCTCGACGCCATCGAGCAGGCGACTAAAGATGGTCTGCCCCGACTCCCAGACAATTTTGAGCAGCAGGGCGGTAATTACCAGGCCGATCAGTGGATCTACCCAGCTATAGCCCAGCCCAACGCCAACCGCACTGACCAGCACCGCCAGGCTCACCATCCCATCGGCCATGGCGTGCTTGCCGTCGGCAATTAGGGCGGCGCTGTTGATCTCGCGCCCCACCCGCATGCGAAAAAGGGCCACCACTTCATTGCCGACAAAGCCAATGATGGCCGCCGCCGCCAGCGCCCCCAGGTGGTGAATGGGCTGGGGATGGTAAATGCGATCGATCGACTCGTAGGCGGTGATCATAGCGCTGATCAACACCACCGCCACCACCGCCACCCCGGCCAGGTCCTCGACTCGCCCATAGCCGTAGGCAAAGCGCGCCGTCGGTGGACGCCGACCCACGATAAACGCAACCCCCAGGGGTAGAGCGGTGAGGGCATCGCCCACGTTGTGGATCAGGTCGGCCAGCAGGGCGACGCTGCCAGAAAGCCAGAACACCCCGGCCTGCAATACCGCCGTAATCAGCAGCCCCACCAGCGACCACTTGACCGCCCAGAGGCCGCGATCGCTACTGGCAATCGACGGATCGATGGCGCCGTGGGTGTGGCCATGATCGCCATGGTGATGGCCATGATGATGACCCTGTTCAGGTTTAGCACCTGCGATGATCAACCTATCCTGACTTAACGAGTCTGAAACGGAAGCTTGAGCCATACCAACTTACTCGACCTAGGGTTTCAAAAATCTAGACTAAGGTAATTTCTGGAAAACTTTTTCCCTAATGGTGGGCAGGGCCCACCGTACAGCACTAATGGTTCAAAAATTGTAACCGTCCCCTGAGCGGAGTCGTAGGCGCAGCCGCCCCAGAGGGGCCAGGGGACATCTCGGGTAGGTTTTGGCTTTCTCCCTGAGGGAGACGCAATGCGTTCGCGCTAGCGTTGCGGAGCAAAACGACTTCGCTCAGCCAGCATAGTTATAGGGACGTTTACAAATCTTCTAACCCCTTCTGCCCCTCGACTATAGCGGTTCTCAATAAACCGTCCTACCAATTTCCTACCGCAACCGGCCCAAAGGTATGCCTGGCAATGGGGATGAACGACACTTCTGTCGGGATTGCTCCCGACAGCTGGTTCTAGGATCGCAGCGCGTGTCGGTTAGCTATCTACTAATTTACAGAACTGGTAATGTACAGAACTGGCCGCCAAGCGGTACCTGTTCAGCTCGAATGCGATCGAGCTGAATGGTTGGAATGCGCCACAGTAGCAGTTGTTCGATCAAGGTCGGGGCCAGGGTGGTTTTGCCGCTAATCGGCACGCACAGGCGGCATTTATGAACGCAGTGGGTATGGCCTTCGGGTAGATTATCAAGCCCCTATGCCGCCACCAGCGCTATCAGCGGAGGATCAAGCTTGGGCGAAGGAGCTATTGCACAGCCATTAACCCATGGCGCTGTCGTCCATTTGTGGCGGCTTTAGGACTGCTGGAAAATGGGGCTAATACGATATCCGATTCGGAAAACCCCGATTCACAATTGGGAACCTCGTAGGGGCATAGCATGCTATGCCCCTACGAATCGGGGGTATGTAACCAGGATTTGTTACAAGCTTGCGATGGCCTTTGGCCGGTCTTCGACCATCGCCCCTGTATCCTGAGCGCAAAAAAGGCCCGCAAGCTGTGCTCACGAGCCTTGGAGAATCAGGTTTTGAGGATGGCTTACGATGCGTTGGCCCTGGGGGCGCGGCGGGGGCGCTTGTATTCCGACTTTTTCTTGTAGCCAACGGCCTGGGCTTCGTCGCTGTTGGGGCCATACTGGCCGCGCACGGTTTC
>JBGSNT010000043.1:0-4988 GCA_041739575.1 Nodosilinea sp. | reverse complement strand
GCCATTTACCACACGGCGGATGGTGCAATGCCAGAACTGGTGGGCGTGATTGCCGGCGTTGAGGTCACGAACTTCAACCAAGGGTTTGAGTTTGTATAGGGTTGCTAATCGTTTTCTGATGGCAGAGATGCTGCAAGGAGGGCGGCCTGGGTGCGATCGCGCAACCCCAGCCGTCCCAAGATATTCGTCACATGGTTCTTGACGGTTCCCTCAGAGAGGAACAGAGCTTCGGCAATTTCGCGATTGTTGGCTCCTTGACCAATCAGCGCCAGGACCTCCCGCTCGCGGGGCGTCAGTTCATCAAACCCAGGAGGAATTTCGGCCTTGGGGGAGGCGGGTTGTGAGATCACCATCTTTTGCAAAATGCCAGGGCCAAATTGGGCATAGCCGCGATGGACGGCGCGAATGGCCTGGGCCACTTCTTCAGAAGGAGTGTCTTTGAGCAGATAGCCGACGGCTCCTGCCTGCACCGCTTGCTGTACCAGTTCGTCGTCCTCAAAGGTAGTGAGCACCAGCACTTTCAGGTCGGGATACTGGTGCAAAAGTTCACGGGTCGCTGCCACGCCATCCATCACGGGCATGCGGATGTCCATTAGCGCAACTTCCACAGCGTTGGGGGTAGTGAGTAGTTTTTGGGCGATCGCCACGGCCTCCCGACCATTTGCCGCCTCGCCTACAATTTCCAAATCCGCTTCCAAAGACAGCAGCGCCTTGAGTCCCTGACGCACGATCGCCTGATCATCCACCAGCAAAACGTGAATCATGCTACCTCTGAAGGTAAAGGTAACCAAACTTGTACCGTGCAGCCCTGGCCGGGAGCAGTGGTTAGCTGCACTTGCCCCCCTTCCGCCTGGGCTCGTTCTTGAATGCCACTCAGACCAAACCCTGTTGTGTTTTCTTGAGGATTGAAGCCCACGCCGTTGTCTTGCACGGTAATGTGCAATCGCGATACGTCTGGCAACGCCTGAATTGCGATGCTAACTTCACTGGCCTGAGCATACTTGCAAATGTTGGTGAGGGCTTCCTGCACAAGACGATAGACCGTTAGCTTCAAAGATTCGGGTAGGGGAGGAGAGTCCACCGACACATTGGGAGTAACCCCCGTAACCTGCTGGAGTCGTTGAGTGAGGGGCGCGATCGCCTCAGCTAAATCCTGCTGGGCCAAAGGCGTTTGCCGCAGGGTCGTTACGGCCTGCCGTGCTTCGTTGAGGGCCGTGGATCCCATCTCTTTGGCCTGCGCCACAAAGGTTCTGGCCTGGTCAGGATTGGCGTCCCACAGCTTTAAGGCTCCCTCTAGCTGAATGTTTAACCCCGTTAAAGCGTGTCCCAACGAATCGTGGATTTCTCTCGCAATCCGGGTGCGCTCCTGATTCATGGCTAGCTTTTCAATTTGTGCTGCTGATTCGCGGAGTCTTTGATTGGCGAGTCGTAATTCTTCTCGCCGTTGCCGCTCCGACAAAAGCGCATTCATAAACAGCAGCAAAAACACCAGCAGCACCAAAAACATCACCATCAGACTGAGCCGCACACCGATGAGTTGCGTGACCAGTTGTCCACTGGAGCGCAAGGGAAAGGCCTGCTCTAAGGTCGCCAACCGACGCTGCACCACACTGAAAAAGAAGATAAACGTGGCACTGGACACCAGCAAGCGACCCCAGAGGCCAAACATCAGGCAACTTCGCATGACCAAGACGACTTGCAGCAGCGGAAACAGCCGCAGGCCAACGGCACTTAAGCGGGCGGCAATGACTAACAGGCCAAACTGTAGAGCGACATGGCCGATTTGCAGTCCCAATGGCCTCGTCGGCAACCAAAGTCCTAAGGCTCCGAATCCTAGAATTGTCAGCAGGGCCAAGACGGGAAACCCGCCGCTGCGGGGCAGCACACTGGGAGAAAATTCGCTGATTAAAGCGATCGCCATTAGCATCCATTCTCCGTACAACAAAAACGGAAACGGATGATTATCCAAGCGAATGGTGCGAATCGATGGCATGAAAAGACTTAACGGCGGGCATTTTCTATCTAACCCCACTTCAGGCTGCATAGAACATGACTAAAGTCATGGGTGCGACATGACCTCCTGGCCAAAATTTGGCTTTGTCTCCTGGCTAAATTGAGAGCGTTAGAGTTCACGACTCACTGGGAGACAAAACCATGCAACGCTTCTTTCATCTCGGACTGATTAGCCTTGCCGCTACCGCAACGTTGATGATGGCTCCGCCCACCCTAACTGCTGCCAATGCTCAAGCGTATCCCTTGCTTGAGGAACTCGAACTGAATGACGACCAGCAGGCAGCTGTGCAGGACATTTTTCAAGACCTGCGCGGCGATTTAGACGACATCCTGACCGACGCGCAACAGGAACAATTTCAGGCAGCGTACCGAGAATTGCAAGATGTGCGAGCAGCCGCCCAGGCGATCGACAACCTGACGGCTAGTCAAAGGGGAGACATCCGCGAGGTGCTGCAAGACACCCAAGCCGATTTGCGTGAAGTGCTCACTGACGAACAACTGGCGGAACTACAACAAATTCGTCAACAACGTCGTCAAAACCGTCGTCGTTAACAAAACTGAGACAGAAACCGAGGATTCGACCGCCTCCTTTCCTCTGAATGACCACATTCGCTGACTTTGTAATCACACAGAAATCCAATGAATACCTCTTCCGTATCGTCCGTAGAAAAGATGCAGACCCAGCGAGTCGAGCGCTTTTTGCAAGTGTTGGGCTGGGTTACTGATCGCCTCGATCTCAACGTGCCGCCGATTGTGGAAATGGACTATTTGCGATCGCTCCCACCCGGCACCCTCGGCCATGCCTGGGCGGAACACCTTGATGCCAATAGTCTTTCCCCGTTCGTCCGAGGGCCACGCCGCCAACAACTCCACGACGGCATTCATGTCTTAACCGGCTATGACACAGACCCTGTAGGTGAAGCTGAAGTGCAGGCATTTTTACTCGGGGCAAAGTTTCGGTTAGCGAACCTTCTCATTGGGCTGGGAGCTCTGCGGGGCATTCAGCGGCAACGGCGGCAACAGATCCTGTTGCTCAGTCATGAGGCGGTGCGATCTCGCTTACTCACGGCCTATCACCGGGGTCGCAACGCCCACTTCGATCCTGATACCTGGCAACCGGAAAAGTTGTGGGCGCGATCGCTCGTCGAGGTGCAAGCAGACTTTGGAATTTAAGGAGATGATGAGTCATTCAACTCAAAATGATGAAACAAGCCCTCGGATTTCTCGCTAGCCTGATTGTCGTAATCATCGCCTTCGGAATTTGGGCCTGGAATTCGGAGGCAGCCCAGGACTGGATGCTCGAAAAAGCCGTGACCGCACAGATGGCACGTCCTGCCGACATGGATAGCTATGAGGGGCTTAAAGTCTTTCTTTGTGGTACCTCTTCCCCAATGCCCGCCCACGGGCGGGCTCAGGCCTGTATTGCCGTTCTCGCTGGAGAATCACTGTATTTAGTTGATGCCGGTGCTGGCTCCGCTCAGGTTGCTACCCTTGGGCGCTTGCCGCTAGAGCGCCTCGAAGCGGTCTTCCTGACCCACTTTCATTCCGACCATATCGCTGCGCTGCCTGAATTCAACCTTAATTCCTGGGTAGCTGGGAGGCCCAAGCCGATGACCGTATATGGTCCTGATGGCGTGTCGGAGGTGGTCGATGGCCTGAATACCGCTTATCGGCTCGACTCAACCTATCGGGTGGCCCATCATGGCGAGGACCTTTTACCTCCCGAGCTTGGGGTGATGCAGGCTCAATTGATGGAGGTCGGCACGGTGCTTGAGATGGGAGCTCTGTCCATCACCAGCTTCCTGGTAAATCATGATCCAATCCGCCCTGCGGTGGGTTATCGATTCGATTATCGGGGCAGATCCGTAGTCATTAGTGGCGATACAACCATTACACCGGGCCTCATCGAGGCCGCTGCCGGGGCAGACTTATTACTTCAAGACAGTTTGTCGCTGCCGATTATCGAGACGCTTGAGCAGGCCTCAGCAGGGACGCGATTTGGGAAGATTTTGCATGATATTCAGAATTATCATGCACACACGAGCGACCTTTCAGATTTAGTTGAACAGAGTGGGGTGCAGCAGCTTGCCCTTTACCATCTGGTGCCACCGCCTCAGAATGCTCTATTCAAGAAGATCTTCTCGCGGGAGCTGCCCAAAGGTATCGTGCTCACCGAAGACGGCATGATGTTTGAACTCCCTGCAGCCAGCGACGATGTGTTAAGGATCGATCCCTAAATGGGGGTGAATTCAAAAAGGTGGGCAGATTGCTATGAATGTAATGCGTTAAAAATAATCGAGTAGTTGCCTGCGCGCGCAGCTAGCCGAGCTGGCTTGCGCTGATGCAGCCGGGGAGAAATTGTCCTACTCTGCGTTGGACAAACTTTGGAACTTTTCACGAAAGAGCTGCCGAGGGAGATTGGGATGCTGGTTGCGGCGCGGGCAGCTACTCCAGGACTCAGAGTTATTTCACTGGATGTCTCCCTTTGCAACCGACTCATGGTTCTGCCACAGGCGTTTCACTAAACATCGGACTGCTCCGTCCGGTAAGAATAATGTTTTAACCGAATCGCATCGCGCACCTGGTCAAGCAAGCGCCTTAGTGGAGCCGAACTATCCACAAATAACTCTGTACTTGCCAGAAGGGCATCTTCAGTTATCTGCCCCCCACCCACTGTGACAACAATAGATGAGACAGCTAAGCCAGTCCAAATTAAAGTAGAAGGAACGGTTATTCCGCATGTCAGACTCTATGCCCTCGCAGCTCTTGAATTCTGAAAACAATGGGAAAGCCGTCTGCCCAGATCCCGAGGTTTTAGAAAAACCTGTCCGCCGTAAATTTACTGCGGCTTATAAACTCGAGATGGTTGAAGCCGCAGACCGTTGCAGCGAACTGGGCCAAATCGGGGCCTTACTGCGACGAGAAGGGCTGTACTCCTCGCAGTTGAGTACCTGGCGCCACCAGCGACAACACGG